>NZ_QEQT01000077.1:0-5578 GCF_003311655.1 Prauserella sp. PE36 | reverse complement strand
CACCGCGACGCGCAGTGGGACCAGGACCAGGCTACGACCCTGCTCGGCGACGCACTACGGCGCGTCCTCGGCATCGGTGACAACGGCTGACACGGAACGAGGAGATCATGAGGTCCTACACGCGCTGGGCGGCACTGGCCGCCTTGCCCCTGCTGTTCGCGGCGCTTGCCGCGTGCGGGTCACCGTCGGGCGGCGGCCCGTCGGGGGCCGAGAACGCCGCGGACTGTCCGGTGCAGCCACCGAACGGTCAGCCTTACTCGGTGAAGCTGGCCTACAACCCGACCCTGCTGAGCGCTCTGCCGATCTCGATCGCGCTGGAGAAGGGGTACTTCACGCAGGAGGGGGTGACGCCCGAGGTCACCGAGCTGCCGGGCTCCGCGAACGAGATGTTCCCGCAGCTGGCGCGCGGTGGGCTCGACCTGCTGGCGGGCGGGCTTGGCGCTCCGCTGTTCAACGCGCGGCACCAGGGGTTCGATGTCAAGATCATCATGGCCTATGGTGCGAACAAGGAGGGCTACCTCAGCACTGTCAGCATCGTCGCGACGCCGGAGGCGGCGGCCCGGCTCCAAGCCGACCCCTCGGCGTTGAAGGACCTCCGGCTCGAGCAGCTGGCGGAGGGCTCGAGCGCGTCGCTGCTGATGCAGAACCTGATCCAGCAGTCGGGTCTGGGTGGCCAGGTGCAGGCCAAGTCCTCGGTGGCGGCGCCGCCCGACCTGGTCACGTTGTTCAGGCGGGGCGGCGTGGACGTCGCCGCACAGGTTGAGCCCGCCGCGACCCTGATGCGTGAGCAGGGGCTCGCCGTGGTCTACAAGACCGGCGAGCAGATCAGCCCCGACCAGCAGGGCGGCCTCATGGTCGCCTCGGAGCAGTTCCTCAAGGACAACCCCTGCGCCGCGGTCGCCTTCGCCCGCGGTCTGCAGAAGGCGGCGGAGGACCTGCGCGCCGGCAACGGCCAGTGGACCCCGGAGCTCTCGAACATCGCGGTGAAGTACTGGAAGGTGCCGGCGGACCTGCTGCCCAAGCTGGGCGCGACCCCGTACGCCTCCCCCGACGGGAGGGTCGACACCACGGGGCTGTCCCAGGCCCAGGACGTCTACGCCAAGCAAGGCCTGGTCACGGTGCCCATCGATGTCAACGAGCTGGTCGACGGGTCGATCGTCGACGCGATCGGGACAGGCGGTGGGCAGAAGTGACGGACGAGCAGCTCGCGCGCGCCGCGGTGGGGTCGGTCGACGTCCTCGGTGACGCCCCCGAGAGCGCCGGCGCCCGGCCGGCGGTCCAGGTCAGGAACCTGAGCAAGGTCTTCGAGACGGCGTCGGGCACGACGACGGCGCTGCAGAGCACGGACCTCGAGCTCGCGCGGGCCGAGTTCGTCTGTGTCGTCGGGCCCAGCGGATGTGGCAAGACCACCCTGCTGAACATCATCGCCGGACTCGAGCGGCAGTCGACGGGAGAGATCGTGTTCGGCGAGCTCCCGCCGGACCGCCCGACGCTCTCGGTCGTGTTCCAGGAACAGAGCGTCTTCCCCTGGCTGACCGTCCTGGACAACGCCGCCTTCGGTCTGAAGGCGCGGGGGGTTCCCAAAGCAGAGCGCCGCCGCGTCGCGCTTGGGATGATCGAACGGATGGGCCTGGGGCGGTTCGCGCACTCCTATCCGCACGAGCTGTCCGGTGGGATGCGCCAGCGCGTGAACATCGCTCGCGCGTTCGCCAACGACCCCCACGTGCTGCTGATGGATGAGCCGTTCGGGGCCTTGGACGAGCAGACGAAGCTGCTCATGCAGGACGAGCTGCTGGCCATCTGGGAAGGCTCGAACAAGACCGTCCTGTTCATCACGCACAGCATCGACGAGGCCATCAGGCTCGCGGACCGGGTCGTCGTGATGAGCGCCCGCCCGGGTCGGGTCAAGACGATCCTGCCGGTGCCCATCCCGCGCCCGCGGCACGTGCTGGAGATGCAGAGCGACGAGCGCTTCGTCGAGCTCCGCGCGGCGGTGTGGGAGCTGCTGCGAGAAGAGGTCGTGGCGACGCACAACCGCGAGGTCGAGGGTGGTGGATCATGAACGCGAGGACGTCGGAGCAGGCTGAGCGGGCGGGGAGCTCGGGAACCGTCGTGGTGCCGGGCCGGCGACGGGGCCGCCGCAGGCCGACCCGTGAGGTGGTGTTCGCCGTCGTCTCGCCGGTGGCGCTGCTGGTCATCTGGGAGGTGCTCTCGGTCACCGGGGTCATCGACCGGCGGGTGTTCTCCGCCCCGTCGGACATCGCGCGAGACAGCTGGTACCTGTTGGTCCAGGGCTCGTTGCTCGACGACACGCTGACCACGCTCCGGCGCCTCCTGCTGGGAATGGCGCTGGGCGCGATCCCCGGAGTCCTCATCGGACTGGTGATGGGGCTGTCCCGGAACGTAAAGGCCGTCGTCAACCCGATCGTCGCGGCAACGCAGGCGCTCCCTCGCATCGCGCTCTTCCCGCTGATCCTGCTGGTCGTAGGGCTGAACGAGAACTCGGTGATCATCATGGTGGGCCTCGGCCCCTTCTTCACCATGCTGATCAGCACGATGACGGCGGTGTCCGAGGTGCCGAAGATCTACCTCAAAGTGGCCCGGTCCTACAAGATGAGCCAGTTGCGGACCTCCGCTTCGGTGGTCATGCCCGCCGCCCTGCCCGTCGTCTTCGGCGGACTGCGGATCTCCGTGGGGCTGGGGCTGCTGGGCGTCATCGCCGTGGAGTTCCTGACCTCCCAGAGCGGGCTCGGGTACATGATCTGGCACTCGTGGCAGATCCTGTCGCTCAGCGAGTCCATGGTGGGGCTCGTCGTCGCCGGGCTGATGGGCGCCGCCCTCTACCTGATCGTCGACTGGGCGGAGAGAATCTCCCTCCCGTATCGCCGAGGCCAGGCCACGTCGTCGCGCTGATGTCGTGACCTGAGACGTCGGCCGACCAGGCCGTGGGAGGGGCGGAGCCGCCGTAGTACTCCGCGCCGGGGAGAGCCCGGTACACGGGGAAGGGCGGCAGCGAGATCGCAAGGGCGGTGCTGCAATGTCCGGAGAATCCGGGGTGGATGTCCCGGTCGTGTGGCCTGATGCCGACATGGCGTGGCTGCGGGTACGGAAGATGCAGACCAAGCTGCACCGTTGGGCGGTCGCCGATCACAGCTTCCGGTTCGACGATGTGTTCAACTTCGTCTGCGACCCGGCCACCTTGGTGATGGCCTTCGAACGGGTCGCGGGCAACACCGGGGCCCGGACAGCGGGCGTGGACGGCGTGCGCGCCGCCGACGTCGAAGTATCCGGGGTGCACGCGCACCTGAACCACATCCGTTCGTCGCTGCGGGCGGGAGCCTTTCGGCCTCTGCCTGTGCGGGAACGAATGATCCCCAAGACTGGCGGGAAACTTCGCCGGCTGGGGATCCCGACCGTCACCGATCGGGTGGTGCAGGCGGCGCTGAAGCTGGTCCTGGAACCGATCTTCGAGGCGGACTTCCGTCCGTGCTCGTATGGGTTCCGGCCGAACCTGGTGTCGATCACTCGATACCGCTACCGGGGCAACAGCATCCCCACCCCTTGGCCGGACGCTCTGACCGGCCCCACCCAAACGGCATGATCTCGTGGAGAGCCCGGTGCTCAGTAATGGGCACCCCGGGTTCGGCGGGCGGGCTTGGGAAACGGACCCGGAGCAATCCCCGCACCGCGCCCAGGCCCGACCCAACAACCTCGCCGAAGCCGTCATCAAAGAGGTCGCCGCGCACAGCAGCTGCTGGTGGGGCAAGACCGGACCACCGCCGCGCGAAGGCATCCAAGCCCAGACGACCCGCGAGCGCTGGCAACAGGTTCATGACCTGCTGGATGTCGGAGTCGGGCTGCTCGAGTGCGCTCGTCGGTTGAATCTGGCTCTGAACACGGTCAAGCGCTACGCCCGGATCAGCGAACCCGAGCGGCTGGTCCGGGCCCCGAAGTACCGCCCCACGTTGGTTGACCCTTACCGGGAGCATCTGCGACGCCGCCGTGAAGTCGATCACGCCGTACCGGTGCAGCACCTGTTCGCTGAGATCAAGCAGCTCGGCTACCTCGGTAGCCTCAACCTGCTCTACCGCTACATCACCCAAGGCCGTGTCGAATCCGACCGGCCGGCGATCTCGCCACGGCGCCTGGCCCGTTACCTGCTCACCCGCCCAGACCGGCTCAAAGACCACCAGCGGGAACGGCTCGACGCCGCGGTGGCCGCCTGCCCCGAGATGACAGCGCTGGCCGGTCTCGTCGGCGACTTCGCCGCCCTTCTGGCGCCCACCGCCGGCAACGATATGCGCCTCACTGGCTGGATCGACCAGGCTCGGGCCGAGGATCTGCCCCATCTGCACGCGTTCACTCGCGGGCTCGAGCTCGACCGCCACGCCGTCAATGCCGCCCTCACCTACTCATTCCAAAATGGACGAACCGAAGGCATTAACACCAAGACGAAGATGATCAAGCGGCAGATGTACGGACGCGCAGCTTTCACTCTCCTACGCCACCGCATCCTCCTCGGCTAACTACACCGCGTCGCCACCGGAAGTGGGCCAGAGCCGTTAATCGGACAGTCCCTGATGCGCCCCGGGTTCTGTGCAGGCTTTGATTCCAGGAAGGATGCAGAGCATGCCGGCACCGAAGAAGTACAGCGACGAGCTGCGTGAGCGGGCGACGCGGATGGCGTTGGATGGGATCGCGAGGGGCAGCGGATGGCAGTCATCCGCCGGGTCGCGAGTCAGTTGGACGTGCACCCGGAGGCGTTGCGGACGTGGGTCAAGCGCGCCGAGATCGACGCCGGCACGGCACCTGGCCGCACCAGCGACGACGCTGCGCGGATCGCCGAGCTGGAACGCGAGGTGCGTGAATTGCGGCGGGCGAACGAGATCCTGAAGACGGCTTCGGCGTTTTTCGCCGCCGCGGAGCTCGACCGCAAGACCAAGTAACCTCTGACGATTCCGCCCATCGGCGGGAGGTTCCGCTCGCGGTGGTCTTTGACTATATCGATGGCCACCGCGAGCGTGTTGTTGAGGGGAAGAAACTCGGGGTCGAGCCGATCTGCGCAGTCCTGAAAGAATCGGGTGTACAGATCGCTCCGAGAACGTATTGGGCAGCGAGGAAACGCGCACCATCAAAACGCGTCCTGCGGGATGCGGAGCTGCTCACCGAGATTGAGCGCGTGTTCCGTGAGAACTACAGCGTCTACGGGGCGCGGAAAGTGTATGCCCAGCTCAACCGTGAGGGAATCCGCGTGGCTCGCTGCACGGTCGAGCGGCTGATGCGGCAGAAGGGCCTGCAGGGTCTACGGCGGGGCAGGCGCCCCAGGACCACTATCGCCGCGGCCTCACCTTCGTCGGCAGACCTGGTCGGGCGCCGCTTCACCGCCGATCGCCCGAACCAACTCTGGGTAGCGGATATCACCTATATCCGGACGTTTTCGGGATGGGTATATGCCGCGTTCGTCATCGATGTGTTCTCAAGAATGGTCGTGGGCTGGCAGGTCTCGACCTCGTTGCACACGAATCTCGCCCTTGACGCGTTGGAGATGGGGATCTGGGCCAGGAAACGAGCCGGGCAA
>NZ_QEQT01000076.1:0-28758 GCF_003311655.1 Prauserella sp. PE36 | reverse complement strand
CACCGCGACGCGCAGTGGGACCAGGACCAGGCTACGACCCTGCTCGGCGACGCACTGCGGCGGGTCCTCGGCATCTGACTCCCACACACCCGCGCCGCCCGTCCAACGAGGACGGTCGGCGCCACGAGGAGTCAGCCGATCCGTCCCCACTCCTCCGGTGCCAGGGCGGGGAGCAGGGCGGCCTGCCGGCCCAGGGCCAGCGCGGCGGTGCCCCGAGGTCGAAAGCCTTCTCCAGTTCGGCGATCGTCCCGATGCCGGGCAGCAGCAGCGTGGTGAGCACCGCGTTCTCCACGACCTCGGCCGCGGCGGTGATCCACTCCCAGTCCGTGTTGCTGCCCGGGCCGTAGGTCAGCGAGGCGCCCGCCAGGCCGTCGCCGTGCGCAACCTCGATCGCCGCCACCCCAGACCGGTCCACGGCCGAGGCGATGGCGCGCACCTGGTCCGGGGTGAGCCGGTGCCGGACGGCGTGCATCCCGTCCCGCAGGGTGACGTCCTGGATGTAGAGCGCTCCGCTCTTCGGGCCAGTGCTCATCAGGCCACCTCGGCGATCCGGGCGGCGGCGGTCAGCTGCTCGGCCGTCCGCAGCGCCGCCGAGGTCATGATGTCCAGGTTGCCCGCGTAGGAGGCAGGTAGTGCGCCGCTCCCTCGACCTCCAGAAACACCGAGACCCGCCACCGCGGGCGCGGCGCGTCCCCGATCAGCGTGCCCAGCGGCTCGTCCGCCGGGATCGGGTCCACCTGGACCTGCTGCTTGAGCCGGTACCCCGGCACCTACCGCGACACCTCCGCGTGCATCGCGGCCACCGACTCCCGGATCTCGTCCGGGTCGCCGCCCGAGGCGAGACACAGCACGGTGTCCCGCATGATCATGGGCGGCTCGGCCGGGTTCAGAACGATGATCGCCTTGCCCCGGCGGGCCCCGCCGACGACCTCGATCGCCTTCGCCGTGGTCTCGGTGAACTCGTCGATGTTCGCCCGGGTGCCCGGTCCGGCCGACTTCGAGGCGATCGAGGCCACGATCTCCGCGTACGGCACGTCGGTCACTCGGGACACGGCGGCGACGATCGGGATCGTCGCCTGTCCGCCGCAGGTCACCATGTTGACGTTGCGCGCGGTCCGGTGCTTGTCCAGGTTCACCGCGGGCACCACGAACGGGCCGATCGCGGCCGGGGTGAGGTCCACCAGGATCTTCCCGTAGGGCTCCAGCAGCGCCGCGTTGGTCAGGTGCGCCCGCGCCGAGGTCGCGTCGAACACCACCCCGATCTCGTCGAACACCGGCAGCTCCACGAGGCCCCGCACGCCGTCCGATGTCGTCGCGAACCCGAGCCGGGCCGCGCGGGCGAGCCCGTCCGACGCCGGGTCGATGCCGACCATCGCCCCCATCTCCAGGGTCTCCGACAGCCGGATGACCTTCATCATCAGGTCGGACCCGATGTGGCCCGACCCCACGATCGCGACCTTCGTCACGCCTCCGGTCCTCATCGCCCGTCCTCCCTCACTCCGCCGGCGTGGATGACCTCACGCCCGGCGCGCTCGTCCTGCGAGAACCCGACCGACACCGAGCCCAGCCCCGAGAGCTGCGCCGTGTAGGTGCGGCCCAACACCGCGGGGACCATCGGGCCGAGGGCGCCGGACAGGACCACCTCGCCCGCCCGCAGCGGCGCCCCCAGGTCCCGACACGTCGCGGCCAGCCACAGCACCGCCTCGACCGGGTCGCCCAGGCACGCGGCGCCGGTCCCCTCGCTGACGGTAGCGCCGGTGCCGTCAGTCAGCTCCATCCGCACGGTCCGCAGGTCCTGGTCGCCCAGCTCGACGCGCTCCGCCCCCAGCACGTACAGCCCGCTGGACGCGTTGTCCGCCACCGTGTCGGCGAAGGTGATGTCCCATCCCGCGATCCGGCTGTCCACGATCTCCAGCGCCGCCACGACGTGGGCGGTCGCGGCCCGCACGGCCGCGGCGTCCAGGTCCGGGGCATCGAGGTCGGCGGCGAGCACGAACGCGATCTCCGCCTCGACCTTGGGCTGCAGCAGCCGGCCGGAGTCCGCCTCGGTGCCGGCGGGCACCTCCATGTCGGCGAACAGCACGCCGAAGTCCGGCCGGTCCACGCCCAGCTGGCGCTGAACCGCAGGCGAGGTCAGGCCGACCTTCCTTCCGACCATCCGGCGGCCGTCGGCGAGGGCCCGCTCGGTCAGGATGCCCTGCACCGCGTAGGCGGTCTCCCCGCTCCCGTCCGGGAGCACGTCGCGCACCGGCGCGCACGGGACATGGGTCCTGGTGGCCTCGAGCAGCCGCTCGGCGGCCTCCCGGATGCCCGATGCCTGGAGGTCCGGCATGTGGTCGTCCTTCCTTCCGTCCGGGAGTGCGACATCGCACCGCCCGCGAACCAGCGCTGCGGTCCGCCCGCGCTCGAGACGGACGGTAATCGGCGGCCCGCCGGGATCCCCGGGACTGTTCCAGCCACCGGATCACGACGAGCGGCGTCACTACCCGCCGGTGCTGAAGTGGATGTTCTTGAGCTCGGTGAACTGCTCGATCCCCTCGACCCCGCGCGTGCGGAGGCGAGTCGCAGTCCACCGCTGACAGATGGTGAGGAGCCCGGCGAGTCCGAAGTCTCGACACGCCGGGGGCGGTTCACCTCAAACGAGAACTGCACCTTGCTCGAGGCGACGCCAGTGGCGAATCAGTGGAACGCGTAAACCTGAGGTGACGCCGACGGTCTGCCCGCGCCCGGGGCGATCACGGCGCCTCCGTCGACGACCAGGTTCGCTCCGGTGATGTGAGCGGCCTCATCGGAACAGAGAAAGATCGCCGCGTTGGCCACATCTGCAGGCTGGCCGAGGCGGTGGTTGAGAGATCTCATCCGGACGCGATCCTCGCCTCCCCATTCCTCGATCTGGGGGAGGAGGCTCGGCGTCTTGGTGAGACCTGGTGACACGGCGTTCACCCGGACATTGCAGGACGCCAGCTCCACTGCCATGCTCTCGGTCAGGGCGATGACGCCGGCTTTCGTCGCAGAATGGGCGAAGGTGCCCGGCGCACCTGCGCGCAGGCCCTGGGTCGACGCGGTGTTGAGGACGACACCGCCGCCCCGCCGTCGGAACACGGGAACGGCATGCTTGACGGCGAGGAAGACCAACGTCAGTTCATTCGCCAGCGTGTAGTCCCACTCCTGCCGGGTCATCTCCTCGATCGGGGCGAATCGACAGCCGGACGCATTGTTGTACAGAATGTCGAAATCGCCGAACGTGTCGACGCCGAAGTCGATCCAGCTCTTCACCTCAGCCTCGTCGCTGCAGTTGACCGGGGCCAGCGCCACCATGCGACCGCCACCGTCGTTCACGAGCCGAGCCGTCTCGTCGGCGGCCGTCGAATCCAGGTCGCAGCCCACTATGCGGGCACCCTCTCGGGCAAACAGCAATGACGCGCTCCGCCCCTGCCCGCTTCCGCATCCCGTGATCAACGCGACTTTCCCGGCCAACCGCCCGGTCAACTTGCACCCTCCTGCGCCGTGACCACGCCCGAGGTCGCGGGCAGCCGGCGACTGCTGGTCAGGATGATCGCGAGAACGCTGAGCAGGCAGGTGCCGATGACGAGGACGAGGATCAGGCCGATACCGCCGTTCTGCACGGCCAGAAGCGAGGCGAGAGCAGCGGGGCCGAACCCGCCTCCGACGGTCGAGGCGAGCTGGAACCCCAAGGAGGCACCGGTGTACCGGGAGCTGGTTTCGAACTGCTCCGCGAGGAATGCGACGCTGACCGCGAAGATCGGCGTGATGATGAAAGCATAGAGGACGATGAAGGCAATCAATGTCGGACCGGTGTCACCAGAGCCGGTCATCAGGAGGAATGGGTAGATGAACACGATCGCGCCGACAAGCCCGCCGATCATGATTCCGCGCCGTCCGTAGCGGTCGGACAAGGCTCCCGCCAAGGGCGCGAACGGAATGCATACGACTGAGGCCACGAATGTGATGCCCAGGACAGCCGAGGCGTCGAGACCGTTCTGTCTCGCGTAGGCGAGGCCGAAGGAGCTACCGATTCCGGCAGTGAGCAGGAACGGGCCGAGAAGCGCGAACAAGATCAGCAGGAACGACTTCGGCCGGCGCAGGACCGACCAGAGCGGGACATCCTCAACGTCGCCGGCACCCCGCCCGTTGCGCTGCTGGTCGATGAACAACGGCGACTCCGCGATCCCCAGACGGATCCACAGTCCCACTCCCACGAGCACGGCGCTGAGCAGGAACGGGATCCGCCATCCCCAGGACATGAACTGCTCGTCGGGTAGCAGCGAGAACAAGGCCAGCAGCCCTACGCCCAGCGCCGTACCGCTCACCTGACCGGCATTGACGAAGCTGGCCGCGAATCCACGGTGACGCTCGGGCGCGTGCTCGAACGCCATGAGCGCCGCGCCACCCCACTCGCCACCCACACAGATCCCCTGCACCACCCGAACGGTGACCAGCAGGATCGGCGCCAATGCACCCACCTGCTGGCTCGTCGGCAGCAGCCCGGTCAGAGTGGTCGCCGCGCCCATGATGATCAGTGTCCAGACCAGCGCGGGCTTGCGCCCGAACCGGTCGCCGACGTAGCCGAAGATCAGCGCACCGAGGGGTCGGCTCAGATAACCAGCTCCGAGCGTCCCCAGCGAGGCGATGGTCGCGGCAACCGGAGGCAAGCCGCTGAAGAACACCTTCCCGAACACGAGGCTGGCGGCCGTGACGTATAGCAGGAAGTCGTAGTTCTCGAGGGCCGTCCCAAGATAGCTGGACAGGACGACCCGTCGCAGTTCCTTTGATGTGGACGACGTGACATCGTTCGCGCTCTCCGTTGAGCTCATCGCTTTCTCCATCTGCAAACCGAGGTGCTCATGATCGTGACCGATCATGAGAGTCGAGCGTCACGATCGCTGATCTGCGCTACGCGACACCGGAGCCAGTCGCGTCTGGACGACGCGATACGTTCGGCCGTTCACCATGGCGGGGCGCTCCCTTTCAGTTGTGGGCCCAGCCTCCGTCGACGTTGAAGACCTGCCCGGTCACGGAATCAGAGGCTGCCGAGCACAGATACTCCACGGCTCCGGCGACATCCGCGGGTGACAGCGCAAACGGAAGGCACTGCTCGGAGGTGATCCGTCCTTGAAGCGCCTGGGCGGCGTCGGGAGAATGAGCACGGTGCCCCGTGAGGGCAACATAGCCGGGGGCGATGGCATTGACTCGTACTCCGTCGCCGCCGAGCTCTCGGGCAAGGGCACGTGTCAGGCCCGTCACGCCGGCCTTGGCAGCGATGTACGGGGCCAGGCCTCGAGGTTCACCACGGGCGACCGTGGTCGACGACACGTTGACGACCTTGCCGTATCCCGCGGCGCGCATGACGGGAAGGACCGCGGTCGTGCAGAGCCAGACGGACTTCAGATTCACCTCCATGATGTGAGTCCACTGCTCGTCGGTGAAGGAATCCACGGGTCTCGCCGGATAGAGCGATCCGCCGGCGTTGTTGACCAAGGCGTCGAGACGCCCCCAAGCGTCGGTGACATGACGCACCGCCGCACCGATTGCCGCAGCATCCCGGACATCCAGCTCGAAATTCGAGACACGGTCCTCACCCACCTCGGCGCCGATCTCCTCGGCGGTCGATCGCGCGGCTTCTCCGTCGACGTCGACGACAGCAACCCGCGCCCCCGCGTTGGCGAGCCTGTGGGCGTACTCTTGCCCCAGTCCATTACCCGCTCCGGTGACGAATACCACGCGACCCGTCAAGGTCCCAGTCATCACGCTCAGCCCTCTCGGATCCCGTCTAATGGAAGGTCGGACGCCATACAGAACAGGGCGGCCGGTGAATGGCTTGCCTAACGCGAGGCGAACAGGATCGACTCGTCCGAGGTGGACGTTGTCATCCCGTACGTCGGCGGTCGCCCGGCGGCCACCCCGACTGCCGAGATCCGTACATCCGCATCGTTCGCCTCTTCCTTCGGGATGTGCGAGTACACATGGTCGATCAGGCCTGGGTGCCCGCCCGGCCGCCGGTGCTGAAGTGGATGTTCTTGAGCTCGGTGAACTGCTCGATCCCCTCGACCCCGCGCGTGCGGCCGAGGCCGGAGAGCTTGTGGCCCCCGCTCGGGATCTCTGGAGCGTTGCGGTTGTAGCCGTTGACCCAGACCGAACCCGCCCGGATCCGCCTGCTCGCCTGCCACGCCGTGTCGATGTCCGACGTCCACACCGCCGCGGCGAGCCCGAACGGGGTCGCGTTGGCGAGCGCGACGCCATCCTCCACGGTGTCGAACGACTCGACCGAGATCACCGGACCGAAGATGTCCTCCTGCACCACCGCGGAGTCCACCGGCAGGCCGGTGACCAGCGCCGGGGTGAGGAAGTGCCCGGGCAGCCCGTCGGGGTGCACCGCCTCGCCGCCGGTCACGATCGTGCCGTCGGTGGCCGCGACGTCCAGGTAGTGGCGCACCTTGTCGAACTGGGTCCGCGAGATGAGCGGCCCCAGCGTGGTCGTCTCCTTGCGCGGGTCCCCGACCGTGAGGTCGGCCGCCAGCTCGGTCAGCCGGACGACCGCCTCGTCGTACCGGGGGGCCTGCACGAGGATCCGGGTGCAGGCCATGCACATCTGCCCCGCGGTCACTACGCCCGCCTTCAGCGAGGTGGACAGCGCGGTCTCGAGATCGGCGTCGGCGAACACGACCGACGCGCTCTTGCCACCGAGCTCGAGCAGGGTCTGCTTCACCCCGTCTGCGGCCAGCCGCCCGATAGCCCGGCCGACGCCGGTAGAGCCGGTGAAGGCGACGGCCCGCACGGTGTCGTGCCCGACGAGCGCCTCCCCGACCTCTCCCCCGCCGACGACGATCGACACGGCGTCGCGTGGCACCCCGGCCCGGTACCCCAGCTCCACGAGCTGCCGGGTGACCAGGGTGGTCTGCGGTGCCGGCTTGACGACGGCGGTGACCCCCGCCGCGATCGCGGGCGCCAGGTCCCGGATCAGCAAGGTCGCCGGGTAGTTGTACGGGGTGATGAACGCCGTCACGCCGATCGGCTCGCGGACCAGGTGGGCCTCGCTGCCGTCGGTCAGCGTCCCGGCGCGCCCGCCGACGTAGCGCCCCAGGCCCGCGTAGAAGTCCAGGGTGGCCGCGCAGGACGCGACCTCCCGGCGTGCCTCGACGACGGGCTTGCCCGTCTGCGCCACCAGGGCCGCGGCCAGCGCGTCCTGGTCCCGGCGGACCTCCTCGGCCCAGGCCCGCAGCAACGCCAGCCTGCGCACCCGGTCGCCCGCCCAGCCCTCGAGCGCCGCGTCGGCGGCGCCGACGGCCGCCTCCACCTCCGCGGTGGTGCTGACCGGGACCTCGCCGAGCGTCTCGAGCGTGCTCGGGTCGGTCACCGTGATCAGGTCGCTCATGTGAAGAGTCCTCCCCCGTCGACGACCAGGACCTGGCCGGTGATGAACCCCGCGCCTGGCCCGCCGAGGAACCGCACGGCGCCGACGAGGTCCGAGGGGTACATCGACCGCGGGATGGCCCGCCTGCCCGACGCGGCCGCGACGTACGCAGCGTCGTTCAGGACCCTGGTCGCCTCGTCGTCGACCAGGCCGGGGGCCACCGCGTTGACCGTGATCTTGCGTGGGCCCAGCTCGCGGGCCGCCGCCCGGGTGAGGCCCTCGACCGCGGCCTTCGACGCCACGTAGTGGGCGAACCCGGGCGAGCCGTTGCGGGCCGTGGTCGAGGAGATGTTCACGATGTGCCCGCCGTGCTCGGACATCGCCGGGAGGACGGCCTTCATGGCCTGCCAGGTGCCCCGGGTGTTGACCCGCATCACCCGGTCCCAGTCGTCGAGCCCGATTTCCTCCAGCGCCCGCTTCCCGCCCAGCGTCTTGTACATCGCCGCGCAGTTCACCAGCGCGTCGATGCGGCTGTGCCGGTCCACCGTCGCCTCGACGAGGCCGCGGAGGTCATCGTCGCGGGTGATGTCGACCCGCACGTACTCGGCCTTCGCCGCGTCCGCGCCGGGCTCGGCGAGGTCGGCGACGACAACGTCCGCGCCCGCCCCGGCGAACTCGGCGACGATCTCGGCACCGATGCCCGTGGCACCGCCCGTGACCAGCACCACCCGGCCGGCCTCGCTGGGGAGGGTCACTGCCGCTCCCCTCCTTCCACCAGAACGTCGAGCAAGCGCTGCGCGTCGGCCTCGGTCAGGTCGGAGACCACCCGGCTGGAGACCTCCACCCGCCCCATGAGGTCGGGATCGAGCAGCTCGTCCGCCACGGCCTCCCCGGCGACGACGAGCACGGCGACCGCCCGCACGGAGCCGGCGCGACGGCCTGCGTCGCGCAGCAGGGCGAGATCGTCGGCGAAGCCTGCGAGATACTCCGCACCGACCGCGGTCGCCGCCACCGCCACCTGCTCGACGTCGTCGGCGTAGCTCAGCCCGGAACGGTCCAGCGCGTGGACCGTCACCCGGTCGCGCAGCAGGGGCGAGAGCGGCGACCAGAGATCGTGCAGCCCGGCGTCGGGGGCCACGAGCAGCACGCTCGGGCCCTCGCCCGCGGTCCAGATCGCCACCGCGGCCCCACCCGAGGTCCGCGTGACCCGCAGCGAGGGCTCCTCGTCGGTCCACCAGGGCCCCCGGACGACCACCGGCGCGTAGTAGGTGGGTGGGACCTGCGTCATCCTCAGCCGACCTTCTCCGCGTCCAGCATGCGCTGGATCAGCCGCCGCGCCTGCAGCGGCCCCGCGTCCACCTTCAGGTTCAGCTCGATCGGGTAGTCCGGCTCGTAGGAGGAGATGATCTCCTCGATGGCCTCCGACGCGGCGACGTCCTGCTTGAAGACGGCCTCGATGCCGTGCTGCATGAGCTCGGTGACCTCATCGTCGTGGATCTTGTAGTCACGCGTGTGGCACCAGAAGTAGTGCGTGGTGTTGCCCTTGGCGGGCGTGACGCAGTGGATCGCCTTCTGCGAGCACGTGCGCGAGTCGTCCGGGTCCCCGGTCGGCTTCGCCGAGACGTGCGTGATGTGGAAGCCGGGCGCGAAGTACTCCGCCATCTGACCGCGGTCGATCCGGCCAGTGATGCCCATCGTCCTCGTGAAGAACGGCGGGCAGTCGATGTCGTACATCGGCCGCGCCACCCGGACGACGGCGCCGTCGAATTCCGTGGTCACCGGCGACTCGGCGATCTTCTCGGTGCCGATGGAGCCCGCGTGCAGGAACTCCAGGTGCGAGAGGTCGAGCAGGTTCTCGTTGAGCAGCTGGGCGCGCGCGTTCATCGGGAGCAGGCCGCGCACGGTGGCCCAGTTCGGGTCGGTGATCCAGTGGTGGTCAGGGACCAGGCTCTCGTCCGCCTTGTCCGGGTCACCCATCCAGATCCAGACCAGCCCCCAGCGCTCGAACAGCGGGAACCGGGTCACCTTGCACGCGGGTGGCACGTGGGTCTGCGACGGGATGCGCTCGGCCCGGCCCTCGGAGTTGTAGAGGATGCCGTGGTAGCCGCACTCGATGTAGTCGTCCTTGAGGCGCCCCTTCGACAGCGGCATCTGCCGGTGGACACATCGGTTCACCAAGGCGACGGGGTCGCCGTCCTGCTTGCGGTACAGCACGACCGGCTCGTCCAGCAGCCAGCGGTCGAGCAGCGTTCGGCCGAGCTCGTCGCTGTGAGCCGCGACGTACCATTGATTGCGCGGGTATCTGTTCGGGTACATGTGGTGGTCCTCTCAGTTCGGCCGGTTCAGGGGGCGCCGAGTTTCAGCGCGGAGACCGGGCAGGCGCGTACCGACTCGCTGACCCGTTCCCGCTCGCTCTCCTCGACCGCG
The DNA here is from genome assembly GCF_003311655.1 of Prauserella sp. PE36. Lineage (NCBI taxonomy): Bacteria > Bacillati > Actinomycetota > Actinomycetes > Pseudonocardiales > Pseudonocardiaceae > Prauserella > Prauserella sp. PE36. The sequence continues at coordinate 18,959 of NZ_QEQT01000076.1, read as the reverse complement.
TCGCGGAGCACAACGACGACCCCGTCGTCACTCACATCGAAGACGTCGGGGGCCGCCAGGATGCAGTTGGCGTACCCCTCACACCTGTCGTAGTCCGCGTGCACGTCCAGCACGGCGTACCTTCCTTTTCGTCGGTTCCCCGGTCGGGCCGTCAGCTTGCGGCGGGGGCCGGCCACGACGCGAAGCCGATACCGGTAATGGCGTGGTGCAGGGGGATGTAGTCGATGACGTCCGCCGGGACGGACTCGAAGGCCCCCGCGACAGCGATCCACGAGCGGATCTCGCCGCTGCCTCCGTGCAGCGTCTGGGACTTGAACGTGAACAGGTTCCGCAGCGCGCGGGTGTCGCCGACGCGGATCCGGTCCAGCACCCACTCGTCGAGCTCGTCGTCCACCCAGCCCGCACGCACCCCGAACGGGTCGTGCGACAGGCCACCCGAGCCCAGGACGACCACGCGCTCCGGGCGCTCCCGGGCCGCGCGGCCGATGGCCGTGCCGAGGTCGTAGCAGCGCGCACCGTCGGGCAGCGGCTCGTGGTAGGAGTTCAGGAACACCGGGACGACCGGGACGCCCAGCTCGTCGAGACCGAGGAACGCGGCGGGCCGGGTGAACGCGTGTCCGATCCCCTCCGGCTTGCTCAGCGGCCGCAGCTCGGTCATGATCGCCGGGTCGAAGCCCTGGTCGATCAGGGCCCTGGCCAGGAACATCCCGAAGTCACCGGCACACTTGAGGCTCACCCGTCGGTTGAGCCCGGGCTTGTCGCGGAACGCGACCAGGGTCTCCCCGCTGACCTCGTTCCCGCAGTAGACCGCCAGGGTCGGGTTGACCGCCGGGCCGAAGACCTCGCTCTGGTCGTCCCCGACGATCACCACGACGTCCGGCTCGACTGCCCGGATCCGTTCCCGCAGCATCGCGATACTCGAGTCGATGCGGGCCCGTGCCGCGGCGATGTACTCGGGGGTCTCCCGCGCGGCAGCCGCCGGTGGCGGTACATCGCCGCGCATGCGGGCGTAGGTGGCGGGCCACTCCTCGAGCGGCAGCAGGATGGTGGGTGTGTGTGAGGCGCCGATTCCCTGGACGAGCATGAGAGGTCCCTATTCCGAGTGGTCGAGGTAGAGCTTCCCGTCGACGACCGTGACGGGATAGGCGTTGACCGGCTTCATGGCGGGCAGTGAGCACGGAGAACCGGTCTTGAGGTCGAACCGCGAGAAGTGCAGTGGGCACTCAACGTACCCGCCCTCGACCCAGCCGTCGGCCAGCGACGCCTCGCCGTGGCTGCAGGCGTCCGCGAGGACACGGAAATTTCCGTCGTCGTCGCGGAACACCGCGACGGGTTCGGGCAGCTCGGGGTGGCGGACCCGCAGGCCTTCGTCCTCCGGGACCTCGGCGGTCTCGCAGAGGTACACGAGCCCGGTCGAGGGAGGGTGCGTCACGTCCACGTCATTCCTTTCGTCAGTGTCGTCCGTACGTCGTCCGTACGCGTGTGGAGTACGGCGCCGTCAGGAGTTCAGGAAGTCCAGGGCGACCCGGTTGAACTCGTCCCGCTGCTCGATCTGGGCCCAGTGCCCGCACCGCTTGAGGACGAGCAGCCGGGACTCGGGGATCTCGCGCAGCAGCATCAGCCCGATCTCCAGCGGGTTGACCCGGTCCTCCCTACCCCACACGATGAACGTCTTCGCGGTGATCGTGTGCAGCTCGGGTTCCTGGTCGCGCCACGCGACCGTGCCGGTGACCGACGGCGTCGGCCGCTCCTGGGCGGCGCGCAGCCGCTCCTCGAAGATCTCCGCCGGCAGCAGTGAGGGGTCGTAGAGCATCACGTCCACGAGCCGCTGGATCGTCTCCCGTGTCGGGTTCTCCGCGGCCGCGCGCAGCGCCCGGTGCCCCTCCGAGGGCTGGGGCACGTTCAGCGTCTTCATCATCCCGCCCGAACCCATCAGCACCAGGCGCTCGGTGCGCTCGGGGTAGTCGACGGCGAACGCCATCGCCACGGTGCCGCCCATGGAGTTGCCGACGAAGCTAGCCTTCTCGATGCCCAAGGCGTCGAGCATGTCCCGAAGCGCGCGGGCCCGGATCGTGGTCACCGGCTCCGAGTCGTCGGTGATCCCGTCGGACTTGCCGAACCCGAGCATGTCGACGAGCAGGGTCCGGTGGGACTGCGCGAACACGTCGACGTTGCCGGAGAAGTTCGACCAGGCACTGGCCCCGGGACCGGCGCCGTGCAGCATGATCACCGCCGGGCCCGCGCCCACGTCGTGGTAGTGGACTCGGTACGGGCCGGCCTGGATGAACTTGCCCGTGCTCTGGTCGGTGACGACCGTCATGGATGTCTCCCTTGGTGGCGATGGGGGGGGTGTCTGCGTCAGAAGAAGATCGAGATTCCGCGCGGCAGGATGGTGGCGTCGAGGTGCACCTCGCGCCGGGCGAGCTTCCAGGTCCCGTCGACGGGGCGCAGGCGGTCGACCCGCCTGCCGGCCCACCAGGCCTCGTCCCGCAGCTTGCGGGCCTGCCGTACCAGGAATGTGCTGCGCACCTCGACCTCGTCGGAGCCCTCGATGTCGTCCACGACGACGTTCGTGACGACGTGACAGGTCATCGACTCGGGCAGCTCGGAGTGCGAGTACCCGGTCTCGTCCTTGGCCAGCCGCACCTCGATCATGGTCCGGTCGTCGCGGATGATCGGGTGCCCGGCGGGAGCGACGTCGCCCTGCACGTACTCCCGCAGCGGCATCACGTACTCGACGTCGTCGGTGAGCCACGCGAGCCACTCCTTGAAGCGGCGCTCGTCGAGCAGGTGCGCCTCGCGCGCGAGCAGGTCCTCGATCTCCTGCTTCCGCTCCCAGTTCGCCACGGCGCTCACCTCCGGTCCATGAGCTCGAGCCAGTGCCGGTAGAACGCGCGCTGGTTGGCCTCGCTGGGGCTGGGGCCGACCTGGCCTGGGTAGCCCGCGGGGCCCTCGGTCTCGTGGCCGAGCTGCTGGCGGTAGTGGAACGGCCGCGACCGGTTCCGGTCCGGCACGGTGGCCTCGAGGATCCGTTCGAAGTTCTCCACGTCCTCCGGCGCGATCAGCCCGGCCGGGTGCTGGCCCTGGTACACGCGCTGCGCGGCGACCTCCTTGACGACCTGCGGGGCCTCGCGCTCGACCATGGTCCACTGCCAGGTCTCGTGGGCCTGCGCGCCGCGCGGGTGGAACTGCAGGAAGTGCCTGCCGAGCAGCGGGGAGATGAAACCCATCAGGCCGACGTTCGGGAAAATCCCGGCGTGCATGAAGCCGTAGGGCCAGTCGGCGCGACCCTCGAACGCCTTCTGCCGGACGTGGAAGCGGTGCTCGACCCACTCGACCGCTTCCGGCCCCAGCCGCTGCGCCTCGGCGTAGTCCCGCTTGTACACCTCCTGGTCCATGATCAGCATGCCCATGCCGAACGGGGTCCGGCCGGGCTCGACGCCGGTGGTGGCGTTGAGGTGGGTCGAGGTGTTGCCGGACGGGTAGTCGATCATCGGCGCCAGGTTGCCCTGCTTCATGAAGTCCACGCAGACGCCGATCCACGCCACGTGCGTCGCCGTGTAGACGTGGTAGGTGTCGCCGAAGAAGTTCTCCGCGGCCAGCTTCCAGTTGCCCGGCGAGTGGTAGCGATGGAAACCGGGCAGCAGCTCCAGCCCGCCCAGGTCCAACGACAGCACCAGGTTGTCCAGCCACCACCGGCCGTCCTCGCCCAGCCAGGTCTCCAGCTCCGGGGCGTCGGCGTCGAAGGTGGCGAACAGCAGGCCCTGGTAGTTCGCGACCTTGGCGACCTTCTCCAGGCCGAGCTGCGACTTGTCGACACCCTCGCGGTAGGCGAAGTCCTCCACCGGGATGCCGTTGAGCGCGCCGTCGAGGCCGTAGCTCCAGCCGTGGTAGGAGCAGACGAAGCCGCGCGCCTTCCCGCGGTCGAACAAGCAGACCTGGTTGCCCCGGTGGGAGCACTTGTTCACCAGGACGTGGATCTCGCCGCGGCGGTCCCGGCTGACGATCACCGGGACCTCGCCCATGTAAGTGGTCACATAGGTTCCGGGTGTGGGGACCATCTGCTCGTGGCCGACGAGGAGCCAGGACCGGCCGAAGACCCGGGCGGCCTCGGTCCGGTACACCGCCTCGTCGACGTGGATGGCCGGGGCGACCAAGCCGTTCTTCCAGTCGACGAGCGCGTCCAGTTCGTTGAGGATGGTCATCCTTGACCCCCTTCGTGACAATGTGGGAACTGCGGATCGGTTCGTTCCGCCGGGGTGAAGCCGTCCCGGCCCTATGTGCTCGGGCGGCTCAGTCGTCACCGCCGACAAGCTGCGCGGCGTACTTCCCGTAACCTCGCTCCACCAGCACCTCGACCACGACGGGTCGGCCCGCACGGACCGACTCCACGGCCTGTTCGAGGACCTTGACCAGCTCGACGTCCGACCCGACCGGGCCGTACGCGTCGAGGCCCTGCCCGCGGGCCAGCCCGGCGAGGTCCGGTGCGGGCTCGTCGATCCGCAGGCCGATGTGCGCGTTCGCCAGCGGCCTGCCCCGGACCTCGGCGACCTTGGCCTGGTGGACCTCATCGTTGAAGTACGAGCGGTTGTTGGCCACCACGATCAGGAACGGGATGTCGTGGCGCACCGCGGTCCACAACGCCGTCACACCCATCAGGTAGTCACCGTCCCCGAGCACGGCCACCGGGAGCCTGCCGCTGCCCCGCAGCGCCAGCGCAGCCCCGACGACGAGCCCGGGACCGGAGCCCAACCCGGCCCCGCCATCCGCGCCCAGGTGAGCCAGCGGGTCGGTAATGGGCCACTGGCTCGCGTCCCAGGAGATCGGCATGCGCACGAGCGTCACGGGCAGGTCCGCGGTGGCCTCGCGCAACCGGACGGTCAGTTCGGCGAGGCTGATCTCCTCGCCGTTCGACGCCGGGACGGGCGGCGGGGCCACCCGCTCGGTGAGCGCGGGCCGCCCGGTGTCCGGGAGCCCGCGCAGCAGCGCGCTGACGGCGGGACCGGACCGGGTCGGCAGTCGGACGTCCGCGGGGGCCAGCACCTGGTCGTCCTTGGTCCAGCCGCGGTGCAGGTGGAAGTCGCTGGTCACGGCGATGACCTTCGCCGCCGGCCGGTCCCCGAAGGCCTGCTGGAGCAGGCCACCGAGATCGACCCAGTCCAGGCTGAGCACCACATCCGCCGACCGGATCACGTCCAGGATCGCGGGCGGGGCGATCAGCCCGGGGTGACCCGCGTGCAGCGGGTGGTCCGTCGGGAATCCCGCGGCCACCTTGATGTCGGTGAGGACCGAGGCGCCGAGGCGCTCGGCCAGCGCGACCCGCTCGTCCCACTCCGCGCGGTCCCGGCTCGCCCGCCCCGCCAGGATCACCGTGCGCCCCGCGCCGGCAAGCAGGCGCGCAGCCTCCTCGACCGCCTCCTCGGACGGTGCGGCGGGCGAGACGGACGCATACCGGGCCACGTCGATCGTCGGGACCGGACCGGTGGTCGGCTCCTCCTGCACGGACACGTCGAAGCACACGTAGACCGGCGCGGTCGGCTCCGTGCGGGTGATCTGGTTCGCCCGCAGCACCGACGTCACCGACGCCTGTACCGACGCGGGCTGGTCGTCCCACTTGACGAACGGTCGCACCAGCGCGCCCTGGTCGGCGGAGGTGTGGATCCAGTCGATCCACGGCCGCCGCTCGGCCGCGTCCACCGGGCCGGTCGCGCCGAACAGCAGCAGCGGCGCCCGGTCGAGGTAGGCGTTGTAGACGGCCATGCTCGCGTGCATCAGACCCACGTTGCTGTGCACTGCGGCGGCCATCGGACGGTCGGTGACTTTGGAGTAGCCGTGGGCGATCGCCACGGCGTGCTCCTCGTGCAGGCACAGCAGCATCTCGGGGTCGGTGTTGCCCAGCGTGTTCACCAGGCTGTCGTGCAGCCCGCGATAGCTCGACCCCGGGTTGAGGGCGATGTAGGGCACACCAGTGGCCCGCAGCGCCGCGGCGATCGCGTCGCTGCCCCAGGCCACCTCCGCAGCCGGCTGCTCGAAGTCGGAGACCCGCTCGTCCCGCACCACCCCGGTCATCGGGCACCAGTCCGACGGGCACTCTGGACGAATGGCTGATGATCGGCCATGCCGGTCACGTTCCCTCCCGAGAGATCGGATCCTGGGCGCTCAGCGCATGACGTTGATGCTCTTGACCGTGGTGTAGCTGAGCAGCTCATCGACGCCCTCCTCCCGGCCGATCCCGGAGTTCTTGACCCCGCCGTAGGGCACGCCCGGGAAATGCCGGGAGGAGCCGTTGATCCAGACGAAGCCGGCCTCCAGGTCGTCCGCGACCCGGTGGGCCCGCCGGATGTCGTTGGTCCACACGGCTGCGGTGAGGCCGTAGTCGAGCGAGTTCGCCAGCGCCACCGCCTCGTCCTCGTCCTTCCAGCGCAGGACCGAAAGCACCGGGCCGAAGACCTCCTCCTGTGCGACGCGCGCGGAAGGCTCGACCGCCAGCACGGTCGGCTCGATGAAGTAGCCGCGATCGAGGTGAGCCGGGCGGCCCCCGCCGGTCAGCAGCTCGGCGCCCTCGGCCCGCGCGTCCTCGATCACCCGGAGGATGCGCTCGTGGTGGTGTCGGGAGATCACCGTTCCCATCTCGCTCGACGGGTCGAGCGGCGAGGCGATGGTGAACTCGCCGAGCAGGCGCACGACCTCGTTCACGACCTCCTCGGCCACCGACTCGTGCACCAACAACCGCGATGTCGAGCCGCAGGACTGCCCGGCCCAGGTGAAGTTCATCCCGGCGACCGCCGAGCGGGCCACCTCGAGCGGGTCCGCGTCCGGGAAGGCGAGCAGGGCGTTCTTGCCGCCCAGCTCGAGGGTGACCTCCTTGACCCCGGTGCCCGCCGCTTCCCGCTGGATGGCCATCCCGGTGCCCACGCTGCCGATGAAGCCGATCCGGCGGACCGCCTTGTGGCGCACCAGGGCCCGCGGAGCCTCAGGACCGTTCCCGACGACGATCGAGAGGACGCCCGGCGGCAGGACCTCCTTGGCCACCTCCCCGAACAGCAGCGCCGACAGCGGCGCGAGCTCCGGCGGCTTGAGCACGACCGTGTTGCCCGCGACCAGGGCCGCCGCGATCTTGCCCGCGGCGAACATGAACGGATGGTTGAACGGAACGATCCGCGCGACCACGCCGAACGGCTCCCGCACGGTCAGGTGCAGGTTCTCGCTCGCTGGGATCGTGTTGCCCTTCAGCTCCAGCGCCAACCCGGCGAAGACGCGGAGCTGCGCGGCCGCCTTGTCGGCGTCGGACCGCATCTCGGTGATCGGGGAGCCCGCGTCGATCGCGTCCAGCAGCGCGAAGTCGTCCGCGCGTTCCTCGATCGCGTCGGCGAGTGCCTCGGCGTAGCGCGCCCGCTGCAGGACCGGGGTCCGGCGCCACCCGCGGGCCGCCGCCGACGCGGCGGCGACTGTCACCTCGACGTCGTCCTCCCCCGCGTCGGGCACTTCGGCGATCACCTGCTCGGTGTACGGGCTCTCCACCGTGAAGGTGCGACCCGAGCGGGCGGGGACCAGGCGGTCCCCGACGAGCAGGCGCCAGTCGCGGTCGAGCAGCTGCTCGACGCGGGCCTCGTTGGCCCGCAGCGCCGCACCATCCTGCGCCGAAGCGCCCTGGACGACGGTCATTCGGTGTCCCCCCTGGCGGCCAAGTTGCCCAGCGCCGCGACGAACATCGCGCTGCCGGCGTCGAAGGACTGCTGCGCGACACCCGAGCGCTGGAACGGCGGCAGCGCCGACTCGATCCGCGCATACATCCGCTCGACCTCTTCGGGGAGGTCGTGGTCCTGCCAGAAGGTCAGGTCCCCGTAGCCGTGGTCGTAGTTCCACTCCGGGACGGCGTAGAGCCGACCGGTGACACCCCGCTCGGCCTGCCCGGCGAGGAACAGGGTGATCGGCAGCAGATGCTCGGAAACGACCGGCCGCATGAAGTAGGTCTGGCCCGCGCCGTCGTAGGCGCGCGCGGTGTCATCGAACCAGGAGGCGCGGGTGTGGCCAGGCATGATCGAGTTGATCGAGACCCCCTTCGCGCGCACCTCCTCGGCCAGGTAGAAGCCGAACGTCGTGACGGCCGCCTTCGCCGCCTGGTACGGCATCTCGACCGTGTACGGGCGCGCCGCGTAATAGCCGCCGCCGGTGGAATGCGCCAGCACCCCGCTGCTGACGACGTTGATGACGCTGCCGCTGCCCCTCTCGGCCATGCCGGTCACGAACCGGCGGGTGACCCCGACCGTGCCGAAGACGTTGACCCCGAACATCGTCCGCCAGTCCTCGTCCGTGGTGTCGAGGGTCGGGCGCCGACCCCACGGCCGGAACAGCGTCTCGGAGACCAGCGCCGCGTTGTTGATCAGGACGTCGGCGTGACCGAACTTCTCGATCACCGCCGCGTGGGCGGCCTCCACATCCGACTCGCTGCTGATGTCCGCCTCGACGGCGAGACCACCCGCGTCCTCGAGGCGCTTGCGGTGGACGTCCGCGCCGTCCCAGGTCTTGTCCAGCGCGGCAACCTTCGCCCCCACTGTCGCCAGGGTGTCGGCCAGCACCGCGCCGATGCCCCGGGCCGCGCCCGTCACCACCGCAACCTGCCCCTCAAGCAGACCACCCCACTCGGCCACCGCACGGTCCACCGCGGCGGTCTGCGCCCGACGCACTGCCTCCGCCGTCGTCCCCGACTGAGATTCCACGGACTCACTCATCGACCTTCACGCTCCCGGAACTCGTGCGAAGCGTCGATGCGTGACCGGTCGACGCCCTCGCTGGCGGCGGATGACACCACGATGTTAGGACCGTGAGACATCTTCGTCCATGACATAGAATGGATACCTTCTCTTCACTGGAGGTATAAATGGATCTGCGCCAGCTCCGCTACCTCGTCGAGGTCATCGACGCGGGCTCGTTCCTCGGCGCCTCGGCCCGGCTGGACACGCCGCAGCCGTCCCTGTGGCGTCAGGTGAAGGCCCTGGAGAAGGAACTCGGCGTCTCGCTGTTCGAGCGGTCCGGGCGCAGCGTGCAGCCGACGAGCGCGGGCCTGTTGCTGCGCCCGATCGCCGAGCAGGTCCTCGCGGGAGCCGACAAGCTGAAGGACCTGGCCGCCGAGGTCCGACACGGCCGGGCAGGCATCGTCACCGTGGAGTGTGCTTACCCGCACCTGCTCCGGTTCCTGGCCCCGCTGATCGGCGGGTTCCACACCACGCAGCCGGAGGTCAAGGTCACGATTCACGGCCTGCCCGGCCTGCCGTCCGCCGAACGGGTGATCGACGGCGATGCCGACGTCGTCACCTGCCTCCCCCGGGTCGACTCTCGGATCGCGGGCACCGAACTCGGCCAGGCGCGGATCGTGGTGGTCGTCCCGGACGACCACCCGTGGCGCAGGCGCCCCACCGTCGACGTCGCCGAACTGGCGGGGGTTCCCGTCCTGGTCGGCCCGAGCTTCAGCCTGAGCCGCAACCTGCTGGAACCCCCGCTGCGGGCCCGGGGCATCGCGCTGGACATCGTGTACGAGTCGCACGACTTCGCCTCCCTCGCGGCACTGGCCCGGGCCGGCCTGGGCGTGGCCGTCGTGGCCGACGACCACCTGCCCGGTGAGCCGGCTGACAATGACTGGCCCCGCCTCCACGACGGCACGACCTCGATGGCCACGCCGGTATGGATCTACTGGTCCACCCAGCGACAGCTGTCCCCCGCCGCCGCGGCGTTCGTGCGCTACATCAAGGAGGCGGTCCCGCGGTGACCCGCGGCCCACGACGCCGACGGCGGCGACCTCACCCATTGGGCCATCCTTTCTCAACGGCAGCCTGACGTCTGTTGTAATACCATAGATCCCAGCTGAAGTCCGGACAAGGCTCGGGTGGTCCCCCCTTCAGAGTTCGGTCGAAGAGGCTGAGGACCTGCTCGTAGGAGCGCTCGGCCGCGGCAGGCAGGTAGCCCGGGCCAGGAACTGCGAACCCGTGGCCGGCGCCCTCGAAGATGTCGACCGTGCTGCGGGCTCCGAGATCCTTCACCACGTCGACCAGCCCGAGGTTCGACGCCAGCGGCGCCAGAACATCGTCTTCGCCGATGCCGACGGAGATGTCACCCGTGAAAGCCTCCACGGCCAGATGCGGCGAGTCGGACCCCTCCTGCACGCTCCGCGATGGGTGCAGCCGGGCCGCGGCGGCGGGCTGATCGCGGATGGCGCGCCGAGCGGGCCCCGATGCAGAACCCGATGGTCCCGATCGCGCCCCCGTCGCGCCGCCTGGTCCGCAGCGACTCGTACGAGCACCGCCGCCACGTCGCGTGCGATCATGTCCTCGGTCGTACCGCCCAATAGCCGGTGGAGCCGCTGCGCGACCTCCGACTCCCGGTCGCCGCCCAGCAGGTCACGCTGAAGGTGATGACGGGCCCCTATCGGTAGTACCGGTCCGGCGCCACGACGAAGTACCCTGCCCTCTCCACCCGGTCGATGACCTCGGGGGTGCCGTCGTCCAGGCCGGGTCCGTGGTGGAACAGCAGCACCACCGGGAACGGACCCCCGTGGGGCGGCGGACCTCCACCCCCAGCTCACCGTCTGTCGTGTTGATCGTCCAGGCGTCGTGATGAAGCTTGGTCGCGCTGGTCATTCCGTCGTCTCCAAACGGTCGGGAGTCGGAAGGGAAGGCCCACACGGTGTGCCGCGGCGGACGATCCGGCGGGAGCGACTCGGGAGGTTTGCCGCCGCAGGAACCCCGGGTCAGGCGGACAGTCTCCGCAGGTGCGCCATGATCTCCTCGACGAACAGCGCTCGCGGCTGAGGAAGCGGGACCTCATCACCAGGGTGATCCTGCGTGCACCCAGCACCTCCACGGCATCTGGCGCGCCGCCGAGGACGGGAGGCTGACCGCTCACTGGGAGTCGGTCGGGATCAGGCCCACTGGGACGACTTCTGGTCCTTATCCCTGCCTGCCTCCGGCTACCATTATCGGCGATGGCATGACATCATACCTAATAGTCGTGCGATCCGATGTGCGGCGACCAGGGCCGAACGCAGGCGAGGAGGCTACCGTCGGATGTCGCGTAGAGCCGCTCACCCGGACAGCACGATGGTCCTCCTGCGGCACGGGCACAGCGAGGGCAACCTTGCGGGCGTCTTCAGCGGCTGGCTGGACGTCCCCCTCAGCCCGCGCGGTCGCGTCGAGGCAGAGCGCGCCGGGAGGTCGCTGCTCGAGCACGGGTGCGCACCCGCCGCGGTGCACTCGTCGGTGCTGGACCGTTCCGTGGCCACCGCAGAGATCGTGGTCGGCGTCCTCGTCGATGCCGGGTTCCCGTGCCCGCCGATCGCGCGGACCTGGCGCCTGAACGAACGCCACTACGGCATCCTGCAGGGATACAGCCGCAGCGAGGCTATTGAGCGGTTCGGTGAGTCCCAGGTCCACCGCTGGCGGCGCTCGTACCGGGAGGCCCCACCTCCCGTCAGTCCGGACGACCCGCGGCACCCGGCTACCGACCCGCGCTACTCGAACATGGCTCGGGAGCGGCTGCCCGGGACGGAGTCGCTGGCCGACGTGCTCGCGAGGCTGACGGAGTACTGGCCGGCCATCGCCGCCGATCTCCGGGCGAACCGCACTGTTCTCGTCGTCGGTCACAGCAACTCCCTGCGGGCGCTGTGCGTGCTGCTCGACGGGCTCGGTGAGGAGGAGGTGGAGGAGCTGAACCTCCCCACAGGCGTCCCGCTCCGCTACGTCCTCGATGCCGACCTGCGGCCCCGCCGACCAGGCGGCGAGTTCCTGGATCCCGACGCGGCCAGAGCCGGCATCACCGAGGTCCTTGCCCAGGGGCGGGCATAAATGGACTACGTCGCGAAGGCGACCGGAGAGGAGAGCGACCGATGAAGGCCGCGGACGCACGCGCTAGGACACCGGGAACCGTCATCGTGGGGGCGTCGGTCGCTGGGGTGCGCACGGCCCAGGCACTGCGCTCCTCCGGCTACGACCGCGAGATCGTGCTTGTCAGCGAGGAGACCGCGCTGCCCTACGACAAGCCGCCGCTGTCGAAGGCCGTGCTGACGGGCACCCGCGGCGTGGCGGACATCGCCCTGCTCTCGCGCGAGGAGGCCGAGACGCTCGGTATCGGGCTCGAGCTCGGGCAGGCGGCCGTAGGGGTTGACCGGGACCAACGCGAGGTCGAACTGGCCGACGGGCGGCGGTTGCCCTTCCAGGATCTCGTCGTGGCCACCGGCGCGCGGGCCCGCCCCTCGCCGTGGGGGAGCCCGCCGGGGCTGCACGTGCTCCGCACCGCCGACGACGCCGAGGCGCTCGGCCAAGACCTCCGCCGTGGCGGGCGCCTCCTGGTGGTCGGCGCGGGATTCGTCGGCGCCGAGGTGGTGGCGTCGGCCCGCGCTCTCGGCGTGCCCGAGGTGACGATGGTGGATCCGGCACCGGTCCCGCTGGGCCGGGTCTTGAACCCGGAAGTCGCCGAGCTCGTCGCGAACCTGCACCGTGACCACGGTGTCGCGACCCGGTTCGGCGTCGGTGTCGACGACATCAACGAGTCGGTGCACGGCCTGACGATTCTCCTGTCCGATGGCGCCCACATCACCGCGGACACCGTCGTCGTCGGGATCGGGGCCGTACCCAACGACGAGTGGCTTGCGGCTTCGGGGGTCAGCTGCGCCGACGGAGTGCTCTGCGACGCGCACAGCCGTTCGGTCGACGACCCGCACATCTGGGCCGTCGGCGACGTGGCGCGCTGGCAGCATCCCGATCGCGTGGGGCCGATCCGGGTGGAGCACTGGACCAACGCAGTCGAGCAGGCCACGTGCGTGGCACACAACATCGTCCATCCGGACAACATGCACGTCCACGCGCCGGTGGAGTACGTCTGGAGCGACCAGTACGACTGGAAGCTCCAAATGATCGGACGCACCGGTGGCGACCTCATCTTCGAGCGCATCAACGGCGCCGACCCCGCATCCTCGTTCGCCGTGCTCTACAACGACGCTGACGGCACTTTCACAGGAGCACTGACAGTCAACTGGCCGAAAGCGCTCGTGACGTGCCGCCGCGCGCTTGACCGAGCCATGACCCTCGCCGAGGTGCGCAGCACCCTGCTTCGATACCAACGCTCGCCTCGTCGAATGAGCGCCACGAACTAACGCCGGTGATCCCGGCGTCCGGTTTCGACAACCGGACCATGCCAGGACTGCCACCGGTCACCGACGATCGAGAGGACATCGCCGATGACCGCAGCGCGGACGTCCTGATGCATTGCTGCCCGTGCCGAGCGAACACCTCGCGGGGGTGGACTAGGCGAGACACCGACCGTACGTCGCGGTGCTCCATGCCAGACGATGTCCGCTGACACGTCCCAACCCGTCCGCGGGAAGTACGGCTCGCCGGGTGCTCCTTCTCGCCTTTCTGATCCTCTTCTTCGCTGGCTGTGACCTGTTCACGCTGGGTACCGTGGGTCCCTCGCTCGTGACGTACCAGCCGTGGGAGGCACCCCGGCTACACTGGGTACCCGTCGCAGCCCTCACCAGAGCCGGCATGCCGATCGGCGCAGTGCTGGCCGGATGGCTGAGCGACCGCACCGGCCGCAATTGCCTGTCACGATCGCCATGACGCTCATCTCCACGACGATGCTGATCGCGGCCCTCGACGAGCACGTCTGCGGCCGGACGATCCCAGCGCACGCTCGGCGTCGACCTTGAGGGTCGAGGCTGAGTAGCACACGTCCGCGGGTGAGCGCGCCGCTGTCGACCGGCGGGCGTTGCGGTCGATGCGCAGCACGTCCGCGCAGCCGTCGGCCAGCGGCATGGCCGCGAACGGGCCAGGCCAAAACCCGCGAACTTTAAGATGCGGGCTCCCTGCTGAGGACCCTCACGGCCTCTCCCTTCTTCGGCGTCGACGTCACCAGCCGGTGAACCCGACGTCGACTCAGGCGCCGGGGCGGGGTCCGCCGTCGGCGCTGTATGCGGGCTGCCAGTCCAAGTCGGGCAGCGCGGCGAGTTGGTCGACGAGGTCTTGGGTCAGGCCGAACCCGACCGCGTAGGACGTGGCGCCGGCCGTCGATCCGGGATCAGGACCTTGTGACCGGCTCGGCGGGTCGGTGCGGTGGCCGGGGGCTGACGCAGGGCGGTGCGGATGACGGTGATGGGGTCGGCGGCGGTGTTCGACCCGGCGTTCACCGGGCGCAGCAGCGCGGCGAGGGGCTCGCCAGTGCCGTCGGGTCCGCGGTCGACGAACGCCCACAACGGATGGTGGCCGTAGCCCTTCTTGAACGTCGCCGCCGCGCCTTCCTTCTCACTGTGGGCGGTGACCAGGGTGGCCTTAACGTCGATGATCAGCGGATTACCGGTGTCGTGGTCGGGGGGCCTGGTCACCCGCCAACGCCCAGGCCCGGGCCGTCGTGCTGGCGCTCTCGATCGCCATCAACGCGGCGGTCGCGTCCGCGGGGAGGTGGTCGATCGTGCGCGACACGTCGGGTCCGACGCCGGGTCCCTCGCATCTGTCGACGGCCCGGTGACCGGTACCCGGACGATCGCCGACCACGCCGTCGTGACGTCGCGGTCGAGACGACGAATTGGCTGTCCGCCAGCGGCCCACGTGCTCCAAGACCGGCGGTTGGGCCGTCTCGATCCGGCCGCGAGTCCTGTCCGGTGCGTCCAATGTGGTCATTGGCACGCAAGTACTACTGAGAGACAACGATACCCTGGGACACCTCGCGTCGGTGAGTCTGGTCGACATCGAGTTGACGTACGGCGTCGTCGGTACGGGCCGGGGCCAGTCGTCCTGCTCCACCACCTGGTCCCAGACGAGCGCGTGCCGGCGCCAGGTGGTGGAGCCGCCCACTCGCGGCCGCACGTTCGTCGCCCCGGATCTGCGGGGTTATGGAGCCGCGGGGTCGCCTGGATCGGGGGATCGCGAGTACGTACTTGCCGGTTCCACGAGGCGCCCGGCGCGATCGAGGGTCTCTACGCCGCGACAATATGGGCAAGCGTCTGATCGCCCCGGTGGATGCGGACCGTCCGCGGTCACCTCTTCCCACGGCCGGGTCCTGAACGCGGACGGTCGCGAGTAGAGTCTGGGCACATCGGTGAATGACAGGTGGCGGTGCGCCAGCCGAGCAGCTGGTGCGCCTTCGCGCTGGTGACCAACTCGTGGTGGTCCGCAGTGATCTGCATGATGCCGCCGGACTCCGCAGGCTCGAGCGAGACCTCCCCGCTCCCCCACTCGTCAGGGACGTGACAAGGCGTGTCGCGAACGCGGTGAACCTTCGTGGTTGTCGCGCCAGGTACTCTCGAACGGCCCGTTCTTTCAACTGAGTGGAAGCATGGACCGATGGCCGGGAACGTCGGAACGCCAGGGGCGAGCGTCGCCTCGCGGACGTTCGCATTGCTCGGCGCGTTCGACGTCGAGCACCGCAGCCTCACCCTGACCGTGCTCGCCGCCCGGGCCGACCTGCCGCTGAGCACCACCCACCGGCTGGCCGCGGAGCTCGTCGGGCTGGGCGCGCTGGACCGGTGCGGGGACTCCTACGTCGTGGGGCGGCGGCTTTGGGACCTGGGCCTGCTCGCGCCCGTCCAGGCCGAGCTGCGCCAGGTCGTCGCCCCGTTCCTTCAGGACCTCTATGCCGCCACCCACGCCACCGTGCACCTGGCCGAACGCGAGGGCACCGAGGCGCTCTACCTCGACCGCATCGCCGGGAACGCCTCGGTGCCGGTGGTGAGCCGGGTTGGCGGGCGGCTGCCGCTGCACGCCACCGGCGTCGGGAAGGTGCTGCTCGCGTGGGCGCCTGAGCCGGTGCAGGCCGAGGTCCTCGGTTCGCTCACGCGGATCACCCCGTACACCATCACCCAGCCCGGACGACTGCGCGAGCAGCACGCCCGGACCCGCCGCGAGGGATTCGCCCAGACCGTCGAGGAGATGAGCGCAGGTGCCTGCTCGCTCGCGGTCCCGATCCGGGCGGGCGACGACGTCGTCGCGGCGGTCGGGCTCGTCGTGCCGGACCTGCGCCGCCACCGCCCCCGCCTGCTTTCCGCCCTGCAGGTCACCGCCGCCGGTATCGGGCGGATGCTTTCCACTCAGTAGGAGAACCCGCTAGGCGTTCGGGACCCGGCCGCACAGACTCCTTGCATGCGCACTCAAGTCGCCATCGTCGGCGCCGGCCCCGCCGGACTGCTGCTCTCCCATTTGCTCGACCGGGCGGGGGTCGAGTCCGTGGTCGTCGAGACCCGCTCGCGGGAGTACGTCGAGGCGCGGGTGCGGGCGGGGATCCTCGAGCAGTCCACCATTGACCTGCTTCGGGAGGTGGGCCTCGGCGAGCGGCTCGACCGGGAAGGAGACGTCCATCGAGGCATCTGCCTGCAGTGGCCCGGCGAGCGCCACCACCTGGACTTCGCCGGGCTCGTGGGCCGCACAGTCACGGTCTACGGTCAGACCGAGGTTACCAAGGACCTCGGCCGCGCCCGGGACGCCGCCGGCCAGCGGATCGTCTACCAGGTCGCCGACACCGCGTTGCACGACCTGGAGACGGATTCCCCGAGCGTCACTTTCACGAAGGACGGCCGGACCGAGCGGCTCGACGCGGACGCGGTCGTGGGCTGCGACGGCTCGTTCGGACCCAGCCGCGCCGCCGTCCCGAACCCGCAGTCCTGGGAGCGGACCTACCCGTACTCGTGGCTCGGGATCCTCGCCGACGTGGCGCCGTCGACGGACGAGCTGATCTACGCCTGGCACCCCGACGGCTTCGCTCTGCACTCGATGCGCTCTGAGATGGTCTCCCGGCTCTACCTGCAGGTCCCAACGGCACCGAGGTCGCCGACTGGTCGGAAGACCGTATCTGGTCCGCGCTCGACGAGCGCTTCCGGCTCGACGGCTGGACGCTGAACCCTGGCCCGATCATGGAAAAATCTGTGCTACCCATGCGGTCCTTCGTGCAGCAGCCGATGCGCCACGGCCGCCTGTTCCTCGCAGGCGACGCCGCTCACATCGTGCCGCCGACTGGCGCAAAGGGGCTCAACCTGGCGGTCGCGGACGTCGCGTTGCTGGCCCCCGCGCTCGCCGCGCTGCTGAAGGACAAGGACTCCCGCCTCGCGGACGGGTACTCCGACAACGCGTTGCGCCGAGTCTGGCGCTGTACGCACTTCTCCTCGTGGATGACCACGATGCTGCATACCTCCGGCGACCCGTTCGACGCCCAGCTGCAGCGCTCCCAGCTGGACTGGATCGCGTCCAGCGAGGCCGGCGCCCGCAGCCTCGCCGAGAACTACACGGGGCTACCGCTTGTGGATACCGCCGGATCGCGGCGACGGCATCCAGAAGCGGCAGCCCTAGGCCAGAGATTGATGCTGGACTCCGGGCAGAGGACATAATTGATTCAACTGCGCACGTGAGGCCAGTGGCGAGCCATTTGCCCGCGTCGTGTTCACCGACACAGCCGTCATGTGGACAATGGAGGTCAGATGCCCCACTCAACTGCGCCGATCCGGCTCCCGGAATTCATCGACAACCGTCGAGTCAGCCCGTACCAGTATGCGGTTATCGGTTTGTGTGGGCTGGTTCTGTTTCTCGATGGTTTCGATACCCAGGCGATCAGCTATGCGGCACCGCATATTGCGAAGGAGTGGGGACTGTCACCTACGCTGCTGGGGCCAGTGTTCTCCTCGGCCCTAGTTGGGCTGATGGTGGGTTACCTGGTCCTATCCCCGCTATCCGAGCGATTTGGGCACCGCCTAACGCTTCTCGCGGCGACCACGGCCTTCGCCGTCTGCACGCTGGCGGTGGTGTGGTCGGACGGAGTGACGGCGCTTATCGCGCTTCGCTTCCTGGCTGGCCTGGGCCTTGGCGCCGCCGCCCCCAGCGCGATCGCGCTAACCAGCGAATTCAGCCCGACACGATTGCGCGCGACCTTTGTGCTGGCCATCTATTGCGGCTTCTCTCTCGGCAACGCAATCGCCGGTGTCGCCGCCTGATGCGCCCCGGGTTCTGTGCAGGCTTTGATTCCAGGAAGGATGCAGAGCATGCCGGCACCGAAGAAGTACAGCGACGAGCTGCGTGAGCGGGCGACGCGGATGGCGTTGGATGGGATCGCGAGGGGCAGCGGATGGCAGTCATCCGCCGGGTCGCGAGTCAGTTGGACGTGCACCCGGAGGCGTTGCGGACGTGGGTCAAGCGCGCCGAGATCGACGCCGGCACGGCACCTGGCCGCACCAGCGACGACGCTGCGCGGATCGCCGAGCTGGAACGCGAGGTGCGTGAATTGCGGCGGGCGAACGAGATCCTGAAGACGGCTTCGGCGTTTTTCGCCGCCGCGGAGCTCGACCGCAAGACCAAGTAACCTCTGACGATTCCGCCCATCGGCGGGAGGTTCCGCTCGCGGTGGTCTTTGACTATATCGATGGCCACCGCGAGCGTGTTGTTGAGGGGAAGAAACTCGGGGTCGAGCCGATCTGCGCAGTCCTGAAAGAATCGGGTGTACAGATCGCTCCGAGAACGTATTGGGCAGCGAGGAAACGCGCACCATCAAAACGCGTCCTGCGGGATGCGGAGCTGCTCACCGAGATTGAGCGCGTGTTCCGTGAGAACTACAGCGTCTACGGGGCGCGGAAAGTGTATGCCCAGCTCAACCGTGAGGGAATCCGCGTGGCTCGCTGCACGGTCGAGCGGCTGATGCGGCAGAAGGGCCTGCAGGGTCTACGGCGGGGCAGGCGCCCCAGGACCACTATCGCCGCGGCCTCACCTTCGTCGGCAGACCTGGTCGGGCGCCGCTTCACCGCCGATCGCCCGAACCAACTCTGGGTAGCGGATATCACCTATATCCGGACGTTTTCGGGATGGGTATATGCCGCGTTCGTCATCGATGTGTTCTCAAGAATGGTCGTGGGCTGGCAGGTCTCGACCTCGTTGCACACGAATCTCGCCCTTGACGCGTTGGAGATGGGGATCTGGGCCAGGAAACGAGCCGGGCAA
>NZ_QEQT01000075.1:0-34367 GCF_003311655.1 Prauserella sp. PE36 | reverse complement strand
CCCCGGTCCGCCGCCCGCTGGCGCGGACGAGGACGAGCTGGCCGGCCACGACGACCAGGTGACCTATGCCGAGCGGCAGCGGGACTCCTTCGAGGAGGAGATCCGCATGCAGATCGAGCACTCCGAGCACTACTTCGACCCGGTGCTGTACGAGATCCGCAGGGCACAGCACGAGATGCGGGAGGCCGAGCACCGGATGCGGCTGCTGGTGGCCTACGGCAGGGAGTTCGTCACCCCCCGGCCGTATCAGCTCAAGGAGCTCGCCGAGGCCACCGGCATGTCCATCTCGGGCACCCGCAGCGCCTACGACGAGGACGAGATCTCCCAGGTCGCCGATCGACTTGGGCGCCCGCCGCGCACAGCCAAGCGGGAGGAACAGTGATCGAGCACGTCCCCACTGCGGCGATCGAAGCGGCCTGCACGTGCAGCGAGCCTTGGTCTGCGCTCGCGGTAACCCGCGACGACGGCAGCACCATCGAGGTGATCGCCTCCGAGACTCCGGGTGCACTCGCGCTGCTGTACTACGCGCAGTGCGTGAGTTGCGGCGCCCGCTATCCCGGCCCGTTCCGACTTCCGCCCAGCGATACTCGCGCCTGCCCGGCACGTCGACCGACACCAACCCGCGAGAGCTCACCCCGCCAGAATTCCAGCGCGGCACGGTTCTGCCGCTAGCCACTGCCAGGCTGCAGGCCTGAGCGACTTGGAACCGGCACGGAGGAACCGATGGCATCGGATCTGCCCGGAGCTGATCCGGCACCGCGGCGGCTACGCCGCACGTGGAGCCGCTGCTAGGTCGCGACGAAGGCAGCCGCAACCACGACCGAAAGGCCCCGCACGTGAGAACCCCGATCTGGAAAACATTCATCGCACTGGAAGGCGAGTGCGACACCGTGATCACCGATCCCCCCGAGCGGGTCCTGGAGGTCATGGTGATCGACGGCCTGGCCTGCATGGCCGTACGCCCCGTCGACGAGCACGACAACATCGGCGACCCGATCGCCACCTTCGACGTCGACGTCGACAACCTCGTCACCGTGCTGCGGGCTGGGGTCACGGCCTCGCCCTACCCCGAGAACAAGGCGGCCTGACATGCCCTCCAGCGGGTCGCCCCCGGCCGGGACCGACCTGGCCGCTGACGGCGAGCAGGTGCGCGACCTGTACTACGAGCGCGCGCACCTGCTCGCCGTGCTGGCCCACCGGCTCGCACGCGAAGCCGTCATCGCCTACAACGATCCCCGCGAGCCCGCGTTGCCCGTGCTCTACCTCGACACCGCTGCGGGCCAGATCAGCTGGCACCTCAACCCCAAGCACCTCTCTCTGTTCGACACCGTGCCAGTGGTCCAGCCCAGCGACCCCCGGGCGGCGTGGGATGGACACGACAAGAACACCGCACTGACACGACTGCGCGCACTGGCACAGCTCACCTCACCCGCAGGGGAAAGCACGCAAACCGACCCGGTGACGCTGTCCAGCGACATCGGCTAACTACTCGGCGGGGTGCTGTGGCTGTGGATACCACTGATCAAACACCGGCATTCGCGCTTCACGAAGCGCGGTGCTGCGCAGGTCGATGAGGTGGACTTCCCGCCAGGGAAAGAAGCCGATGCGCTCTAACAGGACTGCCATGCGCATGCTGGCGAGTTCGGCGCTGACCGCGTCCGGGCAGACTCGGCGGAAGTCCAACGGGGAGACCCGGCAGGCGGCAACTCTGGCGGTGGGCGCGAGGATTCGCAGGGCTGCGGCCAGCAGCGGTCCGCCGAGCCCGTGCCCGCGCCAAGCCCGGGCCAATTCGATCGAGCGCACGATGACCATGCGCGGCGGGCCTTCGGTGAGCGCGGTGTCCAACTCGGAATGCAGAGTGCCGTCGAGATCGATGACCGTCTCGGCGATGAATTCCAGCGCCCACTCCCCCAGCATCGTCGAGTCGAGCAGATTGCGCTCCCGCGTCAGGTCCGCGATGACCAGGGTGATGTCGCCGACGTGCCGGTGCCGCAGGTCGGGCACGCTCAGATCCCAGACGTCGGCCGAGACGTCCCAGCGTTCGGGGAGGTGGTCCTCGTCATCGGTGTGCCACCACAGCCGGTCGTGCGCAACCCGCAAGCGGACGTTCAGCGGGTTCGCGGGCAGTCCACGCATGTCCGGCATCGCCTCCACCTCGCCTTGCTCGCACCGGTTCGCGGCTGGGGCCGGACCTGACAGAAACCGACCGGCTTAGCGCATGCGCTTTAGTTCATGCTCTAAGTGAGCTACTGGCAACGACCTTCCGCCCGTTTCACCCGAATGTCATAACCGCTGGTTTTATCAGGTGAAACTAGGCGACGGTGGCGACCAGGGTTCAAGAAGTTCCCAGCTGGAGTTGTCCTCTTCGGTGGGAGTTATCCACAGATTTCCGCAGGCCGTACAGGTCGTCGCGCGGTCGTGCAACGGTGGGCGGCATGACACAGAACCACGAAAACGTTCAGCCACTCCAGCCCTACGAGCCACCCGCGGTCCCGGCGACCGAACTGCTGCTCACCACGCTGGCGCGTAGCGCTGGAGGACCGACTTGGGCTCACCGACGCACGCGCAATCACGCAGAACAAGGCCGGGTTCCCCCGAGCAACTGACCTGGCCCGGCACGCCAAGCGGCAGCCGGAATGACCGTCGTTGCCCGGGAACCGTCCCGATCGGGTGGGCGCCTCCGGCGCGCCAGCGCGGCGCCGGAGGCCTTACTGCTATCCGTTTTTGCGTCGGCGCCGCTGCTCACGGGGCTGCTTGTTGTAGGCGTGCAGGCGTTCGATCATCCCGTCGATGACCTGTAGCTCCTCGGGCGTCAGCGTCATGACCCGCTGCGCCACGCGGCGGTGCTCAATGCCCTGCCGGGGATCCGCCGAGGCGGGATCGAAGCCCTGGCCACCGGTCGCATCTTCCTGCTCGGTCCTGCTGTGAAACTCGGCGATGACCCTGTCGGTGGTCTCGTCATTGGAAAAGAAGTCGCTGGGTACCCCATAGAACTGGGTGATCTTCTGCGTGATCGGCTCGCGCGGGTAGCCACGCCGACCCTGCTTGAGCTGCCAGATGTACTGGCGCGTCATTCCCAGCGCCTCAGCAACCTCACTATCACCATAGGGTCCGCGCTCGGGTGGATGGATGTGGTTGTTCAGCCACGTGTACTTCTCGGCGAACGTGCGGGGAAGCTTGGTCAAGATTGGCTCCGAGGGTGACTGACAGTAACCCGCAGACCGTACTCCGTTAACACGGGCCGTCTACAGCTGTTTACAGGGTCCTGCCAGGAGCGAGGGAAGTCAAATCGGGAGACGGGTGCGGTCTTCACGACGTACCGCTGTTAGCAGACCGTTTTCTGGTCGCCGCGCACTCCCGGTGTGAGTCTCCGCTCGCGCCAGCGTGCCGCCACTGGACCACGGAGGGCCCCGTGGAGCTGGGTAAACAGCGAGCGCCGGTCCGCGGTATGGGCAATCGCGACCGGCTGGCGCGTACCGGACTCGAAGGGCACGATCCGGCCACGCTGGTCGCCGTTGAGCTCGACACGCAGGCACTGACGCTCGTAGGTCGCGATCTGCGGGTCGAGCAGGATGGCGGCGGCCAGGGCATCGTGCATCGCAAAGGAGGGCAGCCGGTGGCCGCAGGCCAGCAAGCGCTGTGCGACGCGGCGACCCGGCCCGCCGCGATGCGCGAGGTGGTGCAGCCACAACCGCGTGACAGTGACGTCCCGGGTGATATCCAGCGGGACCAGCGTCAGGTCACCGAAACCGGCACCCAGAACGATGTCAGCTGCCTCCGGGTCGTGCCAGATGTTGCTCTCGGCGGTCGCGCTGGCATTGCCACCGACACGGTAGGCGCCGCCCATCATGACGACCCGGCGCACGAGATGCGGCAACTGCGGGTCCGCGTGCACAGCCTTGGCCAAGTTGGTCAGCGGGCCGAGAGTCAGCACCGACAAGCGGCCGGCGTGCATCCGCGCGGCGGCCAGCAGCTGCTCCACCGCGCTGGCCTTAGCTGGATGACCTCGCGGCGCACCTGCGAGTTTGCCAAGCAGATCCGCCGGGTGCGCCAGATGCAGCGCCTGCTGAAGCGGGCGACTCGCCCCGGACGCAACCGGCGTGGTCTCCATGCCTGCCAGCTCGAGCACGCGCACGGCGTTGCGGGCGGCGGTATCGGCGTCGACGTTACCGTGGACGGAGCCGACGCCTACGATCGTCACGTTCGGGTCATGGGCCAGCAGCGCCAATGCGAGCGCGTCGTCGACGCCGCCGTCCTGGTCGACGACGACGGTGAGCTCTTCAACTGGTTTGGTCACGGTGCAGAGTCTCCAACGGTGCTGCGGCGGAAGCTTTCGACGATGGGTGAGCTGCGCAGGGCCTCCGACACGGCCACGAGCCATTCGACCTCGGCGGCGAAGTCCTCTGGCTGCGGCGGAGCAAATGGAGGGTCGGCGTGCGGTGGTGCGTGCACCCGCCCGAGTGCGGCGGCGATCTCGGCCGCTTCGGCGGCCGCGTCGCGCTGAAGGCCCACCAAGCCCGCGTCCGTGGCCGCCGCACGAGCTCGACGAGCAGTGGCCTCGTCCCGATAGGGCGCCAAGTGCAACAAGGCATCGCGGATCTCCACCACCAGATGCGCCAACCGTCCATGACGCACGTCCCATCCGGACAATGACGCATCTCCTCTGCTGCGGTGCTTCGAAGGAAAGGCGTCGGTGAGCGCCAGCCACAGCGGCAGCAGCCCGCGTTCGGCCCGGCGGTGGCCGAGCCGATGCCAGAGCCGGTCGAAATGGGTCACCGAGTAGGTCGCCACGAAACCCAGCACCGCCAATACCGCGGCGATGGCGGGCGAACCAATCGCGATGAAACAACTCATATCGGAGAACGCGGACAGACACACGCCGGTCTCCCCACCGGCTCCTTGTCGCACGTCGGTGGCCGCGTTGCGAAACACGATGAAGATCGTGGCCGCGTTGTGAGCGACTGCCACGATCGCGGCCGCCGACATCACGTGCAAACCCACCCGCATCGTGCCCTTGGTCCGGCGCGCGAATCGGTGGAACTGCACCGCAAGCTCGAAGACGGTCCCACCGAAAAAGACGGCATAGACCAACGTGTAGACGATCAGGGTGTTGTCGATCGCGTAGAGCCCATCGAAGGAGCCGGTCAGTTCGACCGGATGCGGTAGGGCGAACATCGTCACCATCGTCGCGATCGCGGCGACCAGCACGATCGCCCGCCGCACGACCTTCCTCCGCGCCGCAACGGGTGCGTAGTTGATGTGCAGTACCAGCGCCCCGGCCGCGAACATGCCCACCAGGGTCGAGCAGTTGCCCAGGAGTTTGAAAAGATCACTCACGTACTGGTTGACCCATGCTTGAGAGTGCGGCGCGAACACGGCGAAGGTGAAGGTCATCGCTGCCATCAACAGCACGCTGTAGCGCACCGCGGGCACGTTCTGTGTACTGCGCAGGCGGCGGATGCGCAGGAGCATGACGGCAAACGTGCACACGGCGATGCCGTAGGACATGACACTGGCTGACATCGTGCAGATCCGTGCTTAGCCGAGCGCCTGCTCCACCCTGCGGGTGAAGTCATCGACGGCACGACGTGGACGCCGCTCGATCTCCGCCATGAAAAGGCGGGCGAACTGTTCTGCCTGCCACTCGTCGTGAGGGTCTTGGCGACCCGTGGCATGCCCGAAAAGCATGTGTCCGACCTCATGCAAGATGATCACGTCCTGGTGCCAGCTCGTCGTGTTCGTCGCGTACACCACGACGTCGTGGTCGGGGTGCGGCTTCCACCCCCCGGTGCTGGACCCGGGCTGCCACTCCATGGCGCACAGGTCGATTGGCCGACCACCCCGCTCGGCCTCCAGCTTGTCCAGAAACACGTCGACGTCCCAGGGATCAGGAGCCAGCGCAAGCACCTGCTGCACCAGCTCGTGCACCTGCCGCAGCTCGCTCCTTCTCATGCACCCTCCGACAACACACGTAAACCCTCTGTCAGAGAAGTGTCCCGACAATCACCCGTAGATACCAATTTCGGGCAATTCACCAGCTCCGATGAGTGATGTGCGTCACGCAAGAGGCGCAACGCGGATGCCGCGGAGTTAGGACGAGTAGCGACTCGAGCTGGAACAACTCAGCACCCACCAGTTGCGTCGACCCCCCAGAGAGTCATACTTAGAACAAGTGTTCGAATGGTGTCAGCTTCCCCCTGGCATCGGCACGTCTCGGCGTGCTGCAGGAGGGGAGCGAGTGACGTGGCGTTCACCAGCGGTCACGGGTCCAGCTGGAGCGAGCTGGAGGGCAAGCTCTCGGGCCGGGTGCTGACCTCGGCCGATGGGCATGACAGTCCGACATCACGGCAGTCCCGGGACGGCTACGTGCCCCCAGACGATCTCCTTGGCCCGCGCCGGGGCTCGGACGATCCCTCCGATGTCGCGCGGGTGCCGTATGCGGAACTGCACTGCCATTCGAACTTCAGCTTCCTGGACGGCGCCAGCCACCCGGAGGAGCTGGTGGAGGAGGCCGCCCGGCTGGGTTTGGATGCGTTGGCGATCACCGATCACGACGGTCTTTACGGTGCGGTGCGGGCCGCGAACGCGGGGCGGGAGCTGGGGGTGCGGATCGTCTACGGCGCCGAGCTCAACCTCGACCGCCCCGGCGAGCGCTCCGGGCCGACCGACCCCGGCGGCGAGCACCTGCTCGTGCTCGCCCGCGGCACCGAGGGCTACGCCCGGCTGTGCCGGGTGATCTCCTCAGCGCACCTGCGTGGCGGGGAGAAAGGCCGCCCGATCTACGACCTGGACGAGGTAGTCGGCGAGCTCGCCGGGCACGTGCTGGTGCTGACCGGCTGCCGCCACGGCGCCGTGCGCGCCGCCCTCGGCGTACAGGCCGAGCACCCCGACGCCGCCCGCACCGCCCTCCGACGGCTGGTAGCGCAGTTCGGCGCCGAGCACGTCGCGGTCGAGCTCACCACCCACGCCGGGCCGCTGGACTCCACCCGCAACGACCTACTGCACGGCCTGGCCCGCGAACTGCGGCTGCCGGTCGTGGCGACCACCGCGGCGCACTACCACCACCCGCGCCGGGTGTATCTGGCGCAGGCCATGTCTGCGGTGCGGGCCCGGCGGTCGCTGGCCGAGATGGAGGGCTACCAGCACGCCGCCGGCGTCGCCCACCTCAAATCCGGCACCGAGATGCAGTACTGGTTCGACCGCTGGCCCGGCGCCGTACAGAACGCCGCCCTGCTCGGCGTCGAGCTCGCCCTGGACCTCGACCTGATCGCACCAGACCTGCCGCCCTTCCCCGTACCCGACGGGCACACGGAGGCCAGCTGGCTGCGCGAGCTCACCCTGCGGGGCGCGGCCGAGCGCTACGGCCCACCAGAATCCGCACCGCAGGCGTACCGGCAGCTGGAGCACGAGCTGGCGGTGATCGAGCAGCTCGGCTTCCCGGGCTACTTCCTGATCGTGTGGGAGATCGTCGACTTCTGCCGCCGCCACACCATCCTCGTGCAGGGCCGGGGCTCGGCCGCGAACTCCGCGGTCTGCTACGCGCTCGGGATCACCAACTGCGACCCCGTCCAGTGGGGGCTGCTGTTCGAGCGGTTCCTGTCCCCGGAGCGGGACGGCTACCCCGACATCGACCTGGACATCGAATCCGACACCCGCGAACAGGTCATCCAGCACGTCTACCAGCGCTACGGGCGCCGCAACGCCGCCCAGGTGGCCAACGTGATCACCTACCGGGCCCGCTCCGCGGTGCGCGACGCCGCCCGCGCCCTGGGCTACTCGATCGGGCAGATCGACGCCTGGTCCAAGACCGTCGACCCCTGGTCCACCGTCGCCGGCGCGGCCGCCGAACCCGACCCGGAGCACGACATCCCCCGCGACGTCCTCGGGCTGGCCGCCGCCTTCGAGGGCTCCCCCAGACACCTCGGGATCCACTCCGGCGGGATGGTGATCTGCGACCGCCCCGTCAGCGAGGTGTGCCCGGTCGAGCACGCCCGCATGGAGAACCGGACCGTGCTGCAGTGGGACAAGGACGACTGCGCCGACGCCGGCCTGGTCAAGATCGACCTGCTCGGCCTCGGCATGCTCTCGGCCGTCCACTACGCGATCGACCTCATCGCCGAACACGAGGACATCGCGGTCGACATCGCGAAACTCCCCCTCGACGACCCCGCCGTGTACGACATGCTCTGCGACGCCGACAGCGTCGGGGTGTTCCAGGTCGAATCCCGCGCCCAGATGGCCACCCTCCCCCGCCTGAAACCCAGGACCATGTGGGATCTGGCGGTGGAGGTGGCGCTGATCCGGCCCGGCCCCATCCAGGGCGGCGCCGTGCACCCCTACCTGCGCCGCCGCGACGGCGAACCCTGGCAGCACCTGCACCCCGCCATGGCCGGCGCCCTGGACCGCACCTACGGCGTGATCCTGTTCCAAGAGCAGGTCATGCAGCTCGCGATCGACGTCGCCGGATTCACCGCGGCCGAGGCCGACTCGCTACGCCGGGCGATGGGCTCCAAACGCTCCCACCGCAAGATGGAGCGCCTCCGGCGACGCTTCCTGGAGGGCGCGGCCGCCAACGGTCTGGTCGGCGCGGACGCTGAGCGGCTGTTCGCGCAAATGGCCGCCTTCTCCGACTACGGCTTCCCCATGTCGCACGCCTTGTCGTTCGCGCACCTGGTGTTCGTCTCCGCCTGGCTCAAGCGCTACCACCCGGCCGCGTTCTGCGCCGCACTACTACAGGCGCAGCCGATGGGCTTCTACTCACCTCAGTCGCTGGTGGCCGATGCCCGACGGCACGGGGTGCGCGTGCACGGCGTCGACGTCAACGCCAGCCTCGCGCACGCCACCCTGGAGCCAGACCCCGACTCGACCGGCGGGCACGCCGTCCGGCTTGGCCTCGGCTCGGTACGCACTCTTGGCGACGAGCCCGCCCAGCAGATCGTCGACGAACGCCACCGCGGCGGCCCGTATGGCAGCGTCGCCGACCTCGGCCACCGCGTGAACCTGACCCGCCCGCAGATGGAAGCCCTCGCCACCGCCGGCGCCTACCGCGCCCTCGAAACCTCACGCACCGCGGCGCTGTGGTCGGCAGGCGAGGCGGCCCGGCACCGGCCAGGCATGATCCCCGGCACCAGCACCACCACCGTCCCACCACAATCGCTACCCGGGATGAACGCCTGGGAGCTGATGGCCGCCGACATCTGGGCCACCGGCATCACCCCCGACCGGCACCCCGTGGAGATGCTGCGCGCCCAACTCGACCGGCTCGGCGCCCTGCCCACCGGACAGCTCCGCGATATCCCATCCGGGACCCGGATCCAGGTCGGCGGCGCGGTCACCCACCGGCAGAGCCCGCCCACCGCCGGCGGGGTCACCTTCCTCAACCTCGAAGACGACACCGGCATGGTCAACGTCGTCGTCTCCCAAGGCTTGCGCCGCAAGTACCGGCACGCCGTGCGCACCGCCTCCGCGCTACTGGTGCGCGGCATCCTGGAAGCCGGCAACGGCGCGATCAACCTCGTCGCCGACCAGCTCACCCCGCTCGACATGCGCCAACTCGCCACAACCTCCCGAGACTTCCACTAGGGACCCGCGCCACGCACAGCCCCTAACGGTCGTCCAGGTCTGGTCCACTTCTGTGTCATCCTGAGCATCCGCCTACCGGTATCGGGTCGCCCTGGAGAGCGTCGAAAGCGGCCGGTCTTGACTCGTGCAGCGGTGGGCTTTCCGCGCTGCTCAAACAGGTCGCTAGGCCTGAGCCGTTGGCGCGGGGTCCGGAGCTCCGCGCAAATGCCGACAACCCTTGACCACGGTTATCTGTCGCACGACCCAGAACCGACCGGCGGGGAAGCCCACGCACAGCAACGAGCGCTGCTCCCTTTGGTGCATGGTTGGGTGTTGCTCGGTCGCGGCTGGTGATGGCAGCCATACAGTCGCGGGTATGAGCGTGGACAATCCCGACATCACCGACCCCGTCGAAGTAGCCAAGCTGGCGTTCAGCGCCGAGGACGGGGTCATCCAAGGTGACGTGACGTGGCAGTCCTACGTCGACACGGACGAGGACGGAACGATCACCGTCGAGGTGTTTCCTGACCACAACCCGATGTGCGAAGCGGATGTAGGCGGGTTCCGTTACCGGATCGAATATCTCGGCCCGGCACCGAACGGTTAACCGTTGGGGTTCCGCTGGAATCCCAAGACCGCCGACAGTGTTCGGCATCAGCTCAGCGTCGCGGCCACCCGGCGGTAGCGTGCGGCAGGGTTAACGCGGCGCATCAAGCTGCGGGGAAGAGCAAGGCTCACCGCGTCCCGTCCAGCCTCATCAGGTAGACGCGGCGAGCCTGGAGGAGCAGTTCGCGGACCTCGCCTAACGCGAGACTCCGCTCGTCGTCGGCCGGTTCGTCGGATGCCATGACCCGGCTCCATCTCATGGCCTCGCTCAGGTGCGTGCCGAGCTGGTCGAGTTTCTCGGCCAGCGTCGGTTGCGGGTAGGGCATGAGCACGTCAATGCACACGCCACAGCGTTCGTGAGCGAGTACCGGGTTGTCGGCGCGGTGCACATAGCCGTTCGTGCCACCGCGTCGTTCGCCGCACGTCCAGCACCATTCGCGAACTGTGATGCGCTCGGCCATCACGCCTCCCCCTTGGTCGCGCCTTCACTTGCACCCGGTGTCGAGGCGTCATCGAGCACGGCCCGCGCCCGCTCGGCGTCGTGGAAGTCGGGCACGTACTTCTCCTGCAGCTCGATCTTGCGCTGGTACCACTCGTGCGCGGACTGGCGGGTCATGTCCAGGGCAGCGCCGATGTCGGCCCAGCTCGCCCCGGCCTCGCGGGCCTCCTGCATGACGTACCAGCGGCGGCCGGTGAGCAGCTCGATCAAGCGGCGGTTGGCGGCCAGAGCATGTACGGCGGTGACCGGGGCGGTCTCGGCCAGTTTGAGGGTGAAAGCCTGCTTCGCGAGGTCGGCGTCTGGCTTGTCGGCGCTGGCGTCGAGTACCCGCTGCGCCACGCGGCGGGTGTGGAAGGTGTTCCAGGTCGCGATCAGTTCACGTTCGCCGCCGGTCAGGATCACGTCATCGATGTCGGTGTCGGCGGGCAGCAGGCCGGGTCCCGCCGTGCTGTCGTTGCCGGTGAGCGGGATACGTTGCGAAGACATAGTGTCAGGCTACCCTGACACCACCTGGTTGTCAAGACAGCCTGACAGGACCCGTGATAACAGTGATTCTCACGGCACCTTTGGTGCGCAATTCACCACGCACCCGCCCCGCGCGCGGCCCCGCCCAGCGGTGTCTGACACCCGTTTCCACAAGCGTCCGTTCGGGTGATCCGCGGCCCGGATCGTCCCGCGGGCCGCGGGCAGGCCTCGGACCCGGGTAGGAGACCGAAAACAGGGAGAGGGTGCGGATGTCTGTGCGGATCATGCTGGTCGGCGACTGGCCGCCGGTGAGCGGTACCGCCCGTCACGGTGCCACCACGGCGGGGTCCGACGAGGGCGAGATTCCGTGGCACTGTCCGGTCGGGGAGGGCGGCGAGCCGTGGGTGCCCTCCCCTGGCGTTGAACCCGAGCCCTGACCGGGTTCGACGCGCGCTCGGCCGGGGCGCTCCCGTGCCGCGGTCACGATCGTCAGAGCCACCTCGGTGGGAAGCGGGTCGGGCGTGCACACGCTGTTGATATCGGCCCGCCACGCCGCCAGCAGCGGCGCTGTTCGCGCGAGCGGGTCCTGCTCGGTTGCTGCATCCCCAGGCCCGCACGACGGCTGCGCTGTGCTCACGAGTGTTAGCTGAGCGTTTAACCGGTTCGCGGAACGGGTAGGGAATCCGCAACCGTTCAGCAGTGAGCGAGAGGGGTCCCCCGATGACACTCGAGGCCACCGACGAAGCGAGGCCGGACGAACCGGAGCAACACCAGTGCGACCCGGTCCTGATGCGCACCGTCGCCGCCGCGGCCGCACAGGCCCGCCTCCTGCGCACGGTCCTCGCCGACTGGGGTCGTGCCTGTGGCCTGCCGGACGAGCTGATCGCCGATCTGGTCCTGGCCAGCTACGAGGCCCTGGCGAATGTGGTCGAGCATGCCTACCCCGCCAGCGCCGACGGCACGATGCGCCTCGTGGCCCGCCGGAGCGCCGGCCGCGTCACCGTGACGATCAGCGACACCGGACAGTGGCGCGAGGCTGCCAGCCCGCCCGGCCGGGGCCACGGCCTCCGTCTCATCCGGGCGCTCGCCCCCGACACCACCCTCACCACCAGCCCTACGGGCACCACCGTGCGCCTGACCTGGCTCCAGGGGTCCCACCGCCGCGCCCGCCCGGGTGCCTGGACACGGTGACCACGCACCCGGGGTTGCGCACGGCCCGCGGCGGACCGTCGGTCACCCGCAGGCCGGGCGTCACCCGCCAACGGTGGGCTCGTCGCCCTGGCGCTCGAGGAGTTTGGTCAGCAGGCCGGCGAGCCGTTCCTGGCCGGCGGCGGTGGCCTCCAGGCGGGCGCGGAGCTCGGCCAGCCCGGTCTCGAGGCGCTCGCTGAGGTCGGCCACCCCGTCGCGGAGCGCGGTGAGGGCGCGACGGTTCTGGTCGCGGAAGGCCTCGATCTCCCCGCTGAGCTCAGCGACGCCGCGGTCGGCGCCCCCGGCGAGGACCCGGGCGGCCGCGGCCTCCCGCTCGTTGTGGCGCACCCGCTCGGCCAGATCGCGGACGTCGGTCTCCAGGGCCGCGACGCGGGCCGCCAGATCATCCGGGTCTGCCATGCCCGGAAGCGTACTGGCCCTCACCAGGATCGAGGGGCGCCAGCGAGGGGTGCGAGCGCGGCGTCGGCGGAACAGAGCTCAACAGAACCCCTCGTCCTGATCAGGTCTGGTCAGCGCCGGGCGCGACCCGTTGGCTCGGGACACGCCCCCGATGCGCGTGTCCCGAGCCCCGCCCCCACGAGGGCACGGGGCTGTGCGCCTGCGTGTCGTCCCCATGCCCAGCCGCACAGCCCCAGCCTGCGGGTCCCCGCCACCCGCAGGACATTAGCGCGCGCGGTGGTCACGGAACCCCTCCACCGGCAGCCCGCGCCACTCCACAAGCTTGCGAGCACCGACACGAGCCCGGCTAGGGCCGCACGACCCTGACGGGTGAGTAACGTGCCGCAGGCAACGGACACGGCGTTGTCCGCACCAGACCATCGTCCGCCCCGGCCGAGGCCTTGCGTACGAGGCACGACCGCGCGTGATGGTTGGCTGGCAGCGTGGTGCCGGACTGTGGTGCGGTTTCTCCAGGATGGCGGGCCTAGAAGCTCGTTTGCCTGATCGGCACGGCAGAACGCCATCGTGCCGACGGGCTACGGGCTACTGGGTGGTGAGCCGGTCGGCTTCGGTGAGGGCGTATTCCAGGGCACCGATCATGCCGTTGATCTGGCTGTGCAGCATGCGGGCGAGCGGGTCCGCTGGCTCGCGCTGCAGGTGCGGGTCCAGGGTGCCGGTCATCAGGCGGTGCAGCGTAGTGAGCATGCGGCGGAGCTGGCCGCGTTCGTAGGCGGTCCAGTCGGCCGGGTCGTCGGAGAAGCGGTAGCCGTCGCGGCGGGTGACGGTGAAGGGCCGGTTCTCCCGGCTGGCACCGGTGTCTTTGACCCAGACGGTGCCGCCGTAGACCTGGCTGGGGGTTAGCCCTGTCTCGTCGACGAGGTGGGCTTTGCGCAGGCCGGTTGGGGCGGCGTTGATCAGTTCGTGCAGGACTTGCTCGCCGGCGTCGGCGCGGCTGACACGAGCCGGACGTGGCGTGGGTGGGGTGGTCATGGTGGTTCTTCCTCGTCAAGCAGTCGGGCGAGCTGCTCGTCCATGCTGAGCTCGCCGGTGTCGATCACGCTGCGGCAGAACTCGGTGGCGGCCTGGACCTGCTCGAGCAGGTGGTGCGCCACGGCCCGTTCCTCGCCGCTGAGCGGGTTGTCGTGGAGGTGCTGCACTGCTTTCTTGATTCCGGCGACGTAGCTGTGGCAGTAGCCGGTCAGTTCCAAGAACTGGAGCGAGTGCTCGATGCGTTGGAGCGCGGGGTTGCGCTCCTGAAGCGCTGCGTGGGCCTGGTCATCGCGGTCGCGTTGAGCCCGGTACAGCGCGGTGCGGGTGCCCGGGTCGGCCATGGCGCGGTGGGCGACTTCCGGCCGGCGCAGGAACTCCGTGGCCGCCGCGGCAGCGACGGAGTCGTCTCGTGCCAGGTCCCGTATGTGGGCCACCGTTTCCTCAGGTGAGGAGGTCGCGGTGCGCGAGGCTCGGCCCGCCGCGCGCTCGGCGGCACCGACCGTCCAGCGGTGTTCGCCCAACCGGTCGTTGAACGG
The DNA here is from genome assembly GCF_003311655.1 of Prauserella sp. PE36. Lineage (NCBI taxonomy): Bacteria > Bacillati > Actinomycetota > Actinomycetes > Pseudonocardiales > Pseudonocardiaceae > Prauserella > Prauserella sp. PE36. Next base: position 20,063 of record NZ_QEQT01000075.1, on the reverse strand, counting down.
CGGATCTTTGATGATCTCGAACCGGCGTGGCGCGTGCGCGAGCCGCTGATACACCGTCCAGCTGGCCTTCGTGACGCGGCGGCGCTTGGGCCAGGCGGCTGCCACCGCGCGGTAGTTCAGCAGCGTCCGGAACTCAACGCCGATGTCGTCGGCGAAGGCCTGCAACGTCGCGTACACGCCCTCGTTTCCGCCGGGGCGGGCGTGCAGCGGTTCGATGCCGAGCGCCATGTCACCGAGCGCGAATTGCCTGCTGGTGAGCTCCTCGACGTCGTGGCCCGCCTGCTCGACCAGGGCCCGGTAGCGGCGGGCCGTCACATGTCCGATCTTGTCCATGGCGTACTTCCTCTGGCGACGCCTCGGACAAGCGCCACACAGGCCAGCACGCACACCATTCGGAGCCGGTCTCACTACATCCCGGCAGTAAGCTCAGGTCAGTGACCAGCGGGGATTCTGTTGACCCGCGTCACGCTCGTACGACCGTCATCCATCGATCACCGTCCTCCCGACTCGCGCCCATCGACAGGTGATGCGGGGCGCGAACCAGTCAGGAGTAGCTTCCGCGGCTGAGTCTGCGCCCGCCGTCACGGACCGACAACCCAGGCGGGACAAGAGTTTTTGCACCTGTTTCAGAACGAAGCGGGCTGCGACCGCCGCGCGGTTGGTTTTTCGAAGTGGTAGTTGCGATCGCCGCGGTTAGACCGGCGGGTGTGAGGTCGAGCTAGTCCTTGTGGACTTCCACGATGCGAGCGCTGCTGTGGCGATGGCTAGGTCTTCCCAGGCCATGCCCACGGATCTGAAGATGCGTTGCTGGTGAGGTGGCACTGGGGTTTGTCCGGTCACGATCTCGTGGAGGGGTAGGGGTTTGGTGATGTCGCCGGAGGTGAGTGCGTCGGCGATGTCGGCGGCTTCGCGGATGGCGGTGGGGACGTCTTCGACGATGACCTGTGCGCCGCGGAGGGTGTGGCTGTCGAGTTCGCGGGCGTCGGGTGTGTGTGAACCCATCGCGATGATGGTCGCATGGCGTGACAGGTTCCGGCCGTCGAACAGCGGCGTGGTGGAGCTGGTGCAGCAAGCGACGACATCGGCTTGCGGCAGGTCGGCCGGTCTGGCGACATTGATTCCGTGGTCGTCGGCGAACGCGCGGGTCCGTTCGTGGGTTCGGCCGCTGACGGCGAGGGACCGGAAGTGTCGGACGGCGTGGAGGGCTTGGAGGTGTGCTGCTGCTTGTGGTCCGGTGCCGTAGAGCAGCAATCGGGAGATGTCATGAGGGGCGAGGGTGTCGACCGCGAGCGCGGACAGGGCGGCCGTGCGTCGCAGTGTGAGTGCGGGGCCGTCGATCGCGAGGATGGGGTGCAAGGTGTCGGCGTCGTAGAGAAGGTAGGTGCCGGTGATCCGGGGCAGGCCTTTCGCTGGGTTGTCCGGCGCGACCCCGGCAATTTTGACGCCGAACAGGTTTCGGTCCGCCGCCGGCATGATGAGAACGTGTCCGCCCGGGGCCTCGGCGGTGGTTCGGGGTGGTGCAGTGATGGCGGATGGTCCGCGCTGCAGGGTGTTTCGCAGGGCGCTGATTGCGCGGGGGAACGGCAGCAGCCTGTTCAGGAGGTCAGCGTCGAGGTAAGGCAGCATCGTTGTCCGTTCAGTCGTGCGTGGCGCCGAGGAACCGGGCCAGGTTGACGCCGGCGATTCCTCGGACCTCGTTCTCGTGATGTCCGGCGGTGAGCAACGCGTCGCTGACGAGTGGAAGCCCCGATGGTCCTTCGAGGCCGGGGATGAGAATCTCGGTGTTGGTGCCCTCGATGATCAGTGGTCGGTCGCAGGTGGGGATCTTCTCCGCGAACAGGTCGGCGACGAAGTCGGCGCCGATTCCGACCTTGGTGGGGCCGGCAAGCTCGGTGATTCGTTCGATGTGAGCGACGACGTGGTCGAGCGTCGGAGGTTCGGTGGTGAGGTAGCCGGCGTAGAGGTTCACGCAGATGAGCCCGCCCGTGGCGGCAATGCCACGGATGTGGTCGTCGGAAAGGTTGCGGTGGTGATCGTGGAGGCTGCGGGAACAGGAGTGCGTCGCGATGACCGGCCGGGTCGCCAGTTCCAGCACGTGATCGATTCCGGTGGCTCCCAGGTGTGACACGTCGATTGCCACCCCGAGGGATTCCAGCAATGCGAGTGCTTCGACGCCGGCACGGGTTAGGCGACTGCCGGTGGGGTCTTCACCCGATCCGTCGGCCAGCGCGGTCCGGCCGAAATGGGTGAAGGACACGATCCGAACGCCGAGGCGGGCGAAGGTCTGCAGGAGCTCGACGTCGGTGTCGATCTGTGGGCAGCCCTCCAGCGCCAGGACCAGTGCGATGCGGCCGGACCCGATGGTCGTGTCGATCTCGGCGCCGGTGCGGCACAGCGCGACCAGGTCCGGGTTGCCTTCGGCGATTCGGTGTGCGGCTTCGACCATCCGGAGGCTTTCGCGCAGCGCTCCCTCGGGCGTGAACTCATGGTCGATAAATACCGGCAGGACCTGCAGATCTACCCCGCCTGCGCGCAGCTGCGGGTACCAGACGTCGCGAAAGTAGGTCGCCCAGCGCTGCGGTGACCGGCGGACGACGAGCATGAGCAGGTCGTTGTGGGCATCGGCGACCAGTGCGTCGGTGTGGAGCCGATGGCCGGCTGTGATCGACGATGTCATCGCGGGACCTCCACGCGGCCGGCTCCGTGTCCGAGGAGCAGGGCGACGGCGGCCGCGGTCGCCGGAGCGAGGGTCATTCCGAGGGTGCCGTGCCCGGTGGCCGTCACGAGATTGCGGCCGGTCCGGGCCACGCGCGGCAGCCCGTTGGCGGTCATTGGCCGGGCAGCACGGGTGATGGTGCCCTTGCGCAGCTCGCGCAGCGCGGGGACGAGTCGTTCGGCGGACTGAAGGATCGCGGTGGTGGCCGCGTGGTCGTGGTGGGATGCCGGGGTGCCACCGATCCGCATGCCGCCGGTGATCCGGATTCGGCCAGCGAGGGGGTTGAACACGACATGGTCGTCGAGCCCAAAGGCGCGCCGATCGGAGGCTCCGTGGTGGGTACGTCGACGCTCCAGCCCCAGCCCGGCTGAATGCCTCGCCCCCTTGGTCGTCCGGCGCCGGTGGCAAGGACGTAGGTGGTGGCGCTGAACTCGCCGCGGTCGGTCCGGACAGCGGTGATCTCGCCGTGTCTGCGGACCAGGCTGGTGACGCGTGCGCGGTGGACGATGACGCCACGGCGCTCGGCGGCGACCAGTGCCGCGTGTGTCGCCGCGGCCGGATCCAGCGAGGAATCACCGGGAAAGAACACCGCGCCGACCAGACCAGGGTCGAGTTCCGGCTCCCGTACCCGCAGCTCGGCCCGGGTGAGGACCTCGTGGTCGATACCCTCCTTCGCCAGCGCACGGGCCACGACCAGCTTTCGTCGGAGAACGGCCGGGCTGCGTGATACCTGGAGCCACCCGTTGCCGGCCACGCCGAGGTCAATGCCGGTCTCCGCGGCGAGGTTGGCGTATTCGTCTGCGGCGGCGCGGGCCGGGCCGACCAGCCGCGCGGCGATGCGAGCTGCCCGGCCCGGGCGGGCCGCGGCCGCGAACCGGGCCAGCCACGTCAGGACTGCCGGAGACAGCGAGCCGATCGTGACCGAATGATCCCCGCCGGTCATTCCGCGCAAGCCTTCCCACAGTGTTGCGGGATCGGCCATCGGCCTGGTGAAGCTGGGAACGAGCATGCCGGCGTTGCCGACTGAGGCACCGCGGCCAGGCTCGGGATCCAGGAGCAGGACCCCGAGGCCCCGCCCGGCGAGCTCCCGGCCGATCAGCGCGCCGATGATGCCCGCACCGATCACGAGGACGTCGGTGCGCGGGTGCTCAGTTGACACGACGCAGCGTCCGGAGCGCGGTGTGCAGGCGGTCGGCCCGGCCGTGGTCGAAGTCCATGAAGCTCACCTCGGTCTCTAAGGCGCCGAAATCGGCCCAGAAGGCGTCACCTGCTTGGTGGTGCAGGTCGGTCTCCCGGCCAGTAAGGGGGCTGGTGATCAACAGTCGGCCGCCCTCGGCGGCGCGCACCGTGACGCCGAACGCGGGTGAGGCGTACTCGCCGACGTATCGGTCGACGTAGCCGGGGCCCGGACCGGGTGGGAGCGCGGGCCGGTGATATCCGAGGGCCTCGCGCAGAACGTCCTCACCGAAGGCCCAGCCTTCCGGGAAGTTGGTCAGCACGGCCAGCGCGATACCTCTGTCGGGCTCGACGTGGACGAACGCGCTCGTCCCGCCGATGTGCTGGACCAACCGGGAGGTCCCCGCGACGGGAAGGGCCCAGCCAAGTCCCCAGCCTCGGAAATGCAGCGGCGCGCCGGGCAACGGGGCCTGCAGCCTGAGCATCTCGTCGACCATCCACTTGGGTAGCAGTTCGCGTCCGTCGTCGGTGCGGCCGGTTGCGCAGGCAAGCACGAGCCGTGCCGTGTCCGCGGCGGTCGCGTGCAGGGTGGCTCCTGCTGGCCCGAAGAGCGGGCTGACCGGCGGCCAGAGGTCCCCGGCCACGAGCGTGCCATCGTCGTCGAGGACATGCCCCACGGCTGCGCCGACGGGTGCGGTGAAGACGGCGGAGGAGATCCCGGCCGGATCGAGGAGCGCCCGCTGCGCGGCCTTGACCCAGCTGAGGCCGGTGAGCGTCTCGATGAGCCTGCCGAGTACTACGTACCCGGTGTTGCTGTAGGAGAAGCCCTCACCGGGCGCGGCCGCAGCTGCGGCCCCGTGGGAGGTGCCGAGCAGCTCGGCCAGCGAGGCAGAGCCGTCCCAGGCGTCAGCCAACCCCGATGTATGAGACAGCAGCATGCGCGCCGTGATCGCAGGACCGCGAGCGCCCAGCGCGTGAAGCTCCGGTACGAGATCGGCCACGGGAGCGTCGAGTGAGAGCTTGCCCTCCACCACTAGCTGGCAGGCCACGGTGGCCACCACGATCTTGGTCACTGATCCGAGCGGGAACAGTGTGTGCGGGCGGACCGGCGCCCCTCCGCCCACCCGCTCTACGCCAATCGTGGCGCAGCGGGTCGCGCTGTCGATCAGGCACGCCGATGCACCCGCGACTGCGTGACCTAAGGCGGCGCGTTCGAGAACGGCGTCAAAGGTGGTGAGGCCAGGGCGTGTCCTCATGCCGGCTCTCCGATCGTGGAGGTGGGGGAGGTTGTGACGCGGGGCAGACGGGAGGGCAGCGCGATGCTGAGCAGCACCGCCGCCAAACTGACCGCCGCGGCGAGCAGGAACGCTGACCGGAAGCCGGACCAGGCGGGCAACCCCACCTCCGCAGCGGTGGACTGCGCCAGCAGGACAGCACCCAGCTGGGCGCCGAGAGCACCGCCGACGCTCTTGACCACGAACGCGAGGCCGCTGACGCTCGCCGTCCGCTCTTCGGGCACCGTCGCGACCACGATGTTCATCGCTCCCGTCAGCCCGAAGCCGACGGTCAAACCCGCCAAGGCCGTGGAGACGAGGATCAGCCAAGGACGGCCGGGAGCCGCGAGGAGCACTAACGCGGCGGCGACCATCGCCACGGTGCCGGTGAGCATCACGCCGCGGGTGCCGAGCGCCCGCTCAAGCCGGCCGGTGAGTGGCGCGACGGCCGTACCGACGATGCCCAGTGGCACCAGGTAGAGGCCGGTCGACAGGGCCGAACCGCCGAGCCCATAACCGGTCGCCGTCGGCAATTCCACCAGCATCGGTACCAGGACGAAGACGGCGAAGGTGCCGAAACCAACCACGAACGCCACAGCACAGGTCAGCAGTACCGCACGCGTGCCCAGCAGGCGCAGGTCCACCAGCGGCTCACTGGTGCGCAGCTCCACCGCGGAGAACACGCCCAGGACCACCACGCTGGCTACCAGCAAGCTCAGCACCAGCGGTGATCCCCATCCGACCTTTGACGAGCGCGAGATCCCGATCAGCAGCAGCGCGAGACCCACGGCCAGCAGGACGGCCCCGGCCCAGTCGATCCGGCCACGCCGGGTCGGCGGACACGACGGGACCACGACCCACGCCACCACGAACGCCGCGACAATCACCACGAAGGGGATCCAATACAGCCACGTGTAGGGCAGGACCTCGAGGATCGGGCCCGCGACCACGAGCCCGACCGCGGTGCTCGACGCCGCCGTTCCCACGATCAGCCCGTTGCCCGCAGCGATGCGCTGGGCCGGCTGGGTGTCGCGGATGATACCCACCGAGAGCGGGACCAGGCTCAGCCCCACACCCTGCAGGACCTGCCCAGCGGTCAGCAGGGCGACGTTCGTGGCGACTGCGGCGAGCACCGTGCCGAGGGCGACGACCGCGAGCACGCCCAGCAAAACGGTCCGCTTGTCGCGGACATCGGCCAGGCGTCCCACCAGCGGGGTCGACACCGCCCCGGCCAGCAGCAACCCGGTGAACACCCAGGCGATCGCCGGTGCTGAGGCACTCACCGCCTCCTGGATCGCCGGCAGTGCCGGCGACAGCATCGTCTCCAGCGTTGAGTAAGCGAACAACGCCACAGTGACGACGCACAGCGTCGCCATGGCCATGTGGCCTCGAAAAGAGGTGGTTGTCATCGGAAGCCTCCGAGTAAGGAGAAGGCGGGCAACTGTGACCGCTTATATACGACCCGTATTTCCAATACGGTCCGTATTTGTGGTACGAAGAGTATATGAACGCGCGGAGTCGTCAAGCCCTCGAATCGAGTCGGGAGCGGAGGCGTCGCGAGACACGGGCCGCGCTGCTGCAGTCCGCGTACGAGACCTTCAGCGACGTGGGCTACGCCGCCGCGTCGCTGGAGGCGATCGCCGCGGACGCCGGATTCACCAAAGGCGCCCTGTACGGCAACTTCAGCAGCAAAGAGGACCTGTTCCTCGTGCTGGCCGAGGAGCGGGCGGAGTCGCTGCCTGACGAGTGGCAGCACATCGAGCCTGAGGGCCTGGGGCGGGACAAGGTGGGCTGGGCCATCGGCTCCTGGCTTGCCGACGTCATCCGCCAGCGACGTGGCTGGTTCCTGGCGAACGCCGAGTTCTCTCTCGTCGCAGCGCGCGACCCGGAACTGGCCGCACGGCGACTCGCCGCCCTGCGCCGGACCCATCGTGAACTCGGCGATGTGCTCCTTCACTTCCACGGACCCGCCGCGGCGGATCCCACAGCGCTCGGCGCGCTCGCGATGGCGCTGATCGACGGCGTCATCATCAACGCGGCGCTCGATCCGGACCTCGACGTCGCGTCAGTTGTCGCGACCGGCCTGCAACGCATGCTGTTCGACAGCCCCGGCAAGTCCTGACGCCCAGACCATCGCTTGCGCTCGCAGACCACGCCGCCGACGCGTCAATGAAGCTCTCCGCGGTTCGCGCTCGACTGCAACCGGCACCGGCCACTGCTCGACGGCGCGGGTCGCTCCCAGATGGCCGCCGCGCTGCTCGACCTCCACACCCAGCGCAGGGTCACCGTCCACTCCGCCTGGCTCCGCACCCGCCGACAACATCGACCGCCGCGTCCGCGCACTCCTCAACGAACTCGTCCCAACAACCGCATAGGACAGACGTAGCCCGAGGCCGCCGCAATCGAGCCGATCTCGGAGCGGACGAGACCGGGTGATAATCCGCTGTATCACCCGGTCGAACTGTCGCAGGTCACCGCTACCGTTCCGCTCGTGACCAACGACGACGAGCGGCCCCAACTCGACCCGCTGGCCCCCTATCCCACCCTCGCCGAGCGTGATGCCGGCTCTCTGCCTGAGCCCGAACTCTACGAAGGCGTGCCCGCACACCTCGCGATCCACCTCCGGAATTGGGCGGCTCAAGTCCTGCGCGAGCAAGAGGACCTCGCGACACGCATCACCACCCGTTGTCGAATGTCGTGGACGGTGACCCTGAAGACCCCGCGCGGTGGGAACCGGCTCCTCACCAGCAGAGAGGTGCTCAATCGGTTCATGTCAGGCAGGACTACGGGCATCACCACTGTCCGCCCACTCGACCGCCTGACTTTGGTCGACGCGATCGTAAGGTTGCACCCGGCGTGGGATCTCGATTGGAGCAACTGGCCGGAACGAGACAAAGGTGAGCGGTGGGCACAGCTACTCATCGAGCTGCACGATCTCCTTCAAGACTGCGGCTCGGCATGGTACTTCGACGCAGACCTTCGAGGTCTGTACCGCCGGGTGGATCCCACGGCGACGGACGCGTGGCGCCACGCCCGGAAGGCAGCCGAGGCCGCCAACCGGGCCACCGCCTCGGAGTGGCTGGCAACGTCTTGGCGTGAGCTCTACGGACAGCACCCGGATCCCAGTGCCAGCTACTCCGCAGCAGTGAAAGCCGTGGAGAACGCAGCCCTGCCGGTGGTGTTTCCAGACCGAAAAGAGCGAGGCAAGAAGCCTACGGTGCACCAGGTTCGCACCGAACTGCGCAAAAACGGTGACCAATGGCGGTTCTCGATCTCCGAGGACGACACCGTGCAAGCCGGACACGGCTCAATTGAAGTCGTGGCCACGATGCTGGATCGGTTGCTACGGGGCGAGACGGCCCGACACGCCGACGACGAGAACCGGCCGAGCGATCAGGCCGAAGCCGCTGCCGCCGTGCACCTGGCAGTGGTGCTGGTGCAGTGGTTTGTCACCGGCGCCATCCAACCGAGGGAGTCGTCGTGAGCGCCAAACTGGGGTTGCCCGCCCGCTGGACTCACGAGGCCTCGGCGCACCGACCCTGCCCGCTGTAGCCCAACAAGCTGCTGGACCGTGCGCGGGCCACCGCGGTGCGGCGGGCGGATGCGCCAGAGCCACCTGTGGGAGCTCGTTCGCCGGGCTGGCCCGCGCCGCGGGGATTGAGGTGTGGGACCGGCTGTCCCCGCACAGCGGTCGGCATACCGGCATCACCCTTGCCCTGGATGCCGGCGCCAACATTCGCGATGTCCAGGACTGGGCCGGGCACCGCGACCCGCGCACCACTCGCCGGTACGACCACTCTCGCAATTCGCTCAACCGCTCACCGGTCTACACGCTGGCCGCCTACCTCGCCTGAGGTATCTGGTCCTTGTTCCGTTGCGGCTAGGCGATGCCGGTGCGATGTTTCAGGGCTCCGATTTTGGTGCCGTACATGTAGAACAGCGCGTTGAAGACTTGCAGCTGGGTGGGGACATCCAGCGGTTCGTAGAGGTCGTAGAGGTCGTCTTCGACCAGGTCTGTGGCTGCGGTGGTGCGCTGGTTGAAGATCTTCTTCGCCAGGTCGTGGGCGTGGTCGTCCAGAGGCAGGGGAATGATCTTGCGCAGGTCGTACTCGGCTGGGAGGGGGTTGGTGACCAGCTCGGCGGGGTAGCGGGCGGACATGATGCGCAGCGCGGTGTTGACCACGTGCACCGCCAGCGTCGGGCCCATCATCAGGTTCAGCACCATCGTGTGCAGCTCGGTGAGCGCGGCGACGTCCTCCTCGATGCTGATCGGGGTGTTGATGTCGAGGTCCAGGCGTTCCATCGCGTGCGAGATGTTGTCCAGCACTTGGGCGGGATTCAGGAGGATCTTCTCGCCGTCGTTGATGCTGGCTCGCGGGTGATCGCGGTTGATGAACTCGATGGCGGCGGCGAACTCGTTGTGTTCCTGCGGCATGCGGTGGCCTTCCTGGTCGGCGGAGCCTGCTCGTCCCTTGATCGCAGCGTGGCATCTGGGACCGACAGGTTGCGGGTTTACGCGCCAGGTTCACCGAGGTGGCGGGCCGTCGGGCGTGGCCTTCCACGGTGATGACGGGGGTCGCTGGCATGCTCCCCAGCATGGGGAGTGGCGAATACGGCGCCCGGTTTCACGATCAGCCGTTGGTCAGCGACAACGACCGGGTAGGGCCGACCGTCGAGGACGGGCTGCGCGAGGCGTTGAGCCTTCTCACGTCCTGGCCGATCGCCTCGGTGCTGCGTTTCGCCTCGCCCGCCCCGGAGCCCGGCCCACCGGACACGGGCCACGGCACGGCGCCGCGGTACTTCGAGCCACCCCTGGTTGGCTCCGTCGATCTGTACCGGATCCGCGTGGGCCTGGTGCTGCCGATCGGGGTCGGTGAGTTGTCCGAGCGCGTGCGCGCGCTGCTGGCCGCCGGGTTCGACGGCTGGTCGATGCCCGCGCTGCCTGCCGAGCCTCAACCCCTGCACACCGTCGAGGACCACCTGCCGATCAAGGTGGTCAATCTGTTGCGGCGGCGACGGTTCCGCTCGGTGGAGGAGGTGGCCCTGGTCCCGGATGACACGCTGCTGGACCTGCGCGGTCTGGGGACGCGCTTGCTGCGCGAGTTGCGACGCGTCATTCCCGCTCGGACCGCCCCGGGCCACACTCGGGCCACCTCCAACGAGGACAGCGCCCCGCTCGCGCCGCGGCCGACCGGCGGCACGTTCGTGGAGACCGATGCGCTGGCCGAGCTGGTCACCATCCGCGGTGACACGGAGGCCGCGGTGTTCACCGCGGCGGCGACATGGTTGGCGGCGCATCCCCACCACACGCTGTTCGGCGTCGACTATGACCACGGCCCCGTCGACGGCGACGGCGTGCCCCAGCCTGCGGCTGTGCTCCGCCTGACCGTCATGGCCAGCTGACCCATCGTCCAGGAAAGGCCGCACTGCAATGACGACACAGGACACCTCCGCCGTGACCGAGGCGGTCGCGCAGGCCGAAGACCGCGCGGACGCGCTCATGGCCGCGATCGACGCGCGCACCGCCCGCGGCGAGGTCGACGTCATCCCTATCCCGGACGCGCCCCGGGTCCGGCACACGATCCGCGACGCGCTCACCCTCGCGCTGGTCGCCCGGGCGTCCGCGTCGGGATGCCCGGTGGCGGAGGTGGATCTGGCCGAGCTGGCGTGGGCGGTGCACGCCCCGATCCTGTGGCAGACCCGGGTCGCCGCCGTGCTCGCCGAGGCCGGGCACCGCCTCACCGACGCCGCGGCCGCCCATGATCCGGTCGTGGCCCGGTGGGCGCGACTGGTCCGGCCGGACGAGACCGGGCGCCGCGAGCTGGATCTGTGGCTGGAGTCCGCCGCCGACGTCGTCGATCAAGTCCTGGCCGAGCGGCACCGTGCCACCGCCCCGCCGGCCGCCGCGGACTCGCCCTGGCAGGTCCTCGGCGACGAGTACGTCGCGCACTCCTCCCGGTGGGGCCGCTACGGCAGTGCTGATGTGGCCAGGCCGTCCGGTGAGCGGGGCAAACACCACTGGTTCGAGCTGCCCCCGGCGGCGATGACCGTGGCGCTCGACAACGACCGGGTGCTGATGGCCTGGCGGCACCGGTGGGTGCCCGACCTGTGGTCCTGGGAGCTTCCCGGGGGGCTCGTCGCCCCGCACGAGGATCCCGCGGACACGGCCGCGCGCGAACTGACCGAGGAAACCGGGTACACCGCCTCCCGGCCGCTTGAGCTGCTCGCGACCTACGAGCCCGCCGCCGGCTCCCTGCGCAGCCCCCACCACGTCTATCTCGCCGAGCACGTCGAGCGCACCGGCCACCCCAGCGAGCGCGACGAGGGCGAGTTCCGCTGGCTGCCGCTGGCCGAGATGCCCGAGAAGATCGCACGCGGTCAGCTCGGCACCAGCGGCTCGCTCACGGGCGTGCTGCTGGCACTGCAGCGGAAACACTGAGCCCTACGGCACGACGGACGCGGCTTACAGCGGGGTGGGAGCTCACTGGGGCAGGCGTGGTTCGACTGCTTCGGCCAGTCGTTCGGCGTGCCCGCACGAGGTGGCTTCGTCGATGCCGGGGGCGGTGGCCGACACGTCCACGCGCGCGGTCCCGCCGACATCGAGGCTGATGAGGCAGCCTAGGCGCCCGGAGGTCATGCGTGCATCCCGGTCGTTGATCGTGCCGTCGGTGATGCCGTTGCCGATGTCACCGAGCCGGTCGATGCCCTCGCTGTCGAGGACGACGACCCCGACCGCGAGCAGCTCCTGGGAGGCGTTGTCGCGGTCCGGTAACCATTCGCAGTTGCGGCCCTTGCCCCGCGTGGGCCGGGTGGGGTCTCTGAGCGGACCGACCTCGGCGAGCTCCTCGTCGGTGAGCAGCGCGCAGGGATCCACCTCGGACAGTCCGCCGCCGAAGTCGCCCTCGCCGAAGTCTCCGCTCGAGGGTGCCGCGGAGGTGGCTGGTGAGGCCTGCGTGGTGGTCACGAAATCCTGCTGTGGGCGGGCCTGGCCTCCGGTCTCACCGCTGCAGGCGGTGGCCACCGTGGCCACGAGTACAGCCAGCACAGCGCGGGCAGCGGTCGATCGCATCGGTGTCCTCTCCAGGCGGGTGGGGTTCAGCGGAAGAAGGTCTGTACGACCTGGGTCATGATCGCGGTGGCGTCGTCCACGGCTTGTGCGGGTACCTCCGGCGGATCGATGTTGTCGACGCCGCGGGGGTGGCGGGCGCGCAGGCCGATGTGGAGGTTGCCGGCCGCGCCGAGATCATCGTGCGGGGACAGGTAGATGTCGTAGGAGTCGCGGCTGTGGTTCCAGTAGGTGATGGCCGCTTTGCCCGCGATCTCGATCTTGTGTCGGTCGGTGTGGATGCTGCTGTTGGAGCCGTAGGGCGCCGGCGAGTTACTTGGGTCGACGTTGACCAGGACCTCGAGCGTGTGCTCGGGGTTGACGAAGAAGCAGTGCTGGCCCCAGGTGACCGGTTGGAACGTGTCGCCGAGCACGGCGCGCACCGCGTCGAGGAACACCCCGCACTGCACGTGCCGCGACGTACGCGCCGCCGCGAGAATCTCATCGGGTCGTTCGGGGAGAGTGACCTCTTGGTAGGGCTCGCAGTCTTCCAGGCCGCCGAGCACGCCGAGATCGACGCAGGCGCCGACCGCCTCGGTGTCGCGTTCGTCCGGCCCGTACAGCAGTGGCCGCTGCGGTGCGGTCGCGGGGCCTTCGGGGTGGGCGTCGATGAGGCCGATGGCCTGCTGGGCGAGCGGTGTGGCGGTGTCGCACTCCTTGGCTTGAATCTCGAAGATCACGTGGGCGAAATCCTCGACCCCGGTGCCGCTGGGCGTGATCCAGCTGACCTTGCAGTAGTTGGCGGTGTCGTGGACGAAGAGGGTGATGTCTCCGACCTGGCGTGGGTCGCCGAGGATTAGGTCCGTGGTGCCGTAGTGCATCTCCAGCGACACGTGCGCGGCCTCGGCGTTCTTCTCAAGCGGTGTCTCGCACCCGGCGAAGGGGTCGTAGAGCCCGGTGGGTGTCAGGGTCTGGCTTGCGGCCTTGTCGCCGAGCAGGCGTGCGAGCAGCGAGCACCCGTCCCAGCCGGCGAACGGCGGCCGCTGGCCGGTGAACGCCACACTGTCGGGCTGGCGCAGCTTCTCCACCGCGGCGTTGGCGAAGCGCGTCGCGACGCTGCAGGTATCGGTGTCGTGCCAGGGCACCTCGTAGATCATCTCGATGGCGCGGGCGTGGCTGACCGGGATGGTCACCGTGCACAGCGAGGCGTACTCGTCGACCTCCTGGAATTGGTAGGCCTTCGCCCCGGCGATGGTCTGCGGGGCGGCGCGGAAGCGCTCGGCGTGGGTGGACACGACGCCGACCCGGGCTTCGATGACCTCGCCGTGGCGGCGCGGGTCCTCTTTGAGGACCATGGTGCACGCGTGTGGTCCGGCGGGCACCACGACGCCCGCGTCGGCTTCCTTCGTGAGGCCGGGGTCGATGAGCTGGCAGGGGTCGATGGCGCGCAGAGCCGCGGTCACCGCGGCGAGGTCCCGGTCGGGCGGGCGCGGAGTGCGGGTTTCCTCCGGCACGTCCGGGGCCTCGGCTCGGCTGGACTCCACGGCCGCGGTGCTCGCCTCGGGTGTGTCGTCACCGGTGAGCGTGAGCGGCACGATCACTGCGGCCGCCAGGACGAGGGCCAGCAGCGGCAGCAGCCACCGCCACGGGCCCCGCGGCGGGCGCGAGGGTGGGGCGGGTGCCCAGTGGCCTGTCGGCGGGGGCCACGGCGCTCCTGGCGAACCAGCCGGGCCCATGTGGGGTGGGTGGGGTGTTCCCATGGCTGCTCCCCGGGTCAGCCGAGCACGCCGAGCGTGACCGGTTCGGTGGACGGCCCGCCGGCGGCGGGCTCGAGTGCGGGCTGGTCCAGCGCTGTGGTGATGATCTGGTCAGCGCGCTCGGTGTCGCAGCGATCCAGCGTCAGCTTCACCCCGGGTATGGCGGTGCGTTCGCTGCCCGGCAGAAACTTGATCGGGTCGTCGACGGGCACGACGTAGTCGCAGCGCCCGCCGTTGGCCTGGATGAATCCGGGCTCGCCGCCGAGCGTGGCTGGCTGGCCGCCCTCATCGAAGAGGCTGGCGTACTCCAGCGCGATCGGGTCGATGGTGACCTCGCTGGTCCATTGGCAGCTGTAGGGGTCGAGCCCGACGAGGTAGTTCTCGTTGCCGACCTCGTCGGCGGGGACGGCGTCGGCGGCAGGCGTGAGCGCGGCGCAGGGGTCCTTGCCGTACAGGCTGATGGCCGGGATGGTGTGCCCGGCAGCGGCGAGCGGTGGGTTCTTCAGCGTCGGCACCAGGTCGGTGAAGTAGCGCTCGGTGATGGCGCACAGGTCGTCGCGGGTCTTGTCCTCGCGCAGTGTGGTCACGTCGACCCGCACGCCCAAGGGTTCCTTGACGGGGAAGAAGAACTGGCAGGAGATGCCGAAGGTGGGTCCGCCCTCCGGCGGCAGTGACCGGTAGACCCGAATGCCGTCCAGGTCGCCGCCCTGCCATCCGTCCATTGTGGTGAGCAGGAGCATCTCGACGGTGATGTTCCACTGCGTGCCGAGCGCCAGGTTGCAGGCGTTGAGGGTGTCCATCGGGATCAAGGAGGTGGGTGGGACACCGATTGCGGCCTCGGCGCTGTCGAGGTGGTGCAAGGCGCACGGATCCCAGGTGCGCATCGGGGCCATCGCCTCGGCCCACTGCTGGAATCCCTCGCCGTAGGGCAGCCCCACTGCCGTGTCCTCGGCGGCCGCCGTTGTCGCCATCGTGGCCGAGGCCGCTGGGATGCCAGGGTTCGGCTCAGCGGGCGTGCCCTGACCGGCCACGGTGCCCGAGCAGGCACCCACCGCGCTGGCCGTCAGCAGCGCGAGGATCACCCGGCCGGTCTTGCGCAACATCATGTTCCTCCCCTTGACCATGACGCGGGTGTGCAGGCACCGCGCCGCTTGCTCTCCCCCAGGTGTGGCGTCCGGTGTGCGCGGCTCAGCCGGGCAGCTCGAAAGCGATGGCGTCGATGTCGAGCCAGCGGCTGCTCGGGAAGAGCACGAGCATCCCGTCGAGCACCTGCGGGTGGTATTCCGGCGCGTGGGTTTCGGTCTGGCCCTGCCAGGGGTTGTCCAGCCGCGCCAGCAAACGTGTCTGCCCGGTGCGGGGGTCCAGCCGGTACAGCTCCGGGTTCAGGGCGTTGTAGACGTAGAGCGTCCCCTCACCGTCTTGCGCCAGCTGTGGTGCGGCGCGTCCCCGGGGCAACTCGGTGCGCCACCGCTCGGTGCCGGTGGCCAGGTCCAGGCCGATCAGCTGGCGACTCTGCTGGGCGACGTCTTCGCTGCCGTCCGGCCAGGTCCCGACGATCATCGTGTCGTCCACGATCGCGAACGCGGTGGCCGAGAATTGGCTGAACCAGTGCCGGCTCAGGCCCGCGGCGCGGTACTCGCCCCGGCCGGGCTCGTGGGTGAACACCTGCTCGCCGGTCTCCCGGTCGAGCACCTCGTACCACTGCTGCCAGCAGCAATCGCTGTCGAACTGCTGATGCACCAGCACCGGCGGGTCGGCCGCCAGCAACGCGGGCAGGTAGTCGTCCTCGCCGGTCGCCACGCGGGTCACCCAGAGCCGCTCGCCGGTATGGGCATCCAGCGCGGACACCCGGTAGACCCCGCCGTACACCAGCTCCTCGCCCGCCGCCTCATCCGGGCTGCAGCGGGCGAGCACCAGCACCACCTCCGCCGAGGCGCGCATGTCCTCGGCTTCGAAACAGTTCGGGATCTTGACCTGCCACAGTGGCGCGCCGGTCCGGTCCTGTTTGAACACGTCAACCCCGCGCTTGGAGCGCATGTCCTCGGTCAGGGCTTGCAGCGGGTGCGCCCGGTACAGGCTCTCGCCCTGCGTCTCGACCAGCAGGTCCCCCAGCTCGGCGCGAACGAAGTCCTGGTCGCGGACCTCGCCCGTGGTCACGTCGATCACCGCGACCGAGATGCACTCCTTCTCCCGCTCCGGGGAGTAGGTGATCGCCAGCAAGGTGCCGTCGGTACCCAGACTCGCGCCACACAGGTGTGCATTTTCCGGCAGCGGCGTCTCCCACAGGATCTCTCCGGTCCGGGGATTCATGCCCTGCGCCGACACCGCGCCCAGCCGGATCACCTGGCCGTCGTGGACCATGACCTGCTTGGTCACCTCGTCATAGCGGTGAAACTTCGGGTAGTCGACGGCGTCGCTGTCGATGCGCCACGCTGAGGCTAGCTGCGGTGCCTGCGGCGCGGCCGGCGCGCCCGCCGCGCTCTCACCGGCGCTGGAGTCCTCACGGGTGAGCGCCACGACCAGCACCACCGCGCCCACGATCAGCACCAGCGCCAACGCGCCGAGCACCATCCACTGCGGACGCGGACCCCGCCGTCGAGGTGGGTAGGGAGACGGGTACTGGGCCGGCGCCGGATAAGCGGAGGCGCCCGCACCACCCCAGGGAGGCGGCGCCCCGTTGCCGGCGTGCTGAGACCCATCCAGCCCCGGCTGCGACGGCCATCCGCCCGGATACCCCATGGCCACTCCCCCTCATCACCCCAGCGCCCGGCCTGGCCGCGCCTGCGCTCGGACGGCCAGATCACGGCGAACCAGACGCCTCAAACTGTAAACAACTGTAGACAGGTTGTGTCAACAAGTCCGGTGAGGGCGTCACGTCCGTCGCTTCGTCGATACTGGACATTAGCGACACCAGCCTCGCGATTTCCGACCACTCGGCGGTAACTCACCCCGTGGTGTCAGCAGCGAGTTCCCCGAGGCAGCGCCGCCGGGTGCTGCACGCGACACGCCACCACCACATGTTCCGGAAACCACGCACCCGCACCCGCCTGGTGTTTACTAGCGAAAGCACCATCACACCGAGCGTCTGCCCGTTCCCTTCACCCGCCCGAGCAGGAGGCGATCATGGGCCCCACCGACAACTTCCCACTCGGCCCCGACACCCCCAGCGCCGGCGCGCAGCGGCACGCCCAGCGACTCGTCGCCGCGCTCAACACCGCGACACATGCGCTCCTGGACGCCGACCTCGCCAACCTCGACGACAACGCCACCCCAGGTCACCTCGATCACGCCAGCGCCATCGCACTCGCCGAAGCCCTGCACGAACTCAGCCAGCAACTGCCCGACGTCGTCACCGCCCTACGCACCGCGATCGCGCCACACCCCGCGACCGAAGCCCTGCACAGCGGTCACCAGCACTCCCGCCAGCTGAGCACGTGCGCAGCCCTCGCTCTGCGCCAACTCCACCAGCGTCCACGCCACCACTCCGTGCCATAGACGCCGGTGCCTGACGGTGGCGCGCGTGGCGGGTCCGGGAGGCACCTCCACGCGGTCGGGTATATATCGTTATACACGGTTGTGGTTCCCCGGCGAGTGGGGAGGCCACGCCACGAACGCAAAAAGCCCCCGGCCGGTTGGACTGCTCCCACGGGAGCAGTCCAACCGGCCGGGGGCTGTGCAACTGCGGAAAGGACACGGCTCGGCGCGGCGAAGCGCGTGTCACCCCGCCGTGTCACCCCGCCTATGATTCGGCGGTGGGCGGGCCAGCTATCTCCTGGCCCGCCCACCGCTCTCAACCCTCGTAGCACTGGCAGCACACGTCACCGTGCGTGGCCTGGCGCTGCTCACAGCTGACGCACATCTCCGTTCATCTCCTCTCTCCCGATAGGCTGTGGCTGTGTTCGTGGTGGCGTGCATCACCACAGCTGGCCCTTCTGGCGGATCTCTTCCTCGGTGGCACCGTTGCGGCGCGCGCCCTTCAGCGGGTAACAGGAGAACTCGCCACGTGCATGACAGTCCGGGCACTCACACCGCCGAAGAGAGGCGTGGCGTAGGTCCGGCCCGGGACAGTCGGCGAGCTCGGTGCAGTCGTAGGTGCCGTCGTTGTGGGTTGTCAGATGACCCGGGCAGGACAACCGGGTGCGTCGGCCGGGCTCGGCCGCTGCCCACCGCTTGTCGTACTGATCAGCCAGGGGGAAACAGCGGCTGCGCAGGTGGAACGTCACCGGCGGCCCAATCGGGTTCTCGATGTTCTCCTCGAACCTGATCGACCTCTGCCGGTGAGTCACGGTCTCCCCACACGCGGGGCACACCCCGGCCTGCTCGTAGCGCGCCAACCGCGCCATGTGCCGCTGCGCGACCCTCGCCGAGTGCTTCTCCCTGCAGGGCAACGGCTCCAGACACGTCGCGCACACCGGGTAGTGCTCATCCGGGTAGGTGTCCCACGAGTCGTAGTACCGCGGCGCGCACAGATGAATGTCATGATCCCGTGCACCGGGGTCGTCGGACACGATGTGCACCGGCCGCGCCGTCACCACACGCGGCACACGATCGTCCCGCTTGCCCTCCGGGCCCTCCTCGACGTCGAGCCGCTGCTCCTCCGTCCACCGATCGGCCGGGAGGACCCGCACCTCGATCACCCGGTACACGGCGTGGTCGTAGGCGATCAGCGTGCCCACCGGTGGAGTGCTGTGCATCCTGCGGGCCATCAGCGGGACCCAGCGGTCGTCGCTCACGTCCCCGCCACCCCCGCATCGATCGGGCTGCTCTGGTCCCCGATGGACACACCCAGTCGCACATTCGGCAGCGGCCACTCGATAAGGGCGCTCACCGTCATTCCCTCCTCGGCGACGTTCGTCCCGACGCGAGATGGCTGGCAGATCGGACTTCGCATTGGTGGTTTCCCTCCCGCTACTCGGCCCGGCCGAGCAGCTGTGCCAGGAGACGGGTTCGGCGCCCAGTGCCGTGGCAACGGCGACAGCGGCGGAAGTTGGCGCCGCTCGGTGAGCGATGTTTGTTGCTGCCCTGGCACGACGAGCATTCGGTGTAGGGCCAGATCAGAGCCGAGATCGCGTAGAGGGCAACGATCAAACCCAAAAGCACGATCGCGCGGGCCGTGGGGTCGAGCGAGCTCAACATGGGGCCTCCCGATTCGGTGTGTTAGCCGGACGGCCCCCGATGGGGCTGTCCTCGAACGCCGCCGCGCACTCGAGTACGGCGCGCAGCCCGGTGAGTGCCTTGTGGCGGCCAACGCCGATCGCGTTGACCGAGCCCAGCGAGCAATCTCTTGGTCGCCGCGGGGGGCCCACTTCCGTGACCGAGCGCCGGGGTCAGCTCTCGGCCTCGACGGTGCCACCGACGATGTGCTGCGCCAGGTCGGCGACCACCGGCCACACGCCGGGGATCAGCAGCACCGCGAGCACCGCGAACGCGGGGAAGACGAAGCCGTTCTCGAAGCCCTTGCCGGTGCGGAACCGCAGCCAGCTCGGCGGGCGCAGCTCGTACCACGTCTCGCCCGCGATCGGGAGCGGGAAGAGGAACGGACAACCGGACTCGGTGAGCGCGTCGCCGAGGCAGTGCGTGAAACAGCCCAGCGCCACCGCGATGCCGAGGAGCCCGGTGACGGCGTCGAGCTCGGCGAGCGCGTTGGGGTTGTTCTCGTAGACCCACCACACCACCGCGCCGCCCGAAACGGGCAGCAGCCAGTCGCCGAGTGCGTCCTCCGCCAGCAGCAGCCCGAACAGGACCACGCCCGCGACCGCCCACGGGCCACCGGCCTCGGTGCCCGCCGACGTGGCGAAGCCGAGCGCCACGGCGAACAGCAACGTGTGCGACAGGTGCCGGTGGGTGCCCTTGCCCCGCTCGTCGCGCGGCCCCTTGGTGACCGCGTAGAGCCAGGCCGATGCCTTGCGCAGCAACCACGACAGCCCGCCGGTGAGCGGGCCCAGCAGCTTCGAAGCCCGCGCTCCGGGATGGTCGAGATCCGGCAGGAGCGCGAAACCGGCCGTCGTCGCCGCGAACACCAGCACCTGCGCGAGCGTGGTGACCCCGGCGAAGGGGGCGACGGCGAGTCCGGCGCACCAGCCGGTGAGCGCGTG
>NZ_QEQT01000074.1:0-76513 GCF_003311655.1 Prauserella sp. PE36 | reverse complement strand
CGAACCGGCGCCTTGCCAGCGGAAACCTGGATCCACCGACTCAAGCAACAGACTTCTGGCGGAGGGCACTAGCCGATCGACGCGCGCACCGCGGCGACGATCCACTGCGCCGCTGCGTTCTGGCTGGGCACCGGCGGCCAGCCGTTGATGATCGCCATCAGCTGCCAGTACCGCTCGCCGCGCGGGTCGGCACCCGCCGCCAGCTGCTCGGCGAGCTTCGCGCGGTACTGCGGGGTGTCAGTCTCACCGTCGGCCCGCGAGAGCTGCGCGACGTCGTCGGCGAGCGCGCGCCCCTCCTCGCTGTCCGGCGGCAGGCCCGCGTCGAGCGCCGCCTGTGCCCGCTCGCTCCAGCCGCACCAGGCGTCCTTCTGGGCCTGCGAGAACGTGTCGATGTCCTGGCCCCTCGCGCGGCGCTCCGCCTGCTGCTCGCCCATGCCGCGGATGAGCGCGCGGAAGTCGGCGTCCTGCACCAGCTCCGCGAACTCCACCCACGCCTCGAGCTGCTCGGGCGAAGGGTCGTCGGGCAGCTCGGGCTTGGCCGAGCGCATGTGGGCGTAGAACTCGGAGTCCACGTCGAGGCCCTCGGTGACCTCGTCCCAGAACTCGTCGACGAGGCGCCTGCGCTCCTCGTCGGACATCGAAGCCAGTCTGTTCATCAGCTGCACCTCGTCCAGTTCGGATTGTCGTTTGGCGACCGCCCGCAGCACCGCCCTGCGCAGCCGCAGCACGCGGATCTGCTCGTCGAGCACCTCCAAGTGCTTGCTCGCGAGCGCTGAGATGCTCTCCGCCCGCGCCAGCACCTTGTCGACGTCGGCGAGCCCGATGCCCAGCTCGCGGAGCGTGCGCACCAGTTCGAGTCTCGCGAGCGCCTTGGCGTCGTAGAGCCGGTAGCCGGCGTGGGTACGGTCGGTGGGAGGCAGCAGGCCCTCGTCGGAGTAGAACCGGATGGTCTTGACGGGCAGCCCGGTTCTCCTGGCCAGCTCCCCGATCGTGAACACGCTTACCCCCTGCACGACATCCAGGCTGCAGTCTCCAGCCTCTGGAGGGTCAAGCATCGCGCGCCACTGCAGTGAAGGCCACCTTGCCTGCGTTCAACGCAGGCAAGGTGGCCTTCACTGCCGCTACGGTGGGGGCATGCACTTCACTCGGCCACGGGAACTGCTCGTCGCCGGGGTGATCGGCCTCGGGCTGGTCTACTTCCTGTTCGAGGCGGCCTACGAGTCGATGCCGAGCCTGCCCACGCTGGCCGGCGCCACGTTGCTCGTCCTCGCCGTCGGCGAACTCGTTCTGGCGTTCGTGGTGCGCAACCGGATCCGCAGCGGCCGCGTGGTCACCGGCATCGGCATCGCGCGGGCGGTCGCGCTCGCCAAGGCGTCGTCGTTGCTCGGAGCCCTGATGCTCGGGGCCTGGCTCGCCGGTGTGGCCTATCTCGTGCCCCGCTCCGACGAGCTCACCGCCGCGTCGGACGACCTGCCCGCCGCGATCGTCGGCGCCGGTTGTGCCGCCGCGCTCATCGCCGCGGCTCTGTGGCTGGAGCACTGTTGTCGGGCACCGGAATCCCGTGATCATGATCGCGATCGGAGAGTGACCGGTTAACGCGCCAAAGCCACCGCTCGAAGTACCGACAAGGTCTCGGATGGATTACTAGAAGGTACGGTGTTGGGCATGACTGGCGTGGGTGACGACTCGCGCGGCCACTCTTCCGGTAGGCCGTGGCTGGCCGCGGGCTTCGCCCTCGCCATCGGCGCGACACTGGTCCTCGTTCTCACCGAGGATCTCAGATGGTTGCGGCTCGGGATCGTCGCGGCCCTCTGGGCGGCGTTGATCGGTGCGTTCGTCGCCGTGCGCTATCGCAAGCAGGCCGCCGCGACCGGCGAGGCCGCCGCGCAGGCGCAGGAGATCTACGAGCTGGAGCTGGAACGCGAGATCGCGGCCAGGCGCGAGTTCGAGCTGGAGATCGAGGCGGAGACGCGCGAACGTGTCGAGGAAGAGTCCCGTGAGGAGCTCGAGGCGCTGCGCAACGAGGTCACCGCGCTGCGGGAGAGCCTGCAGGCGCTCTTCGGCGGCGAGGTGCTGTGGGAGCGCGTCGCGCTCACCGCGCAGTCCACCCGCATGCGCTCGATCGGCGAGGAGGCGAGGATCGTCACCTCGGGCGAGCCGAACGGCAGCGTGCCCGCGCAGATCACGGCGGGCAAGAACGGCGCCGAGGTCGGCGAGCGGCCCACCGAGCTGATCACCCGGGTGCGGGACAAGGAGCCGGACGTCGTGCTGCGGCCGCCCCGGCGTCCGCAGCAGACGCCGCCCCCGAAGCCCAAGCCGCAGGAGCCGAAGACGGCGTTCGTGCCGAGGCCCGCGCGCCCCGTCGAGGAGAGCAGGCCGTCCCAGCAGCCCGTCGAGCCGCCGCGTGCCGACCTGCCGACCCGGCGGGTCCGGCCCACCGGCCAGGCCGGTGCGTCCGCGGCCCGCGCGGCCAAGGCCGCCGAGCTGGCGCGAGCGGAGATGGCACGCGCGGAGCTTTCGCGCCCGCAGCAGCAGCCGGTCCGGAAACCTGCCGAGCGGCCCGCGGAACCTCCCGCCGAGCGATCGAGGCCGGAACAGCGCCCCGCCGCCGGGCGCCCGCCGCAGCAGCCAGAGCCGGCGAAACCGCAGCACGCGCCGCAGCGCCCCGAACCACGCCCCGAGCCGCTGCCGACGCGGCCCTCGATGGAGCCGCTCCGCAGGGGCAGGCCGGCGTCGAGCGTCGAGCCGCCGCAGCGCAAGCCCGCCAAGCCCGAGCCGCCCACGACCTACGCCAGGAGCGTCGACCCCGACTGGACGCCGGCCTGGGAGGCCGCCGACGAAACCCCGGAACCGGAGCCACCCGCGCGGCAGAAGGACACCGGTTCGCCCCGGGTCCCGCCGGAGCCCGCCGGGCAGCCGGAGCCCGTCACGGAGCCCGAGCCCGGCAAGGAGCCGGAGCCCGCTGAGACGGTCCTCAACCCGACGTTGCCGCCCGAGATCCGCGACCTCCAGGGCCGTTCCGGTGGGCGCAGGCGCAAGGCCGACCACGACGAGGAGCCGGTGAGCCGACGGCGCGGCGGCGACGGCGACTCCAGTGGCGGCAGGCGGCGCAGGGCCGAAGGGGACCCGCCGTGGCAGGGCTTCACGGCCTCGGAGCCAGGCGAGTCGGGGCGGCGCAGGGCCAGGCAGGAGACCAACGGCTCCAGCGGTGGCGGCAGGCGCAGGGCTCCCGAGCCCGCCGAGCCGAGCGGGTCCCACGCCGAAGGCAAGTCGGTGAGCGAGCTGCTCGCGGCACACGGGTCGAGTGACTCGTCGCCG
The DNA here is from genome assembly GCF_003311655.1 of Prauserella sp. PE36. Lineage (NCBI taxonomy): Bacteria > Bacillati > Actinomycetota > Actinomycetes > Pseudonocardiales > Pseudonocardiaceae > Prauserella > Prauserella sp. PE36. Next base: position 73,195 of record NZ_QEQT01000074.1, on the reverse strand, counting down.
CGCAGGCGGCGTCGTGCCGAGGACTGACGGCCGCCGACGCTAGGGTGCCCGCGTGAGCGGACCCATCACCAGCCGGCCCGTCAAGCACCTGCGCCGGCACACGCCCCGCAGGATCACCGTGCTGCTGCCGGTCGTCGGCCTGGTCGGCGTCGCGTTGTGCGGGCTGCTCGTGGTGGCGTTCGCGACGGTCAGAGTCGGCGTGCTCGCCGTGGTGATCGGGGTGATCGCCGCGGTCGTGCCGGTGGCCGTCGTCACCGCGGCGTTCCTCTGGATCGACCGCTGGGAGCCCGAGCCCGCGAAGCTCTTGCTGCTCACGTTCCTGTGGGGCGCGTGCGTCGCGACGCTCTCGGCGCTGCTGATCAACGACACCGCCGAGACGGTCGGTGACCTGCTGCTCGGTTCCGGCAACGGCGGCAAGGTGAGCGCCGTGGTCTCGGCGCCGTTGGTCGAGGAGCTCATGAAGGCCGTGCCCGTGGTGGTGATCCTCTGGCGGCGCTCGCACGAGTTCGACGGCGTGGTCGACGGGATCGTCTACGCCGGGTTCAGCGCGGCCGGGTTCGCGTTCACCGAGAACATCTACTACTTCGGCAGGGCATTCGCCGAGCAGGGCTTCGGCGACGGGCTGAGCTCTGGCGTCGTCGCCGCGTTCATCCTGCGCGGGGTGCTCTCGCCGTTCGCCCACCCGTTGTTCACGGTGCTCACCGGCATCGGCCTCGGCATCGCCGCGCAGACCCACGGCAGGACGCTGCGGGTCCTGCTGCCGCTCGCCGCCTACGTGGCCGCGGTCTGCCTGCACGCGCTGTGGAACGCCTCGGCGGTCCTCGGCGGGGCCACCGCGTTCCTCAACGTCTACTTCCTGATCATGGTGCCGATGTTCGTCGGCGTGTTCCTGCTCGTGCTGTGGCAGCGGCGCCGTGAGCAGCGGATCATCGCCGCCGCGCTGCCGAGCATGGCCGCCGCGGGCTGGATCGCGAGGTCCGAGATCGATCTGCTCGCCGATCTGAACGAGCGGCGCCGGTGGCGGCGGCAGGCGCGCAGGGAGTCGGGTCGCGCCGCGGCGAGGGCCGTCGCGGAGTACCAGGCGGGTGTCACGGAGCTGGCGTTCCTGCGGCGCAGGCCGTTCAGCGAGGAGCGTCAGCAGGAGCTGGTCGACGTGGTGCGGGCCAGCCGTGCCGAGGCGGTCCGGCTCGCCACGGCGGGCCGGACGGGGTGACCCGGGCCGGGTGAAGCTCGTCACCTGGTGGCCGTTACCGGCGCGTTCGGAGGCTACTCTCGCGCCGTCGTCTGGTACCCGCGACCGAAGAGCGGGACTGGAACGAGCTTGGGAGTTTGACCATGAGCGTCCGTTGGCGTGCGCGATGACCGCGATGGCACGGCCCGCCCGGCTTTCGGTGGGCGTCGTTTCCGCGGGCAGGGTCGGCAGCGTGCTGGGCGCGGCGCTGACCAGGGCGGGCCACACGGTGGTCGCCGCCTCGGGTGTTTCCGACGCCTCCGTCCGGCGCGCGGAGCGGCTGCTGCCCGGTGTTCCCCTCCTTCCGCCCGACGAGGTCGCGCGGCGCGCCGACCTGGTGCTGCTCGCGCTGCCGGACGACGCGCTCGGGCCCATGACGGGCGGCCTCGCCAAGACTGGCGCCCTGCGGGCTGGCCAGATCGTGGTGCACACCTCGGGTGCGCACGGCATCGGCATCCTGAGCCCTGCCACCGAACTCGGGGCGCTCCCACTGGCCCTGCACCCGGTTCTGACGTTCACGGGCCGCGAGGAGGACCTGGAGCGGCTGGCCACGTGCAGCGTGGGCGTCACCGCCGCTGAGGGCGACGAGGCGGCCTGGAACGTGGGCGAGGCGCTGACGGTCGAGATGGGCGCCGAGCCGGTGCGGATTTCGGAGGCCGCCAGGCCGCTCTACCACGCCGCGCTCGCCCACGGCGCCAACCACCTGATCACGCTCGTGGCCGACAGTGTTGAATTGCTGCGGGCGGGCGGTGTGCGCAATGCCGAACGCCTGCTCGCCCCGCTGCTGTCCGCCGCGCTGGACAACGTGCTGCGGCACGGAGACCGCGCCCTGACCGGCCCGGTCGCACGGGGCGACGCCGGTACGGTCGCCAAGCACCTCGCCGTGCTGGCGGACGAGGCGCCGGACGTGGCCGCCACGTACGCCACGCTCGCGCGCAGGACCGCCGCCAGGGCCACCGCCGCCGGACTGCTCGGCGCCGACGCGGCGGCCGAGCTCCACGAACTCCTCGACAACGGACGTGAAACCCCATGACAGCCCCGAAGTTCACCCGAGGAACGCTCAACACCTATCGCGCGCCGTCCGACGTCACGAAGGTGACGGCGGCGCTGCGCGCGGTCGGCCGGAAGGTCGCGCTGGTTCCCACGATGGGCGCTCTGCACGCGGGGCATCGCGAGCTGCTGCGCAGGGCAAAGCGGCTGCCCAACACCGTGGTGGCCGCGTCGATCTTCGTGAACCCCCTGCAGTTCGGGGAGGGCGAGGACTTCGAGGCGTACCCGAGGCCGCTGGAGCGTGACCTCGAGGTGCTCGAGGAGATGGGCGTCGAGATCGCGTTCACGCCGCAGGCGGACGACCTCTACGCCGAGGATGCGAGCGTCACCGTGCAGCCAGGTTCGCTGGGCGACGAGCTGGAGGGCGCGTCGCGGCCCGGCCACTTCGCGGGCGTGCTCACGGTGGTGTCCAAGCTGTTCAACATCGTCAGGCCGCACTACGCGCTGTTCGGGGAGAAGGACTACCAGCAGCTCGTGTTGATCAAGAAGATGGTGCGGGACCTGGATTTCGACACGCGCGTGCTGGGCGTGCCCACGGTGCGGGAGGCCGACGGGCTCGCGCTCTCCTCGCGCAATGTCTACCTTTCCGAGCCGGAGCGCGAGCAGGCCGTGGTGCTTTCGTCCGCGCTCGTCGCCGGTGCCCACGCGGGACGGCTCGGTGCGGAGGCCGTGCTCGACGCCGCGGGGCAGACGCTCGCCGCCCGGCCCGAGGTCGAGGTGGACTACCTGGAACTGCGGGGAACCGACCTGGGGCCCGCGCCCGTCGATGGGGAGGCACGGTTGTTGATCGCCGCGAGGGTCGGCAAGACCCGGTTGATCGACAACGTCGCCGTGTTGCTCGGCGCCGCCGCCGAGTACGGCTCACAATTGTCCACTGAGGACGCAGGGGTATAGAGGGAGTCCCGGATGTACCGCACGATGCTGAAGTCGAAGATCCACAGAGCCACGGTGACGCAGGCAGACCTGCACTACGTCGGCTCGGTCACGGTCGACGAGGAGCTCATGGAGGCCGCCGACCTGTTGCCCGGCGAGCAGGTGTGCATTGTGGACATAACCAACGGTGCGCGGCTGGAGACCTATGTCATCAAGGGCGAGCGGGGCAGCGGCGTCATCGGGATCAACGGTGCCGCCGCGCACCTGGTGCACCCCGGTGACCTGGTGATCCTGATCGCCTACGGGCAGATGGACTCCGCCGAGGCGGCGTCGTTCGAGCCGAAGATCGTGTTCGTCGACGCCGATAACCGCATCGTCAACCTCGGCAGCGACCCCACTGAGGCGCCCGACGGCACCGGCCTGGTCAGCGGCGCGCTGCCGATCGGCCCGCAGGTGGGAGAGCCGCAGGCGTTCCCGGTGGCGGAGACCGTCGACGCCGCCCGCCTGGACGCACTCCTGCACGCGGAGAGCTAATGCTCCTTCCAGAAAGGTTCAGCACGGCTCTCCGCGGCCCAACTGCCGGTCGGCCGCGTTGCGGAAGCGCCCAAGTGTGTCCAACACGGGGACGCTCCCGCGCCTTGCCGACGAACACCTGGATCCACGGATAACCCCACCATCCTCCCGCGAAGGGACACTATTGCTCCTCACCGTCGACATCGGCAACACGAACATCGTGCTCGGCCTCTACTCGGGGAGGGGCGAGTCCGCCGAGCTCGTTCGTGACTGGCGGATGCGCACCGACGCGCGGATGACCGCCGACGAACTGGCGCTCACCATGCGCGGGCTGCTCGGCCAGTACGCCGACTCGGTGAGCGGCATCAGCGCGTTGTCGACGGTTCCCGCCGTGCTGCGCGAGCTGCGCGTGATGCTCGGCAGGTACTACCCGAGGGTGCCGAAGATCGTGGTGGAGCCCGGCGTGCGTACCGGAGTCCCGCTGCTGGTCGACAACCCGAAGGAGGTGGGCGGTGACCGGCTGGTGAACACGCTGGCCGCGCATCACCTGCACAACACCGCGTGCGTGGTGGTGGATTTCGGCACGTCCACCAACGTCGACGCCATCTCGGCCAGGGGCGAGTTCCTCGGCGGGGCGTTCGCTCCGGGCATCGAGATCTCGGTCGACGCGCTGGCGGCGCGTGCGGCCGCACTGCGCAAGGTGGAGCTGGTGCCGCCGCGCTCGGTGATCGGAAAGAACACCGTGGAATGCCTGCAGTCCGGCATCGTCTTCGGTTTCGCCGGGCAGGTAGACGGCCTCGTGCGGCGCATCGCGCGCGAGCTCGCAGGCGATTCGGGCGAGCGCGTCGAGGTGATCGCGACCGGCGGCCTTGCGCCGCTCGTGCTGAGCGAGTCGGAGACGATCACCGAGCACCGGCCGGAGCTGACGTTGCTGGGCCTGCGGCTGGTCTACGAGCGCAACGTGCGCTGAGGCCGACCCCGCGGAACGGGTAACCGGTGTGCACGGCTCGCACGGGTGTTCGTACCCTAAGGCCCCATGAGCGAATTCCCGGAGCAGCCCACGAGCGAGGACGACCTGCCGGAGCAGATGCGGGTGCGCCGGGACAAGCGGGATCGGATCCTGGCCGCGGGCGTCGAGCCCTATCCCGTCGAGGTGCCGCGCACCCACACGCTGGCCGAGGTCCGCGCCGCACACCCCGACCTGCCCGCCGACACGCAGACGGGCGAGCAGGTGGGCGTCACCGGACGCGTCATGTTCCTGCGCAACACCGGCAAGCTGTGCTTCGCCACGCTGCGTGAGGGCGACGGCACGGAGCTGCAGGCGATGCTGAGCCTCGCGAAGGTCGGCGAGGAGGCTCTCGCCGCGTGGAAGTCCGACGTCGACCTCGGCGACCACGTCTTCGTGCGGGGCGAGGTGATCACGTCCAAGCGCGGTGAGCTGTCCGTGTTCGCCGACAGCTGGCAGCTCACGGCCAAGGCACTGCGCCCGCTGCCGGTCGCGCACAAGGAACTCTCCGAGGAGACCAGGGTCCGGCAGCGTTATGTCGACCTGATTCTGCGGCCGAAGGCCCGTGACGTGGTGCGCACGCGCGCGACGGTTCTGCGTGCGCTGCGCGATGCTTTTCACCGGCGTGGATTCACCGAGGTGGAGACGCCGATGCTGCAGACGCTTCACGGTGGCGCGTCCGCGCGGCCTTTCGTGACACATTCCAACGCGTTCGACATGGATCTGTACCTGCGTATCGCGCCGGAGCTGTATCTCAAGCGCTGCGTGGTCGGCGGTATCGAGAAGGTCTTCGAGATCAACCGCAACTTCCGGAATGAGGGCAGCGACTCGTCCCATTCGCCCGAGTTCGCGATGCTCGAATACTACGAAGCCTATGCGACGTACGACACAATCGGCGTGCTGACCCGGCAGCTGGTGCAGGAAGCGGCCGAGGCCGCATTCGGTTCCCAGGTCGCCACGCTCGCCGACGGAAGCGAGTACGACCTCTCCGGCGAGTGGGCCGCAATCACAATGTACGGTTCGCTCTCCGATGCGCTCGGTGAGGAAGTGACCCCGGAAACGTCGGTCGAGAAACTGCGCGCGTTCGCCGAGTCGCGCGGGCTGCAGGTCGACCCGAAGCTGGGGCACGGCAAGCTCGTCGAAGAACTGTGGGAGCACCTCGTGGGCGACCACCTCGTGGCCCCGACATTCGTGCGTGACTTCCCGGTGGAAACGTCCCCGCTGACCCGGCAGCACCGCACCCAGGAGGGCGTGGCCGAGAAGTGGGACCTCTATGTACGGGGCTTTGAGCTGGCCACGGGTTACTCCGAGCTGGTCGACCCCGTCGTGGAGCGGGAAAGGCTTACCGAGCAGGCCCGGCTCGCCGCGAAGGGTGACAGCGAGGCCATGCGCCTGGACGAGGATTTCCTGCGTGCGCTTGAGTACGGAATGCCACCGACCGGCGGCGCGGGAATGGGAGTCGACCGGCTGCTGATGGCACTCACCGGCCTCGGTATCCGGGAGACGATCCTCTTCCCGCTGGTCCGTCCCGAATAACTGTGGTCGATACATCTGTATCCGCAGATGTTGATTTGCCTTTGCTCCTGGCAACGGGTATTAATGTCTGAAGTCAAAGGCTTTTGACCGGGCGTGGCGACCACGCGATCTATCGCCGGCTTTAAAACAGGAGGAACCATGGCGCAGAAGGTCCTTGTCTCCCTCGTGGACGATCTGGACGGGTCAGAGGCCGAGGAGACCGTCGAGTTCGGTCTTGACGGGGTGAGCTACGAGATCGATCTTTCGGCGGAAAACGCCGAAGAATTGCGGGATGCGCTGGCCCAGTATGTCGAGCACGCGCGCCGGGCCGGTGGCCGGAAGCGGGCGGGCCGCCCTGCCGCCGTCAAGGCGCCGGGTCGTTCGGCGGCGGTCGACCGCGAACAGAATCAGGCCATTCGCGCGTGGGCGAGGAAGAACGGTTTCGAGGTTTCCGACCGCGGCCGCATCCCTTCGGAAGTCGTCGACGCCTATCACCGCAAAAACTGAAATAGCAGTTTCACTGAATTCATGGCGGCGGCCTCCCGCATTGTCGGGAAGGCCGCCGCTTCATGCCGGGCCCGCCGTCCGCTGCGTGCGGGCATAACGCGCCGGGGAGGTGCCCACGACCGTGGTGAAGTCCCGGACGAAGTGCGCCTGGTCGCTGTAGCCCAGCTCGTTCGCGAGCCGCGCGTGGCCGAGCCCCGGGTCGTCGGCGATGCGCCGCGCCGCGTCGTTCAGCCGGTGCACCCGGATCGCCCACTTCGGGCTCACCCCGATCTGGTCCGCGAACAGCCGTTGCAGCGTCCGCACCGAGAGCCCGGTGGCGTCGGCCAGCGCGTCGACCCTGGTGAGTAGGGGATCGCTCGCGATCAGCCGGACGACCTCACGGGCCTGCGCCCCGGCTGCGTCCAGTTCGGGCACGTCCTTGCCCAGCAGTTCGTCGGTGAGGCGGACCATCTCGCCGGTGGCCCTGGCCGCGAGCACGGCTGCCTCGGTCTCGACGGCCTGGGGGCCGAAGACGTCGGCCAGCGGGAGCGTTCGTTCGTCAGGGGGCCTGCCCGCGAACGAGCGGAAACAGCCGGGGTGGAACCGCACGCCGAGCACCTGGTCGCGGCCCTCGAGCAGGTAGGAGAACACCTCGCGGCTCGGCCCCCACACGCCGGAGGCCGCGCGCGAGAACGAGACGTGTACCGAGAGGTTCGGCAGGACCCGCTGGCGATGGGGCGGCCTGCCGCGCAGGTCCCAGCGGACTATCCAGTAGTACCGCACGAACGGGCGCAGCGGCTCGGCCGGCTCGTGGCGGGTCAGCTCGAACGTGCTCGCCGCCGTCCGCTCGTCGAGGATTCCCTGCGCAATGCGTTCCACAGGCCGACGGTAACGGCGACCACTGACGCTTTTCTTCAAGACGAGACCTGTCGGGGGCCGGTGGAATGGGCGCCATGCCCGACCTGAGGGAACCGATCCGGATCGCCGCCGCCGACCTGTGCGACGTGGTGCGGGGTGTGCGCGCCGACCAGCTGGCCGAGCCCACGCCGTGCGAGAGCTACGACGTGCGAGGCCTGCTCAACCACCTCCTGTACTGGGGCCCCGCCCTGCTGGCGGCCGCGCGCAAGAGCGAGGTGCCCGCCCGCTCGTGCGACGAGGAGTCGGCCGCGCTCGCGACCGGTGACTGGGCGCAGCGGCTGGTGAAGCAGACGGAGGAACTGGCCGACGCGCTGGGGGAGCCCTCGGCGTGGGAGGGCGTCACGTCGATGGGCGCCGGGGACCTGCCGGCCCGGATGGTCGGAGAGATGGTGCTGTGCGAGTTCGTGTTGCACGGCTGGGACCTCGCGCGTGCGACAGGCGGGCGGCTGCGGCGGGCGGACGAGACCGGCCCCTCGGCCGAGCTGGTGATGCGGGGCATGGCCGAGCAGGGGCGCAGCATGCGGGTGTTCGGTGAGGAGGTGCCCGTCCCGGCGTCGGCGCCACCGCTCCACCGGGCGCTGGGGCTCTCCGGCCGCTCGCCGGACTGGGCGGCGTGAGGCGTCAGCGCGGCCGGGGACCGAGGCGCGGGCAGTCCGTGCACTCGGAGCGGCCGGGCAGCAGATAGGTGAAGCAGCAGCTCTCGCGGCGGCGGCACCATGCGCGGCGGCCCGCCTCGTCCGTTGCCATGCGCAGCGTCGAGGCCGAGGTCAGCGGTGTGAACCTCGATTCGAGCACGAGTGCCGCGTCGGCGACCCCGGCGCCCTCGTCGCCGCCATCGAGTCCCGCCCACCAGAGGCAGGCGTCCAGCGCGTCCGTGGCGCCGGCCCACAGCATGCGCGTGCTGAGCGGGCTGATCGGGGCGTATGCGCGCACGAACCGCGCGGCGTGCGCCGTGTAGCGGGCCCTCAGCACGGCCGCGAGCGCGCGTTCGTCGGCCACGACGGTCGCCTCGGGCCGCCCTGCGCCGGGGTCGAACGGCAGGCAGTAGAAGGAGGTGCCCAGCACCGCGATGCCCGTCGGGTCGGGCCGCCCGTCCGGCGCGATGCGCACGCCCAGCTCCTCGGGCCGCAGCGACGGAACGCGGCGCTCGTGGTGCAGCAGGAGCGCTCCCGCGTAGGCGGGTACCCGCAGGTACCAGGACATGACGTAGCTCGCGGTGGTGCGCGGCGGCGCGTCGCCGTACTCCTCGCGGAGCCAGTCGGTGAGCGCGAGGCACCACGCGGCGAGCCCGCGCGGGTGGGCGAGCAGGTCGGAGCAGCGTTGCCAGCCGTCGGCGGGCAGGTCGGTGCGGAGCTCGACCCGGCCCTGGAGCCCGGCCGCCCTCGTGAGCGAGCCCGACAACGCGTCGAGCTCGGCGCGAGTGTGTCGAGCATCACGAAAGGACCGGTCGACGGTCACGCACAGCCTCCGCTTGCTCCATCCGGCTGTTAGGTCTGCCTTACCTTACCGCTGTTCGGGTGGTCCGCCAGTGCCGCTCCCCGTTCGTGGGAATGTCGCGTGGCACCTGTTCGCGGTGAGCGGACAAGAATCCGCAACCGGAATCCCGGCGGGGCCCCCTGCGTTGTGCCAGACGTCAGCAGCCAGCAACAAACGGACTGTGTGTCAGGTCTTGGCCGGGCTCGAGGCCGATCAGAAGCCGACCTTGGGCGGGGTGCATTCCGCCGTAGTGGTAGGCCGACACGTGCGCCTGGCTACTACAGTGGTCTCACGGTGCCGAACTCATTGCCGGAATAGTCCGTTGGTGATGAGATCGGGCCGCCGGCGCAGCAGTCGAGGGAGTGGGAATGTTCGAGAGGTTCACCGACCGCGCGAGGCGGGTGGTTGTCCTGGCCCAGGAAGAGGCCCGGATGCTCAACCACAACTACATCGGCACCGAACACATCCTCCTGGGCTTGATCCACGAGGGTGAAGGTGTCGCCGCCAAGGCGCTGGAGTCGCTGGGTATCGCGCTGGAGGGCGTCCGCCAGCAGGTCGAGGAGATCATCGGCCAGGGGCAGCAGGCCCCGAGCGGGCACATTCCCTTCACGCCGCGTGCCAAGAAGGTGCTGGAGCTGTCGCTGCGCGAGGCGCTGCAGCTCGGCCACAACTACATCGGCACGGAGCACATCCTGCTCGGCCTCATCCGTGAGGGTGAGGGCGTGGCGGCGCAGGTGCTCGTCAAGCTCGGCGCAGACCTCAACCGGGTTCGCCAGCAGGTGCTGCAGCTGCTCTCCGGCTACCAGGGCAAGGAGCCGGCCGAGGCGGGCGCAGGCCGTGGCGAAGGCACCCCGTCGTCCTCGCTCGTGCTCGACCAGTTCGGCCGCAACCTGACCGCTTCCGCGCGGGAGGGCAAGCTCGACCCGGTCATCGGTCGCGGCAAGGAGATCGAGCGCGTCATGCAGGTGCTGTCGCGCCGCACCAAGAACAACCCGGTCCTCATCGGCGAGCCCGGCGTCGGCAAGACGGCCGTCGTCGAGGGGCTGGCCCAGAACATCGTCAAGGGCGAGGTGCCCGAGACCCTGAAGGACAAGCAGCTCTACACCCTCGACCTCGGGTCGCTGGTGGCGGGCTCCCGCTACCGCGGTGACTTCGAAGAGCGCCTCAAGAAGGTCCTCAAGGAGATCAAGACCCGCGGCGACATCATCCTGTTCATCGACGAGCTGCACACGCTCGTGGGTGCGGGTGCCGCCGAGGGCGCGATCGACGCGGCGAGCATCCTCAAGCCGATGCTGGCCCGTGGCGAGCTGCAGACGATCGGCGCCACCACGCTCGAGGAGTACCGCAAGTACATCGAGAAGGACGCCGCGCTGGAGCGCCGCTTCCAGCCGATCCAGGTCGGCGAGCCGTCGCTCGAGCACACGATCGAGATCCTCAAGGGCCTGCGTGACCGGTACGAGGCGCACCACCGCGTCTCGATCACCGACTCGGCGCTGGTCGCGGCCGCCACGCTGGCCGACCGCTACATCAACGACCGGTTCCTGCCGGACAAGGCGATCGACCTGATCGACGAGGCAGGCGCCCGCATGCGCATCCGCCGCATGACCGCTCCGCCGGACCTGCGCGAGTTCGACGAGAAGATCGCCGACGTCCGCAGGGAGAAGGAGTCGGCCATCGACGCTCAGGACTTCGAGCGGGCCGCGCGCCTGCGCGACGAGGAGAAGACCCTGCTCGGCCAGAAGACCGAGCGGGAGAAGCAGTGGAAGGACGGCGACCTCGACGTCGTCGCCGAGGTCGACGACGAGCAGATCGCCGAGGTACTGGCCAACTGGACCGGCATCCCGGTGTTCAAGCTCACCGAGGAGGAGACCACGCGTCTGCTCCGCATGGAGACCGAGCTGCACAAGCGGATCATCGGCCAGGAGGACGCGGTCAAGGCCGTGTCGCAGGCCATCCGCCGTACCCGCGCCGGCCTGAAGGACCCGAAGCGCCCGTCCGGCTCGTTCATCTTCGCCGGCCCGTCCGGTGTCGGTAAGACCGAGCTGTCCAAGGCGCTGGCGAACTTCCTGTTCGGTGAGGACGACGCGCTCATCCAGATCGACATGGGTGAGTTCCACGACCGCTACACCGCCTCGCGGCTGTTCGGTGCCCCTCCGGGCTACGTCGGCTACGAGGAGGGCGGCCAGCTCACCGAGAAGGTGCGTCGCAAGCCGTTCTCCGTGGTCCTCTTCGACGAGATCGAGAAGGCCCACCAGGAGATCTACAACACCCTCCTGCAGGTGCTGGAGGACGGGCGGCTCACCGACGGTCAGGGCCGCACGGTCGACTTCAAGAACACGGTGCTGATCTTCACCTCGAACCTGGGCACGCAGGACATCTCCAAGTCCGTGAGCCTCGGCTTCTCTTCCGGCAGCGACGAGGGATCGCGCTACGAGAAGATGAAGCAGAAGGTCAACGAGGAGATGAAGAAGCACTTCCGGCCGGAGTTCCTCAACCGCATCGACGACATCATCGTCTTCCACCAGCTCACGCAGGAGCAGATCATCGAGATGGTGGACCTGATGGCGACGCGGGTGGAGACCCAGCTCAGGGCCAAGGACATGGAGCTGGAGCTGACCGACCGGGCCAAGGCCCTGCTCGCGAAGCGCGGCTTCGACCCGGTGCTCGGTGCCCGTCCGCTGCGCCGCACCATCCAGCGGGAGATCGAGGACCAGCTGTCCGAGAAGATCCTGTTCGGCGAGGTGCAGCCCGGCCAGATCATCATCGTGGACGTCGAGGGCTGGGAGCCCGGCGACGACAAGGACGACAAGGCCAGGTTCGTCTTCCGCGGTGAGGCCAAGCCGATGGACGTGCCCGACGCTCCTCCGGTGAGCATCGCCGCCGCGGGCGGCGACGACGCCGGCGAGGCCGAGAAGGAGTAACCGCCGCAGACCGCTGCGACGCGAACGGCGCCCCTGTGCACTGCGCAGGGGCGCCGTTTCGCATGTGACCCCCAACGAACCGCGCGAGTCCCCCGCTCCGGTCCGCGAGTCCCCCGCTCGGGTGCGTGAGTTGCCCGTTCGGGTGCGTGAGTTGCCCGTTCGGGTGCGTGAGTTGCCCGCTGGGGCCTGCGAGTCCCCCGCTCGGGTCCGCGAGTTGCCCGTTCGGGCCTGTGAGTTGCCCGCTCCGGTCCAGCGAGTTCCCCGCTCGGGTGCGCGAGTTGCCCGCTCGGGCCTGCGAGTTGCCCGCTCCGGTCCAGCGAGTTCCCCGCTCGGGTGCGCGAGTTGCCCGTTCGGGTCCAGCGAGTTCCCCGCTCGGGTGCGCGAGTTGCCCGTTCGGGTGCGCGAGTTGCCCGTTCGGGTGCGCGAGTTGCCCGTTCGGGCGCGCGAGTTGCCCGTTCGGGTCCAGCGAGTCCCCCGCTCGGGTGCGCGAGTTGCCCGCTCGGGTCCGCGAATTGTGAGTTCTGGACCCACTCGCCGGGGCGCCGACGGAGAGCTCGAACGCGGCACTCACCGTCCGGAACGCAGAACTCGGCGTCCCGAGCGGGGGACTCACGGTCCGGAACGCAGAACTCGGCGTCCCGAGCGGGGGACTCACGGACCGGAGCGGGGGACTCGCGGTCGGGAGCGGGGGACTCGCGGCGGGGCCGTGTCAGTCGGCCTTGGGGACCGAGCTCTGCACCACCTCGAACTCCAGCAGGCTCGCCCCGCTGGCCACCGGCTTGGCGCGCTCGCCGGCGTGGGCCTCCCGCGCCGGGCCCTGCGCCCACGCCTGGAAGTGCTCCTCGGTCTCCCACTTCGTGTAGACGAAGTACCGGTTCTCCCCGGATACCGGGCGCAGCAGCTCGAAGCCGAGGAACCCGGGCTGCGAGTCCACGGCGTGCAGTCGTGCGGCGAACCGCTTCTCCAGTTCGGGGCCCGCGCCCTCGGGAACCTCGATCGCGTTGATCTTCACAACAGCCATGGGCCCAGCCTAGAAGCTAGCGCCGAAGCGAGCCGGGATAGAGGTGCTCGTCACCGGGCAGCTCCGCACCGCGGAACCAGGCCGCGAAGAACCCCTCCAGGTCCTGATCCGCGAGGTCGGCGACGAACCGCTCGAAGTCGGGCCAGCTCGCGTTGCCCTCGCGGTGCTCGACGGGCCACTCACGCAGCACCCGGTTGAACGCCTCGTCGCCGATCTGCCTGCGCAGCGCGTGCAGCGCGAGGATGCCCTTGTCGTAGACGCCCTCGAACTCGTTGCCCGCGCCCATGTCGTAGAGCCGCTGGCCCCAGAACTCCCGGTCGTCGCGCAGCCGGTCGATCGCGCGCCGGTAGCGGGCGTCGAGGTCGTCGCCCTCCTTGCCCTCGGCCCACAGCCACTGCGAATAGCTCGCCAGGCACTCGTTGAGGCAGATGTCCGCCCACGACTTCACCGACACCTCGTTGCCGTACCACTGGTGGGCCAGCTCGTGGACGATCGTTTCCAGATCGGCCGACACCGTGTAGGTGGGCCTGCCCTGGGTCTCCAGCGAGTAGCCCACGTTGTCGCCGAGGTAGATGCCGCCCGCCGAAGTCGCCGGGTAGTCGCCGAACTTGCCGGTGAGGAACTCGATGATCTCGGCGACGCGCCCGGCGTCCGGCCGGATGCGCTCGGCGCCGGGCGCGAACGCGCTCAGCACCGGTGTGCCGTCGGAGAGCCTGCCCCTGTCGATGGTGAACCGGTCGATCGCGACCGTGGTGAGGTAGCTGGCGACGGGCTCGGACTCGACCCACGTGCTCGTGGTCCAGCCGTCCGCCGTCGACGAGCCCTCCTGGCGGCCGATCGACACCGCCGTCCAGCCTTCGGGCACCCGTGCGGTGAGCCGGAACGTCGCCTTGTCCCTCGGGTGCTCGTTCACCGGGTACCAGTAGGAGCCCGAATGCGGCTCGCCGAGCACGAACGCGCCGCCGGAGTCGCTGCGGTGCCAGCCGTTGCCGCCGAGCTGGGCGCTCGAGGCGGCCTGCGGCGTGCCCTCGTAGCGCACGCGGGCGGTGAACTCGCTGCCTTCGGTCAGCGGCTCGCTCGGCGTGATCACCAGCTCGAAGGCGCCCTGCCTGGCGAACTCCGCGCTCCTGCCGTCTACCTCCACCGAGCTGATCGTGAAGCCGCGCAGGTCGAGGTTGAACGACTCCAGGTCCTGAGTGGCGCGGGCGGTGACGGTGGTGTCGCCGGTGAGCTGCCCGTTGGCGGGGTCGTAGGCGATCGACACGTCGTAGCCCGTCGCGTCGTAGCCGCCGTTGCCGTCGTTGGGGTAGTAGGGGTCGCCGATGCCCGCCGCGCCCGGCGACGGGACGCCCGGGGTGGGCTCCGGCCGGGGCGGCTCTTCGGACTCGGGTGCGGTGCACGCGGCTAGGGTGCAGACCAGGCCGAGGAGCAGGCCGGTCCGCGCGCGGCGGGAGATCATGGCGGGAGCCTACGTGCAGGGCCAGAAAGACGACGTGAACGAGGTGCCGATGCAGCCACGGGACGGGGTGGTCGACTTCGGAGGCGAGGGGCCGCCGATCGTGCTGCTGCACGGCCTCATGGGCAGGGCGACGACGTGGTGGGGTGTCGCGAGGTGGCTCACCGCGTACGGGCACGTCGTCGGGCTCGACGCACGTGGCCACGGGCGGGCGAGGCGAACGGGCGAGTGGCGGACCGAGGAGTTCGTCGCCGACGTCGCCGAGCTGGTGGCCGACCTCGACGAGGGTCCCGCGGTCGTCATCGGTCACTCGATGGGCGGCCTGCACGCGTGGGTGCTGGCCGCGACGCGGCCCGAGCTGGTGAGGGCCGTGGTGGTGGAGGACATGGCGCCCGACCAGCGCGGCCGCACCGTCGAGACGTGGCGCGGTTACTTCGAGTCCTGGCCGGTTCCCTTCCGCTCACTCGCGCATGTGCGGGAGTTCTTCGGCAGCACGGGGAACTACTTCGCGGAGTGCGTCGAGGAGCGGGCCGACGGCTACCACCTGATGGCCGACCTCGAAGACCTGTACGAGATCGCCGCGGAGTGGGGCCGCCGCGACTACTGGTCCTTTGTGGACAAGGTGGAGTGCCCGCTGCTGGTGATCGAGGCTGGTGACACCGCGATGCCGCCGGGACAGCAGGCGGAGCTGGCCGCGCGCGCACCGGGCGGCGGCAGGCACGTCGTCGTGCCCGGCGCGGGGCACGTGGTGCACGACGACGCGCCCGAGCAGTACCGAGGCGCGGTGGAAGCCTTCCTCTCTCAGGTCCTGAACCGCTAGCCGGGCGGGTCAGCCGATGTGGGCCAGGCGGGATTTGAGGGCCTGCCGGTTCGTGCCCTCCGCCAGCAGCGGCCAGATGTCGGCGCCGAGGAGACCCCGCTCGTCGGCGTGCGCCGAGGCGTAGCACGTCGCCGCGGGAACTCCGTTGGCGGCGGCGAACGACCGCACCGCCTCCCGGGTCGCGGGCCCGAAAACGCCGTCCACCGCCACGTTCTCGCCTCGCGCCCGCAGCAGCCGCTGTGCTTCCCGCACCCGCTCACCCGTGTCGCCCTGGCTCAGCAGCGGCCACTCCACGGGCTGGCGCGCCTGCACGCCCAGCTCGGCGGCCACCGCCTCGCGCAGCTCCGGCAGTCGTGCGTAGAGGACGTCGCCGGGACACTGTGTCGAGTTGAAGTCCCGGTGGCCCTTGATGAACTCGGTGGAGATGCCGTACTGGTCGGCCATGTAGGCAACGAGCCGCACCAGCGAGTCCCACAGCGCCTGCGGCACGTCGACCTCGGTGTAGAGGCCCTCGTTCTCGATGCCGATGACCTCGCTGTTGTGGTTGCCGACGTTCGCGCCCAGCACGTGCTGCACGCCGCCGCGAAGCACCTCCAGGCTGCGGTGCCTGCCCTCGGTGATGTGGCCGCCGCGGCTGTTGGTGAACTGCTGGCCCGAGTCGGCCCAGCCGCGCGTGTCCATGTGGAACGTCTGGATGTCGCGCGAGATCTGGAACGCGCGCTCGCGCGAGTAGTCCTCGGTGTTGCCGGGCTCCACGGTGTGGTGCACGACGATGTAGGTCGGTTTGCGGTCGAGCACCTCGATCGGGCTGCTCGGCGGTCGCGCTCCCCAGATGTCGGTTCCGTAGATCACCGGTTCGGCCACCTTGCGCGCGGTGGCGGCGGCGGGAGCCGCCTGCCACGTGGCGACGGCGCCGACCGCGGTGGCGGCGAGGCCACCCTTGATCAGCGCACGCCGGTCGAACCCAGGCTTGCCGGCCATCTCGATCTCCCCTCGATCGGAACGAGGGGAAACATTAACAATATTCGCTTACGTGCTGTCAATGTTCGCCCGGCAGGGCGAACCTTCCGTCGGCCGTCTGCTCCACCAGACCGTCCACCAGCAACGAGTCGAGGCAGCGATCGCGCTGCCCCGCCTGCGGCCACACGACGTCGAGCCGCGCCTTCTCCACCGGGTCCGACGTCCCCCGCAGCACGTCGAGCAGCAGGCCGCGCACGTGCCGGTCGGTGCCCGCGTACCTCTGCACGGGCTTGGCAGGCCCGGCGTAGGCGGGCCTGCCGGCGTGCTGCCACGCGCAGCCGTCGGCCACCGGGCAGTCTCCGCACCGAGGGGAACGCGCGGTACAGACCAGCGCGCCCAGCTCCATCAGCGCCGCGGACAGCCGAGCCGCGCGCGACTCCGACCGAGGCAGGAGCGCCTCGACGTCGGCCATGTCGCGCGTGTTCGACGCCGGTCCCGCGTCGCCGCCCCCGTGCACGGCCCTCGCGACGACCCTGCGGACGTTGGTGTCCACGACGGGCGCGCGCTTGCCGTAGGCGAACGCGGCGACGGCGCGGGCCGTGTAGGCGCCGATGCCCGGTAGCGCGAGGAGCGTGTCGACGTCGGAGGGCACGACGTCGCCGTGTTCGGTGGCGATCGCCGACGCGGCGGCGTGCAGGCGCAGCGCCCGCCTCGGGTAGCCGAGCTTGCCCCACGCGCGCAGCACCTCACCCTGGCTCGCGGCGGCGAGATCGGAGGGACGCGGCCAGCGGGCGAGCCACTCGTGCCAGATCGGCTCCACACGGGCGACCGGCGTCTGCTGGAGCATGATCTCGCTGACCAGCACGCCCCACGCCGTGCACTCGGGGCGCCGCCAGGGCAGGTCGCGGCCGACCGTGTCGAACCAGTCGATGAGGGTGTCGGTGTCGATGGGCATCGACGGAGACTCTAGTCAGGACACCTCGGAGAGCACGCCCGTGTGCACGTCGTAGACGAAACCCCGCACGAGGTCCTTGTGGGGCAGGAAGGGGCTCGTCTGCACCCGCCGCACCGACTGGCGCACACTGGCCTCCACGTCCCGGAACGCCTCGACGGCCCAGGTCGGCCGCAGCCCGCTGGCCTCCTCGAGTTCGTCCTTGAAACCGTCCTCGGTCACCGTGTTCAACCCGCAGCTGGTGTGCTGCATGATCAGCACCTCGCGGGTGCCGAGCTTGCGCTGGCTGAGCGCGAGCGAGCGGATCATGTCGTCGGTGACGACGCCGCCCGCGTTGCGCAGCACGTGCGCCTCGCCCTGCAGCAGTCCGAACAGCTCGAACACGCGGATGCGTGCGTCCATGCACGTCAGGATCGCAACGTGCATGGACGGGCTCGCTGAGGAGCGGTCGCCCGGCACGACGTTGCCCAGTTCTTCGTTGCGCTTGAGCAGGAGGTCGATCGCGGTCATGCGGTCAATGGAACGGGGCCGCCGCGCGCCGCACAACTCGGGCGGATGAATGTCACTTCGGCTATGGGCCGAACCAGCGTTCCTCGGCGGTCCGGGGCGGGGCGGAGGTGGTGCCCACGCGCAGTTCGGTGGGCAGCGTGATGACCTTCGGCGCCACGCGGTCGGCGGCGCCGAGGAGGAGCCTGCCGGCGGACTTGCCCTTCTCCAGCACGGGCTGGTGCACGGTCGTCAGCCCGGCGCGCGTGGCCTCGGCGATGCCGTCGAAGCCGGTGATCGTCAGATCGGCGGGTACGCGCAGGCCGCGCCGTCCCGCCTCGGCGAGCGCGCCGAGCGCCAGGATGTCCGAGGTGCAGATCAGTGCGGTCACGCGCGGGTAGGCGTCGAGCAGTTGGCGTGCCGCGGAGGCGCCGTCGTCGACGTTGTGCTCGAAACGCTCCACCACCGGCACGCTCTCCCAGGCCACGCCCGCAGCCTCGAAGGTCCTGGCCAGCGCGGCGAGCCGGGTGCGCTGTACGTGGTAGTGCGCCTCCTGCTGGCGCGACATGGGCACGAAGTCGTCGTTGCGGTCCCGCGCCAGCCGCATGCACAGCACGCCGACCTGCCGGTGACCGAGCCCGACGAGGTGGTTGGCGAGGCTCACGGTCGCCGCCTCGTCGTCGGGTCCCACGCGGTCGACGCCCTCCACCTCCGGCTGGTCGACGATCACGGTGGGCACCGGGCGCTGGAGCACGGCGGCGAGGTGAGGGTCGTCGTCGGGAACGGAGTAGACGACGAAGCCGTCGACGCCGGCGCGGTGCACGGCGGCGACGTCCTCCCTGCCGGGGCTCGCCGGCACGAGATGCAGGCCGACGCCGGCGTCCTCGCACGCGAGCGCGAGACCCTCCAGCACGCCGACGGCCGCGGGGTCACGAAACGCGTACGAGAGGTTCTCGGTGAGCAGCAGGCCCACCGCGCCCGCCTTGCGGGTACGCAGCGACCGGGCCACCGGGTCAGGGCCGGGGTAGCCGAGGCGCCTGGCGGTCTCCAGAACGCGTTTGCGCAGCTCAGGCGATAGCTGATCCGGCCGGTTGTAGGCGTTCGAGACCGTCGTCCTGGACACGCCCAGCTCGGCGGCAAGGGACGCCAGAGTCGCCTGCCGCCGGGTTCGCATCGGCCGGTTCATGAACAAACCGTAACGGTTCAGAAGCCGATGCAGAAGTTCTGGCCCACGTGCGTCACATCTTGACGGTGCGTCGTGACGTCGGTCGCTGAGCTGTGGGTTCGTCACCGGTTGGGGTAAAGTTGAACCGACAATGGTTTCCATTATCTTCACTGAGTGTCACCCACCACGATGTTGACGGAGTGTGTTTGCCGATGAGCTCTCGCCGCGCGAGGCACCTGCTCGCCACGACCTCGGTGCTCACAGCGCTGACCCTTGGCCTCACCGCGTGCGGTGACGGCGGAGGAGGCAGCGGGCAGGCCGCCGAGGACGGCCGCATCTCGGTGGTCGCGTCGACGAACGTGTGGGGCAGCGTCGTCGAGGCCGTCGGCGGTGATCGGGTCGACGTGAAGTCGATCGTCGAGGACCCGTCCTCCGACCCGCACTCCTATCAGGCCAGCGCCGAGGACGCGGCCGATGTGCAGGACGCCCAGCTGCTCGTCTACAACGGCGGCGGGTACGACGAGTTCTTCGAGCAGCTCGCGGGCCAGAACTCCGGGGGCGAGCCCGTGGTCGCCTTCGAGGGCGAGGGCCACGCGCACGGCGAGGAGCACGCCACCGAGGAACACGGTGACGAGCACGCCACCGAGGAACACGGTGAGGAGCACGCCACCGAGCAGGGTGGCGAGGAGCACGGTCACGACCACGGCGAGGTGAACGAGCACGTCTGGTACGACCTGCACGTCGTCGCCGAGGTCGCCGACAAGGTCGCGGCCCGGCTCGGCGAACTGGACGCGGAGGCCAAGCAGACCTTCACCGACAACGCCAACGCGTTCAAGGCCGACCTCGACGAGCTGACCCAGCGCATCGAGAAGATCGGCACCGACCACCCCGGCACGAAGGTCGTCGCCACCGAGCCGGTCGCGCACTACCTGCTCCAGACCGCGGGCATCACCGACGCCACGCCGCACGACTACGCCGAGGCGATCGAGAACGAGACCGACGTGCCCGTCGCCGCCCAGCAGCAGGTCACCGAGCTCGTGTCCGGCAAGCAGGTGCAGGCGGTCGTCAACAACTCCCAGACCGTCACGCCGGTGACCGAGAAGCTCGTCCGCGCGGCCAAGGACGCGGGCGTCCCCGTGGTCGACGTGACCGAGACCCTGCCCGAGGGCGCGACGGACTACATTGCCTGGATGAGCACGCAGGTGGACGCGTTGGCGGGAGCATTGGGTCAGTGAGCCGTGGAGTCGTCGAGATCGAGGGCGCGGGGCTGCGGTTCGGCGACCGGGTGCTGTGGTCGGGTCTCGACCTCGACGTCCAGCCCGGTGAGTTCCTCGCCGTCCTCGGTCCGAACGGCTCCGGCAAGACCAGCCTGCTGCGGGTGCTGCTCGGGTTGCAGTCGCTGAGCGCGGGCGAGGCCCGCGTGGTCGGCAAGGCGCCGGGCCGGGGCAACCGCAAGGTCGGCTACATCCCGCAGCAACGCGCGATGGACGAGCAGCTCACGTTGCGCGGCACGGACCTCGTCGGGCTCGGTCTCGACGGCGATCGCTGGGGCTTCGGCCTGCTCGGAGCGGGCAAACGGCGGCGCCGCATCGCGGAGCTCGTGGAGTCGGTCGGCGCGGAGTCCTACGCCTCGTCGGCGGTCGGCAGGCTCTCCGGCGGTGAGCAGCAGCGGCTGCGAGTCGCGCAGGCGCTCATCGGCGAGCCAGAGGTGCTGTTGTGCGACGAGCCGCTGGCCTCGCTCGACCTCACCCATCAGCGCGTGGTGAGCGAGCTGATCGACCGGCGCAGGCGCGAGGCGGGCACGGCCGTGCTGTTCGTGACCCACGAGATCAATCCGATCCTGTCCTATGTGGATCGAGTTCTGTACCTGGTCAACGGTCAGTTCCGCATCGGCACGCCGGACGAGGTGATGAACTCGCAAACCCTCTCCGAGCTGTACCGCACGCGGGTCGAGGTGTTGCGGGTCGGCGGCCAGATCCACGTCGCGGGCGCACAGAGCGCGCTGTGCGAGGACGAGGTGCACCATCACGTCGACGAGCGGGTGTCGTAACCGATCATGGACAAGCTGTTCGACTTCGAACTGACCGCACGCCTGCTCGGCCTGGACTTCGTGCAGATGGCGCTGCTCGCCGCGGCCGTGCTCGGCCTCGTCGCCGGCACCCTCGGCCCGCTCATCGTGATGCGCCGGATGTCGTTCGCCGTCCACGGCACCGCCGAGCTGGCCTTCACCGGCGCCGCCGCGGCGCTGCTGCTCGGCATCGGCGTCAGCTACGGCGCGCTGCTGGGCGCGGTGGTTGCCGCGCTGCTGCTCGGGTTGCTCGGCGGCCGCGAGTCAGAGCGCGACTCCGTCATCGGCGTGATCCTCTCCTTCGGGCTCGGTCTCGGCGTGCTCCTGCTGTGGTTCTACGAGGGCAGGGCGTCCAACAAGTTCGGCATCCTCGTCGGCCAGATCGTCGCGGTCGAGCCGCAGGACCTCACAGCGCTGCTGGTCGCGGCGGTCGTGGTGCTGGTGGTGCTCGGCCTCATCTACCGGCCGCTGCTGTTCGCGAGCGTCGACCCCGGGGTCGCGGTTGCCAGGGGTGTGCCGGTGCATCTGCTGTCGCCGCTGTTCGCGGTGCTCGTCGGCATCGCGACCGCGCTGGGCGTCCAGATCGTCGGCGCGCTGCTGGTGGTGGCGCTCATGGTCACGCCCGCCGCCGCGGCGGCCAGGCTCACGGCCAGCCCGCTGCGGGCCACGGTGCTCGCCGTGGTCTTCGCGGAGATCGCCGCGATCGGCGGCATCGTGCTCTCGCTCGCGCCCGGCGCGCCGGTGAGCTTCTTCGTCACCGCGATCTCGTTCACCATCTACCTGGTGTGCCGCCTGGTCGCCTACGTGCGGGGCCGCGAGCGGCGCGGTGCCGTCGACGCCGTCAGTGCAGCATCAGCAGTACCTGCAGCTCACCAACGATGAAGCCGATGACGCCGCCCACCACGATGAGCTTCCACTCGTCCTGCCGGAAGGCGGGCCGCAGCAGGCCCTCGTACTCCACCGGCGTCAGCTTCATCATCCGCTCCTCGACCATGTTGGCGACGTTCATCGCCTTGGTGAGGTAGCCCTCCGCGTGGGAGACGGTGTCGGGCATCCGCTCGATCGCCTTCGCCGCTGCCGCACGCTTCATCTCCTCGAGCCGCCTGGTCCCGATGGCCACGGTGACCAGCGGCTTCGCGGCGCTGGCCTGCTCGTCGATCGCCTCGGCCACCATGCGCCGGATCATCGCCATCAGCCGGTCGGAGCGCGGGCCGCGCAGGATCGACTCCATCAGGTTCGGCACGGTCAGCACCTCGCGGGCGATCAGCTCGCCGTACTGCCGCGCGACCTCTGTGCGCCGCCGCTGGAACTTGCCCTGCAACGTGAAGCGGTGGAAGACGCGGACCGGCTCGCGGGGGACGAAGATCAGCTTGATCGCGAGCCAGTCGGTGAAGAAGCCGATGCAGGCACCGAAGATCGGCATCACCAGCGGTTCCTTCGTCACCGCCCAGATGACCGACTGCACGATGCCGAGCACGAATCCGAAGTAGATGCCGGAGCGGGCGATGAACGCCATCTCGGGCCGCGACGTCTCGCGGATGAGCCGCACCAGCAGCGCCTTGTCCTGCGTCAGGCGCTGCACTGTCATGTGCTTGACGTCGAGGACGTCGTCGAGGTTCTCCCGCACCTCGTCCATGAGCTGCCGGACGAGCCGGGGTGAGGACGCCTGCAGCTGCTTGACGATCAGCTCCTGGGCCATCGGCGGCAGCCGGTCCCACATGCGCGGGTGGTACTCGGCGAGCACGTCGCGAGCGATGTCGTCGACGGCCCGCAGCAACGGCTGCTCGATCTCGCGCGCGATCCGCCCGGAGTCGATCCGGTCGAACACATCGCGAATATCGAGCAAATTCGCGGTGAGCAGATCGGTCGCGATCGCGGCCATGCGCCCGCCGTGCCGGGGGACCACGCCCTGCCAGCCGAGGAACGTTCCCTTGATCCCGGTCCACTCCAGCGGCCGGAACATCATCTCGATGGCGACCCGTTTGGTGACGTAGCCGATCAGCGCGGCGACGAACGGGATGGCCGCGTACAGCGGCCAGTGCCGTGCGATGTCGTCGAGGACCGCGTCCAAGTCAGACGTCCCTCCCCACGTGGGCGCAGCGTTGCACGCACAGTATCGGGCGAGTCCAGAAAGCGTCCGTTTGGAGGTATGGGATTCAGCCTGTGGACTCATTAAGGTTGCCGAATGGCAGAAGCCGGAGCACCCCCCAACCCCACCAGGTCCACCCAGTTCACCACGGTCTTCCGGGGCTACGACCAGGTACAGGTCGACGAGCACCTGAAGAAGATGGCCGCCGAGCTCAAGCGCACCTCCCGCAGCCGGGACGAGGCCACGGCGTCGGTCGCCGACCTCACCAAGGCGCTCAGCTACGCGCAGCAGGAGCTCACCGAGGCCAAGGCGGCGCTGACCCGCATGGTCGAGGACCCGTCAGGGCCCGCGGCCATGAGCGAGCGCGTCAAGACGATGATGCAGCTCGCCGAGGAGGAGATCGCCGACCTCCGCAAGAAGGCCGAGGAGGAAGCCGCGGCCACGCGTTCGGCGGCCGACGCCTACGCGGACAAGACCCGCGAGAAGGCCCGCGCGGAGGCCGAAAAGCTGGCCGCCGAGGCCGAGCAGGAGCGCAACCGCCTCGACGCCGAGGCCAAGGAGCGCCGCACGGCGGCCGAGCGGAAGTCGCAGGAGAGCATCGCCGCCGCCGAGAAGGCCTCCGCCGACAAGATCGCGAACGCGGAGAAGGCGTCGGCCGAGAAGATCGCCGCCGCGGAGAAGAAGTCCGCCGAGGAGATCGCCGCGGCCGAGAAGAAGTCCGCGGAGAGCATCGCCGCCGCCGAGAAGGCGTCCGCGGAGAGCATCGCGGCCAAGACCGCCGAGGCCGAGCGCCGCGCGGAGGAGCTCGAGTCCACCGCGAAGGCCCGCTCCGAGAAGATGATCGCCGAGGCCGAGAGCAAGCTCGCCGACGCCAACGCCAAGCGCACCGAGGCGCTCGAACTGCGCAGCCTCGTCGCCGACCGCCTCGCCGCGAGCCACACCGCGCTGCAGGAGGCCATCGAGCGGCTCGGCCCCTCACCCGAGGCGGAGAAGGTGAGCAAGAAGAAGGAGCCCGCCACCCAGCCCGCCTGATCGCGGTCCACACCAGAGCTGGTCGGGTACTGCAGTGAAGGCCACCCTCACTGCGTTCAACGCAGTGAGGGTGGCCTTCACTGCAGTGGGGTGTGCCCTCATGCGCTCCACTGTGGAATCGTCCACTCCAGACCGTCACGGCCGGGCTCGCGCAACGTCACCCAATGCTGCGGCTTGGTAACGATCGAGCTGCCGACGCTGGTTGAAGAGTGCAGTATTTCCGGGTGAACTCGGATGTCGCAGACAAAAAATCGTTGCCCGTCGACTTCGCCGTGTACGGGCTCGACTGGGGTTTCCGGGGCCCTCGCTGGGTGGACTTCTTCGAAGGGACCCCGGACGGCCGGCCGTGGGCGTTGTGGCTCGGTCACCGGCAGCAGGAGAGTGAGCACGGGGTTCGGATCGGCACGCTGCCGAGGCCTCGCTACGACGAGACCATGTGCCCCAACGGCGGCGACCCGCTCGCGGAGGTGGCCTTCGGCGGCGCGTTCGGCCTGGTCAACCTGACCCTTCCGGACGGGTCCGTGCCGCGCCCCGATGGGCTGATCCTCGCGCTCGTCGAGCACGCGGAGAAGCAAGCAAAGCGGTACGAGGAATGGCCGCAGGTCACCTGGCGGGTCGAGGGCGAGCCGGTGCGGGCACGGGTTTGGCACTTCGCGGGCGCGTGGGCGGGCTTCACCACCGAGTTGCCCGACGCGTACGTGGTCGCGATCGGCATCGGGTTGCCGCCGGAGGAGACGCATCTGGTGCGGATCGACAAGACCGACTCCTACGGCACCGACTTCGGCGCGCCGCTGAGCCTCACGGATCTGGGCAAGCACAAGAGCAACCGGCCCGAGGCGTGGCTGCCGCCGCCTCAGCGCGACGGCTTCCACCCCGACCAGCTCGCTCTCGTGCCCGAAACCGAACATTGACCGCCGTACCCTAGTGACGTGGATCACTGACTCGATAGGGTCCCGGTATGGGACGAAGCGACGATGCTGAAGGCGGGCGTACGCAGAGCGTCACGTCGGCCCTGCTCTCCGGAAGTACCTATCGCGGGCTGGCCGAACAGAAGCTGACGCCGGCCGAGGAACGGTTCGAACGAGCGCGGAGAACGGTGGGCTTCGTTCTCGCGCCGCTGGTGACGATCGTCTTCCTCTTCGTGCCGACCGCGCTCG
The DNA here is from genome assembly GCF_003311655.1 of Prauserella sp. PE36. Taxonomy (NCBI): domain Bacteria; kingdom Bacillati; phylum Actinomycetota; class Actinomycetes; order Pseudonocardiales; family Pseudonocardiaceae; genus Prauserella; species Prauserella sp. PE36. The sequence continues at coordinate 48,000 of NZ_QEQT01000074.1, read as the reverse complement.
ACTCCTCGCAGCAACAGCTCGCGGCCGTGCTGCTGGGCGTGGTGGTGCTCTGGGTGTGCGAACCGGTGCCGATCCCGGTCGGCGGCCTCATCGGTGTCGCCACGATCGTGATACTCGGCGTGCTACCCGCCGACGACGTGCTGGCGCCCTTCGGCTCGTCGACGGTGTTCGTGTTCATCGGCGCGTTCATCCTGGCGCAGGCCATGCTGCGGCACGGCCTCGCGCGCAGGTTCGCGTTCCGGATCCTGAGCCTGCCGGGTGTCGGCAAGAGCACGTGGCGCGTGATCGTCGCGCTCGGCGTTGTCACGTGTGTCCTCTCGGCGTTCATCTCCAACACGGCGACCGTCGCGATGCTGCTGCCGACGGCGGTCGGACTGCTGTCGGTGATCGCGGAGCTCATCCGGGGGCAGACGCCGGAGGGGCAGCGCTTCGATCCGCTGCGGCTGCGCGTCGGCATCGCGCTGATGCTCGTGCTCGCCTACGGCGCGAGCGTCGGCGGCCTGCTGACGCCGATCGGCTCCCCGCCGAACCTCATCGGCAGGGAGCTGATCGAGGAGGCGACCGGCGAGCGCATCTCCTTCCTGCAGTGGACGATCACGGCGCTGCCCGCCTGCGCGGTGATGTTCGCGGTGCTCGTCACCGTGCTGATCCTGCTGAACCGGCCGGAGATCAAGCGGTTGACCGGCGTCGAGGAGTACGTCGCCAGTGAGCGCGCGAAGCTCGGCAAGCTCTCGCGTGCGGAGTGGAACACGCTGATCGCGTTCCTGGTCACCGTGGTGCTGTGGGTGGCACCGGGCATCGTGGCACTGGTCGCGGGTGGTGACTCGGCGGCGTACGAGACGATCAGCAATCGCCTCGACGAGGGCATCGTGGCCGTCGTCGGCGCGGCGTTGCTGTTCCTGCTGCCGGTGAACTGGCCGGAGCGCAGGTTCACGCTCACGTGGACCGAGGCGGCGCGGATCGACTGGGGCACGGTACTGCTGTTCGGGACGGGCATCATCTTCGGCACGCTGCTGAGGGACACGGGTCTCGCCGAGCGCGTCGGCACGGGTCTGGCGAACGGACTGGGCTTCACGAGCAGCGTGTCGCTGGTGAGCTTCGCGGTGCTGATGGCGATCGTGGTGTCGGAGACGACGTCGAACACGGCCTCCGCGGCGGTCGTGGTGCCGATCATCATCCCGATCGCGGAGGCGGCGGGCGTCAACCCGTTCATCCCCGCATTGGCGGCAACGTTCGCCGCGTCGTTCGGCTTCATGCTGCCGGTGTCCACGCCACAGAACGCGATCGTCTACGGGTCCGGCGCGGTGCCGATCACGAAGATGATCCGCTCCGGCTTCGTCTTCGACATCGCGGGCGCGATCCTGATCATGCTGCTGATCCCGCTCATGATCGCTGCCGTCGGGTTGGGTGGTTGACGCGGTAGCGCAGGTGCGTCACGGTGGGCGAGCTGATCACCTCGACGGGCTCCATGGCCAGTCCGTTGACCCCGTCGAGGAGCCGCTCACCGGCGCCGATGGTCACGGGAACGAGGTGCAGCACGAGCTCGTCGAGCAACCCGGCGGCGAGGTACTGGCGCACGGTGGCGGCCCCGCCGGCGATCTCGACGTCCCGTTCCCCAGCGGCGGCGAGAGCCTGCTCGAGCGCCGACTCGATGCCGTCGGTGACGAAGGTGAACGTCGTCCCACCCTGCATCTTCAGAGGCGCCCGCTCGTGGTGGGTCAGTACGAAAACGGGCGCGTGGTAGGGCGGTTCGGCGCCCCACCACCCGGTCCAGCTCTCGTCCCAGGCGCCGCGCCCTGGCCCGAACATGTTGCGCCCCATGATGTGCGCGCCGGTGTTGGCGTGGATGTCGGCGAGCACCTGCTTGTCGCGCTCACGCCCTGGCAGATCGGTCTCGAACATCCAAGCGGTCAGCGCAGCGGCCCCGGTGCCGAAGGGGTTGTCGAGGTTCTGTCCCGGCCCGGCGGTGAAGCCGTCGAGCGAGATGGCGAGGTTGGCGGTCACGATGGTCATGCCGGGTAGACACGGGTGGGCGGCAAAACTCATCGGCGCGGCCCAGACCCGGCAGCGACAATCGTGAGATGGACGGTCGCGACCGGTTGTGCGCATTCGTAGCTGAGCTGCTGTCACTCCTGCGCAGCCGCGACCAGGATGTTCTATGGAGCTCCTTCGCCACGGTCGAGGACGCCATCGCCGAACTGGAGCACTTGCGCGACCGCATCGCCGACGGAGATCCGGACGCACGTCGTCGGCTCAAGCTGCTGTGTTCACCTACGGGCGCGATCGAGGAGATCGCCATCTCCAGCGGATGGGCCGACACCTGGGTCAGGCTCGTCGACGGCAAGTACCGATCGGCGTGGAGTTAGGAATCCGGTGCCGATGTTCGAAGGTCGTCGACGCGTGGTGCCTGACATCTTGACCGGAGGGGGCAGGAGTGCACACTGGACCGATGCCGCTCCGGGGCGACGAACTGGCCACCCCCGTCGTTTGGAGGATGACCGGTCATGGTTGCTTTCCTCATGCAGCCAGTGTCGATGGGCGATGGTGGGTGCTGCGGGTCAACCACTGGCCAGACCATCCGCTGTACTCGCTGCTCATCGATGCTGTCTGGCGCGGTGACCTCTCGTTCGACGACGGCGATGGCTGGTGGCCGCGGGCATGGCAGGAAGCAACGCGAGGAGGGCTGCCTGAACTCAGCCGCGCGGAACTGAACGCCGCGTTGGGGCCGGTGCAAGGCTTCACGGCGTACGGCAGCGAATCCGGACGGTCGTGCGATTGCTTCTTCTGTCTCTAGCGCGGACCACGTCGCAGGCCGCCGCCGATCTCGTTCAAAACTGGTAGTACAAAAACGGGCTGAAGGTGCCCGTCGCCACCAGGATCGCGGCATAGGCCAGGCCCACCGTCATGATGCCGATCCGCAGCACCGTCGCCGGCCTGCTCCGCGCCGACTCCAGCAGCGGGCCCGTCACCGGGTGCGCCGGCAGGAAGAAGATCGCCGCCGCGCCCAGCAGGAGCACGAGTCTTTGGTTCGTCAGCGACGCCTCGACCAGCTCCGACAGGCCGTCGAAATCGGGCACCAGCATGTGCCCCAGCATCGTCAGCGCCTGCCCCATGTCGGGTGAGCGGAACAGCACCCAGCCGAAGATCGCCAGCACCAGCGTCAGCGCCCGCCGCGCCACACGCGCCGCCGAGTCCTTCGGCGCCTTGTCCCAGCCGCACGCGCGCTCGATGATCAGCAGCGCACCGTGGTAGACGCCCCACACCACGAACGTCCACGCCGCACCGTGCCAGAACCCCGTCAGCACGAAAACGATGCACAGGTTCCGATACGTCTTGCGCGCGCCGGCGCGGTTGCCGCCCAGCGGGATGTAGACGTAGTCGCGGAACCACCGCGACAGCGACATGTGCCAGCGACGCCAGAACTCCGTGATCGTCACCGAGGAGTACGGCCGCGCGAAGTTCTCCGGGAGCCGGAAGCCCAGCATCCGGCCGAGCCCGATCGCCATGTCCGAGTAGCCGGAGAAGTCGAAGTAGAGCTGCAGCGTGTACCCGATCGCGCCGAGCCAGGCGATCGCGAACGTCATCTCGTCGGCCGGGGTCGCGAAGCACGCGTCGACCATCGGGGCGAGCGAGTCGGCGATCACGGCCTTTTTGACCAGGCCCAGTGCGAACCGCGGGAACCCGGCTGCGATGTCGTCGAAGCGGTGCGAACGGTGCTGCGGCAGCTGGTCGGCGATCTCCCGGTACCGCACGATCGGGCCCGCCGCGAGCTGCGGGAACATCGAGATGTACGTCGCGAACGACACCGGATTGCGCAGCGCGTGCCGCTCACCCCGGTAGATGTCGACCACGTACGAGATGTGGTGGAACGTGAAGAACGAGATGCCGATCGGCAGCGCCAGCTCCGCGATCGGGAAGTCGCCGCCGAACAGCTGGGCGAACCAGGCGATCTGCTCGGTCGCGAAGCCCGCGTACTTCCACACCAGCAGGATCGACAGGTCGAACGCGATCACGCCGATGAGCAGCCAGCGGCGCCGATTGTCCGGTCGCATCCCCCATTCGTCGGGTTCCAGCGCGGGACCCGCCGCAAAGTTGATCACCATGCACGCGAGCAGCAGCAGCGTGAACGAACCGGCGCCCGTCGCGTAGAAGAGCAGGCTCGCCACCGCGACGATGCCGTTGCGCCAGCTCCGCGGGCACAACAGCACCGCGATGAGCACCGCGGGCATGAAGTACCACAGGAAGAGTGGCGAGACGAACGACATCCGGTGGGACCCCCTGGGCACGTTGCGGCAACGTGACCCTAACGGAGTAGGGAGCCCCGCGTGGTGAAGACCGACGTGAAGTGGTCTCCGCCATGCGACCTACACGCGGCCGTCGGCCCTTCGCCGCCTCGCGACCTCGGCGAGCAGCACGCTCGCGGCCACCGACGCGTTCAGCGACTCGACGCCGGGCGCCATCGGGATCGACACGGTCACGTCGCAGTTCTCCCGCACCAGCCGCGAGAGGCCACGCCCCTCCGAACCCACCACGATCACCAGGGGGTCGGTGGCGAGGTCGAGCGAGTCGATCTCCAGCGTCGCGTCGGCGTCCAGCCCGGCGACCATCAGGCCCTCGGAGGCCCACGCCTGCAGCTGCCGGGTGAGGTTGGTCGCGATCGCGACGGGCAGCCGCGCCGCCGTGCCCGCGCTGGTCCGCCACGCCACGGCCGTCATGCCCGCGCTGCGCCGCGCCGGGAGCAGCACGCCGTGCGCGCCGAACGCGGCCGCCGAGCGGATCACCGCGCCGAGGTTGCGCGGGTCGGTCACGCCGTCGAGCGCCACGATCAGCGGCGCCTCACCTGAGTCCCTCGCCATGGCCAGCAGGTCGTCCGGATGGGTGTACTCGAACGGCGGGACCTGGAGCCCGAGACCCTGGTGCACGGCGCCGCCGGTCTTGCGGTCCAGCTCGTCCCGTGGGACCTCCAGGATCGATATCCCCTTGTCCGCGGCCCGGTGCACGGCGTCCTTGACGCGGTCGTCCGCGTCGATGTTGAGCGCCACGTAGAGCGCGGTCGCGGGTACGTTGGCCCGCAGCGCCTCGACCACCGGGTTGCGGCCCGCGATGATCTCGGGACCCTCGGCCTGCTTCTTGGCGACGTTGCGCTTCTTCTCGGCCCGCGCTGCCGCGGCAGCGGCCTTGCGCTGTGCCGGGTGCCCCTTCCGGTCCTCGGCCCTCGGCGTCGGGCCCTTGCCCTCGAGCCCCTTTCGCCGCTGGCCGCCGGAGCCGACGACCTGGCCCTTCTTCGTGCCGGTCTTGCGAATCGCGCCCCGGCGCCGGGAGTTGCCTGCCATCTCTCAGTCTCTCACTGTCCACAAGGGACCATTGGGGGTGTCTTCCACCGCGATACCGGCAGCGGTCAGCTGATCGCGGATGGCGTCGGCCCTCGCGAAGTCCTTGTCCTTGCGGGCCTGCTGCCGTGCCGCCAGCATCCCTTCGATGAGCGTGTCGAGCGCCCTGGTGTTCGAGCCCCCGGTCTCCGCCCACTGCTCGGACAACGGGTCGAGCCCGAGCACGTCGGTCATCGCCCGCACGGTCTCGGCCAGCTCCAGTGCCTTGGCCGAATCCACCGCGTCCAGAGCGGCGTTGCCGTCGCGCACGGTGTTGTGCAGCACGGCGAACGCCTGCGGCGTGCCGAGGTCGTCGTCGAGCGCCGCGGTGAACTCACCGGGGAGGCGTCCGATGTGGACCTCGCCGGCCGTGCCGGCGACGCGCCGGAGGAACTGCTCGATGCGCCGGTAGCCCTGGGCCGACTCCGATAGCGCGGCGTCGGAGTACTCGATCGTCGACCGGTAGTGCGGCTGGATGAGGTAGTACCGCAGCTCCACCGCGCGGTAGCGGCGCAGCATCTCCGGAATCGAAACGACGTTGCCGAGCGACTTCGACATCTTCTCGCCCGAGAGCGTCACCCAGGCGTTGTGCAGCCAGAACCGCGCGAACGGGTCGCCCGCGGCGTTGGACTGCGCGCGTTCGTTCTCGTGGTGCGGGAACACCAGGTCGACGCCGCCTCCGTGGATGTCGAACTCGGCGCCGAGGTAGGTCGTCGCCATCGCGGAGCACTCCAGGTGCCAGCCCGGCCTGCCGGAACCCCACGGGGTCGGCCAGGACGGCTCACCGGGCTTGCTGCCCTTCCACAGGGTGAAGTCCCGTGGGTCGCGCTTGCCCTCGGCCAGCGTCTCGCCCTGCTGGACCTCGTCGAGCCGCTGCCCGGACAGCGCGCCGTAGCCGTCGAAGGAGTTCACGGCGAAGTAGACGTCGCCGCCATCGGCGTAGGCGTGGCCCTTGTCGATCAGCCGCTGCATCAGCTCGACCATCTGGGTGACGTGGCCGGTGGCGCGCGGCGCGATCGACGGCGGCAGGCAGCCGAGTGCCGTGTAGGCGTTCTCGAACGCGCGCTCGTGGGTCGCGGCCCACTCCCACCACGGCCTGCCCGCGTCGGCGGCCTTGGTGAGGATCTTGTCGTCGATGTCGGTGACGTTGCGGACCATGAGCACGTCGAGTCCACTGTGGACCAGCCAGCGCCGGAGCACGTCGTAGTTCAGCGCGCCCCGGACGTGGCCGATGTGCGGAATGCCCTGGACGGTGGCCCCACAGACGTACATGGACGCCGTTCCACTGCGCGCGGGGTGGAACTCCCGCACGTCCCTGGTAGCGGTGTCATAGAGATGTAGGACCACGAAGAAATGGTACGGGTCAGAGCACGGAGTGCTCGCGCAGGGCGGTCAGCAGCCCGTCGCCGCGCTCGCTCGTCGGCAGTGGGTCCACCAGCGCGAACGGGCAGCCCAGCGCCCTTGCCCCGCCGTCTGCCTCGTCGCTGTCGCCGACCATCAGCGTCTGCTCGGGGGCCGTGCCGAGCCGGTCGAGCAGGTTCCGGAAGATCGCTGGGTCCGGCTTGATGGCCCCCACCTCGAACGACAGCACGAACTCGTCCACGTACTCGTCGAGCCCGCGCTCGCTGAACGCAGGCCGGATGTCGAAGGCGATGTTGCTCAGCACGCCGATGCGCACGCCCTTGCCCGCGAGCGTCTTCAGCGCCTGCTCGGTGTCCGGGTAGGGCGTCCACTCGGAGGGGTCGATGAGGCGGTCGTAGAGGGCCTTGGCCTGCTCCACGCGCGCGACTCCGGACTGGCGCAGCACCTCCATGTACACCTTGTTGTGCATCGCGGGGTCGAGGTCGCGGTTCTCCCAGGCGTGCCAGTGCTCGTCGTCCAGGTCGACGGTGAGCGTGACCGGCGCGGTCATCCGGCGCATCATCTCGGCCTGCGCCTCCACGTCGAGCGGGTCGCCGTCGTGGTCGGTCACATCGCTCAGCCAGGTCTCATTCTGCTCGAGTCGGAAGAGAGTGCCGGAGAAGTCGAACATCACTGCCTGAATCGTCACAGATCCAGGTTACCCGCTACCGGGGGAGCAGCAGTGCGGTCGCGATCGCGGCGATGCCCTCGCCCCGGCCGGTGAGGCCGAGCCCGTCGGTGGTCGTGCCGGACACGCTCACGTCGCCGCCCACGGCCTCGCCCAGCACGCGCTGCGCCTCGTCCCGGCGAGTGCCGATACGGGGCTTGTTGCCGATGACCTGCACCACCGCGTTGCCGACGCGGTAGCCCGCATCCTCGACGAGCCTGCGGGCCTCGGCCAGGAACGCCACGCCGTGCGCACCCGCCCATCGCGGGTCGCCGGTGCCGAAGACACCGCCGATGTCGCCCAGCCCCGCCGCGGACAGCAGCGCGTCGCACAGCGCGTGGGCGGCCACATCGCCGTCGGAATGGCCGGCGCAGCCGTCGACGCCCTCCCAGCGCAGCCCGGCGATCCAGCACTCCCGGCCGGCCTCGATCGGATGCACGTCGATGCCCTGACCGATTCTCACTGGCGTTTCTCCGAGGTCAGCAAGGCCTCGATGACGGCGAGGTCGAACGACGTCGCGAGTCGCATGGCGTGGGGGTGTCCTGCGACGGTGTGCACTTTGGCCCCCAGCCCGGCGAGCGGCTCGGCAGGGTCCGCCTGGCGCAGCACGTCGGCGAGAAAGCCTTGCGGGGTCTGGGTGAAACGAAGTTTCGAGCGGTCACGGGTGCCGCACACGATGTCGTCGGAGTCGACGAGCTTGATGGTGTCGGTGACGGGCTCGACGGGGACCGCTGCGAGCGCCCCGGAGCGCACCGAGTCGACGACCGCCCGGATGGTGCCGGCCGGTGTGAAGGGTCGCGCCGGATCGTGCACGAGCACCACGTCCGACGCTGTCGCCGAGCAGGCCGCGAGCGCCGACCGCACCGATTCGGCACGGCCGGCACCCCCGGCGACTACTCGTACCCGCGTGTCCGCGACCGATTCGAGCACGGTCTCGTACGCGGTCAGATTCTGCGGCGGGCCCGCTACGACCACCCGGTCCACGCAGCCCGAGTGCAGCAGGCCTCGAACGGCATGCGACAACAGCGGTTCACCCCGGAAATTGATCAACGCCCCGGAAAGGCGGTGGTCGTGCTCCTCGAGGGGAACCAGTGCGATGACGTTCAGGGTTGCTAGACCGCCGCGGTTTCCAGAACCTCGTCGAGGAGCACCTCGGCCTTGCCCTCGTCGGTGCCCTCGGCGAGCGCCAGCTCGCTCACCAGGATCTGTCGCGCCTTGGCCAGCATCCGCTTCTCACCAGCGGAAAGGCCACGGTCCTTCTCACGCCGCCAGAGGTCGCGCACCACTTCGGCCACCTTGTTCACATCGCCGGAGGCGAGCTTCTCGAGGTTGGCCTTGTACCGACGCGACCAGTTGGTCGGCTCGTCGGTGTGAGGTGCGCGCAGCACGTCGAAGACGCGGTTGAGACCGTCCTGGCCCACGACATCACGCACGCCGACGATCTCGGCGTTGTCAGCGGGAACGCGAACGGTGAGATCTCCCTGCGCGACCTTGAGGACGAGGTATTGCTTTTCCTCGCCCTTGATCACGCGTGTCTCGATCGCTTCGATGAGTGCGGCACCGTGGTGCGGGTAGACGACGGTCTCTCCGACCTTGAAAACCATGTGTCCTCTGCCCCTTTCGCTGTATCCAGCTTAGCACGGAGCATCCAGGGCTAACCAGCCACCCGCGCTCGTCCTCGCAGGTCAGTGGCCTGATCAAGGGTCGCCCGGGGGTTGACAAACCGCCGATTCGCATACTCACGCAGGTGGGCGCGGACGCGTTTCCCGGGATTAATGGAATCCATTGTGGACGTTTGATCTTGGGTTGTGGGGTGGGTCGCACCACTCGAGCGGCCACCACGTCGCGCCCGGAATATGGCGCCGGGATAGTCTGCGCGGCAGGGCAGGTCCTTAGCTAGGAGGGACTCGGAAGTGAAACGTCGCATGCTGGGCTCGGCCGTTCTCGGTCTCGGTGCCGCGTTGCTCGTCGCGGGGTGCGGGGCGGGGCAGATCACCCAGACCGACACCCAGGAGGCGGCGGTCAACGGCGCGTCGGCCGAGGTGAAGGACATCGCGATCCGCAACGCCGAGCTCGCCTATCCCGAGGGCGTGCAGCCCGCGGCCTACGTCCAGGGCTCCGACGCCGAGGTGCTCATGAGCATCGTCAACCGGAGCGGCCGCAACGACGAGCTCGTGTCGGTCTCCTCCGACGCCGCGGCCAACGTCTCCGTTCAGGGCGCCCGCGCGGTCCCGGCCGGAACGGCGCTGTCGATCGGGCCGGACGAACCCGGCGCCGGCAGGCAGCTCCAGGGCGAGATCGTGCTGGAGGGCCTCAAGCGCGAGATCCGGCCCGGCCAGACCATCACGGCGACGCTGACCTTCCGCGAGGCGGGCCCTGTCGAGGTCGAACTGCCCGTGATGGCCCCAGCGGAGCCGAGGGTCGCCGAGGAAGGACACGGCGAAGGCGGTCACTGACGCCGGTTTGTCGGTGCCCCCGGCTACGGTCTCCGCGTGGTCAAGAAGGGGTCCAGCAGCTACCGCTGCGCCGAATGCGGTCTCGAGGTCGCGAAGTGGGTCGGTCGCTGCCCGGAGTGTCAGGCGTGGGGGACGATCGAGGAGCGCGGTGACACGCGCCCGCCCATCGCCCGCGTCGCGGCAGGAGCGCCGAGTGCGCCCGCGCGGCCCATCGCCGACGTCGACGTGGAGAGTTCGCGAGCGCGTCCCACCGGTGTCTCAGAGCTGGACCGAGTGCTCGGCGGCGGGCTCGTGCCCGGTGTCGTCGTGCTGCTGGCCGGCGAGCCGGGTGTCGGCAAGTCGACCCTGCTGCTGGAGGTCGCCTGCCAGTGGGCGGCCGAGGGCGCGGGGGCCGCGCTGTACGTCACGGGCGAGGAATCCGCCGGCCAGGTGCGGCTGAGGGCGGAACGCACCGGCAACGTCCACGGTGAGATGTACCTCGCCGCCGAGAGCGACCTCTCGTCGATCCTCGGCCATGTCGACGACGTCAAGCCGGGCCTGCTGATCGTCGACTCCGTGCAGACGATGTCGTCGCCGCAGGTCGACGGCGCTCCCGGCGGGGTAACCCAGGTGCGGGCCGTGACGGCGGGGCTCGTCGCGCTCGCCAAGGAGCGGGGCCTGCCCGTGGTGCTCGTGGGGCACGTGACCAAGGAGGGCTCGGTCGCAGGCCCCCGCGTGCTGGAGCACCTGGTGGACGTGGTCCTGCACTTCGAGGGCGACCGGCACTCGACGTTGCGCATGGTCCGGGGGGTGAAGAACCGCTTCGGCGCCGCCGACGAGATCGGCTGCTTCGAGCTGCGCGACGACGGCATCATCGGCGTCCCGGACCCGTCGGGACTGTTCCTCAACCGGCACGCTGAGGCGGTGCCCGGCACGGCCGTGACGGTGACCGTGGAGGGCAAGCGGCCGCTGCTGTGCGAGGTGCAGGCCCTCGTCGGGCGTTCCCACCTCAACCAGCCGAGGCGCGCGGTGAGCGGGCTCGACTCGGCGCGGGTGAGCATGGTGCTCGCGGTGCTGGAGAAACGGGGCGGCGTGCTGCTCGGCGACAAGGACGTCTACACGGCCACGGTCGGCGGCATGAAGGTCACCGAGCCCGCCGTCGATCTCGCGGCGGCGCTGGCGGTCTCGTCGGCGTTCAGCGACGAGGCGCTCTCTCCCCGGCTCGTCGCGATCGGCGAGGTGGGGCTGGCCGGTGAGGTTCGCAGGGTCACGGGGGTCGGCAGGCGGCTGGCCGAGGCGGTGCGGCTGGGGTTCACGCACGCGCTCGTGCCGCCCGACCCGGGGCCGCTGCCGGACGGCATCAAGGCGCTGGAGGTCGGCGATCTCGCGAGTGCGGTGCACGCGGTGAGGTACGTGCCGGTGAAGTGACGAGGAGGCGGCCGGGGAGTCCCCCGACGACCTCCCGGCCGCCTCGTTGCCGGTGAGACGCGGCCGGGTTCTGTCGGTGGCGCGGCGTAGGCTCCGATGTGATGTGACTCACATGGAGGTGACCATGGAAACCCTGCTCGCCATCGGCACGCGCAAGGGCCTCTGGCTCGCGCGAAGCCGGGACAGACGGCACTGGGACGTGTCCGGCCCGCAGTTCCCGATCGCGGACGTGAAGGCGATCGGCATCGACACGCGGCGCGCGACGCCACGACTGTCGGCAGCCGTGCTGAACAGCCATTTCGGGCCCACCGTCGTCACGAGCGACGACCTGGGGGAGACGTGGAGCGAGCCCGACGACGCGCCCGTCTCCTTCCCCGAGGACACCGGGGCCGCGCTGGAGGGCGTGTGGCAGTTCGCATACGGGCCCGAGCCTGACGTCGTGTACGTGGGCGTGGAGCCGACTGCGCTGTTCAAATCCGTCGACGGCGGCCGGACGTACGAGTTCGTGCGGGGCCTGTGGGACCACCCGCACCGGGAGCACTGGATGCCGGGCGGTGGGGGCAAGGCGCTGCACACGGTGCTGCCCGACCCTCGGAACCCGGCGCGCGTGAACGTCGCTATGTCCACCGGCGGGGTGTACCGCACGGAGGACGGCGGCGAGAGCTGGACAGCGTCGAACAGCGGGATCTTCGCCGAGTTCATGCCGGAGGGACAGCAGTACCCGGAGTACGGCCAATGTGTGCACAAGGTGGCCGTGGACGCCGTGAACCCCGACCGGCAGTACCTGCAGAACCACGGCGGCGTGTACCGGAGCGCCGACGGTGGGCGCAACTGGGAGTCGATCGCCGAGGGCCTGCCCGCCGACTTCGGGTTCCCGATGGTCGCGCACCCGACGCGGTCCGAGGTGATCTACTCGTTCCCGCTCGAGTCGTCGATGATGCGGTTCCCTCCGCAGGGCCGATGCCGCGTGTACCGCAGCGAGGACGCGGGGAGTTCCTGGACGGCGCTGTCCAAGGGCCTTCCCGACGTCGGCTTCTGGTCGGCAGTGATGCGTGACGCGATGTGCGCGGACAACGCCGACCCGGCGGGCGTGTACTTCGGCTCGCGCTCCGGGGAGGTGTGGGCCAGCGCCGACGAGGGCGACGCGTGGGCGCAGGTGGCAGGCCACCTGCCCGACGTGTTCTGCGTGCGCGCCGCGGTGATCTGAATGGCCTCGGTGGGACTGCCGTCGATGCTGCGCGGGCTGGCGGGCGGGGCGTCGCACGTGGAGGTGGCGGCGGGCACGCTGGGCGCGGCGCTGGACGTGCTGGGAGAGCGGTATCCGGCGCTGGAACGGCGACTGCGGGACGAGCGGGGAGCCCTGCGCCGGTACGTCAACTTCTACGTGGACGGCGAGGAGTGCCGCCGCCTCGCCGGCCCGGCAACCCCGCTGCAACCACATACCGAAGTGGTGATCATCCCCTCAGTAGCCGGCGGCTGACCGAGGAACCCAATCGCCCCCCAAGGCCACCTTTGTTGCGTTCAACGCAACAAAGGTGGCCTTGGGGGCGGGAGAGCTGAGTTGTTCACATCACCCCGTTTATCCACAGCCCGGGAGACCAAGAGTTCCGCGCGGATGGGTGTGCGATCCACGCTTGGCAGGTGAAAAGGGGACGCTGGGCTGCTAGGCCCGATATCTTGGCGGAACGCAGCCGCCTTGGAGTCGTCAGAGCCGCCGTGCTCCAAGAGGCGGAACTGCAGAGGAGCACCGTCTACCGGCGGTGTCTCCCGGGCGGGCCGTGGCAGCGACTCCTACCTGGCATCATCCTGATGCAGAGCTCGGCGCCAACCGATGAGCAACTCGCGGTCGCGGCGTTGCTGTACGGAGGCCCGGACAGCCTCCTGACTGGAGTTGAGGCGTGCTGGCGACACGGGCTGCGTGTGGGCGACTTGCGCGATCGGCGACTCCACCTTCTCGTGCCGCACAAGCACAAACTCCTCAGCAGCGGGTTCGTGATTGTCGAGCGCACACATCGAATGCCCTTGCCAGTGTTCCGGGCTGGACTTCCTCTTGCGCCGACGAGAAGAGCCGCACTGGACGCCGCCCGGTTGCTGAGGGCAGAGGAACCAGCAGCGAAACTCCTCATCGAAGCCATGCAGCGCGGTAGCTGCACTGTCGACGAGCTGTCCGAGGAACTCGAGCAAGGCGGGCAACGGGGTAGCGCGATTCCCCGGCGGCTGTTGAAGGAGATCGCCCAGCTTCGGTCGGTCGCAGAACTCCACGCTCGACACCTTGTTCGGAAGCTATCCGTAGGGCCGACCCATTGGAACGCGTCTCTCTACGGCCCTGCTGGTCAGTATGTCGGCTGCCCGGACGCTTGGTGGGACGATGTTGGGCTCGCATGGGAAATCGACTCGGTCGACTTCCATTTCTCGCGCTTCGACTACGCCCGCACCTTGCAACGCAACACGAAGTACGCGGCAGCCGGCGTCACTGTCGTCCAGACGTTGCCGTCTCGGCTCCTCCACGAACCCGGAGGGGTCCTTGCCGAGCTCGAAGCGGCGTACCGAGCGGCGGCGGCCCGACCCCGGCCCCCTGTCCGGGTTGAAGCCGTAGCCGCGTGAGGCGTTCTCAAAGCCCCCAAGGCCACCTTTGTTGCGTTCAACGCAACAAAGGTGGCCTTGGGGGCCGGTTAGGAGCAGGCGAAGGGGTTACTGGGCTGCTAGGAGGCGGGCACAGCGGATCAGGCCGATGTGCGAGTACGCCTGCGGGTGGTTGCCCAGCGAGCGTTCCGCGATCGGGTCGTACTGCTCCGGCAGCAGGCCCGTCGGGCCCGCCGCGTCGACCAGCTGCTCGAACAGCTCCTGCGCCTCCGTGCGGCGGCCCGTCAGCAGGTACGCCTCGATCATCCACGCCGCACACAGGTGGAAGCCGCCCTCGCCGCCCGGCAGGCCGTCGTCGCGGTGGTAGCGGTAGACCGTCGAGCCGCTGCGCAGTTCGGCCTCGATCGCCGTCACCGTCTGCTGGAACCGCTCGTCCTGCGGGTCGAGCAGCCCGGACAGCCCCACGAACAGCGACGCCGCGTCCAGATCCGTGCCGTCGTAAGCCGTGGTGAACGCCTTGACCTCCGGGTTCCAGCCCTTCTCCAGCACGTCCGCCGCGATCTCGTCGCGCAGCTCCGGCCAGCCCGCCGGGACCGGCCGGTCGTAGATGTCGGCGAGCTTGATCGCCCGGTCCAGCGTCAGCCAGCACATCACCCGCGAGTACACCCGGTGGCGCGGCATGTGCCGCTCCTCCCAGATGCCGTGGTCGGGCTCGTTCCAGCGCCGCTTGACCGCCTCGGCCATCGCGCGCACCATCTGCCAGTCCTCGTCGCGCAGCATGCCGCGCGCCTCCGCCAGCATGACCACCAACTCGACCACCGGGCCGAACACGTCGAGCTGCACCTGGTGGTTCGCCAGGTTGCCGACGCGCACGGGGCGCGAGCCCTTGTATCCCGGCAGCGAGTCGATCACGGCCTCGGCGCCCAGTTGTGTGCCGGCCAGGGTGTACAGCGGGTGCAGGCGCTCTGGCCCGGCGAGCGTCGACAGCACGCCGTGCAGCCAGCGCAGGAAACCGTCGGCCTCCTCCAGTGAGCCCAGCGTCACCAGCTCACGCACCGTCATGGCGCCGTCGCGGATCCAGCAGTACCGGTAGTCCCAGTTCCGGACGCCGCCGATCTCCTCGGGCAGCGACGTGGTCGCCGCGGCCATCACGCCGCCCGTGTCGGCGTCGGCGAGCCCGCGCAGCGTCAGCGCGGAACGGGCCACCAGTTCCGGCTCCACCGTCGGCAGCTTCAGCGTCATCGCCCACGAGCTCCAGTACTCACCGGCCCTGGCGCGGCGGTCCAGCTCGGGCAGGTCGTGAGGGCCGAGGTCGGTCGTCCCGCAGCGCAGCTCCAGCACCACCGGCCTGCCGGGCTCGGGCTGCACGAGAGCGCTGGCCGTGTCGTGCAGGCCGTCGCTGGTGATCTCCCACTGGACACCCGGTGCGCGCAGCACGAACGGTTCCGACGTGCCGAGCACCCGCAGGCCGTCCTCCTCCGGCAGCAGCCGCACGGGCACGCCACCGAACTCGGGGCGCGGCGCGAACACGATCGACGCCGCCGCCTCACCCGAGATGACGCGCACGATGTCCGTGCGGTGGGTGGGGCATTCCGGCTCCATGTAGTCGGTGACCAGCAGGCGCGACCAGCGCGTCTCCACCGTCATCGTGTTGGGCAGGTAGCGCTGGCCGAGCGGCAGCCCGTTGCGGTGCGGCTTGATCGAGAAGTGGCCCGCGCTCTCGCCGCCGAGCAGGTCGGCGAACACGGCGGGCGCGTCCGGGCCGGGGTGGCACAGCCAGGTGAGCTTCGCGTCCGGTGTCAGCAGCGCCACGGAGCGTTCGGAGGCGAGCATCGACAGTCGCTCGATCGGCGGAGACTGCTCGCCGTAGAGCCAGTTCCGCCGCTCCTCGAGCATGAACGCGAGCACGGTGGCGACCTGCTCTGGATCGTCCACGTTGTACTGGGCAAGGCTTTCGCCGTCGCCGACCTTGATGCCGAGGTCGGGGCCCGCGAGCCGAGCGAACGCCTTCTCGTCGGTGACGTCGTCGCCGATGAACACGGCCGCCGTGGCGCCCACCTGGTGCCGGAGGGTGTCGAGCGCGGCACCCTTGTTGGTCTGGACAACCGAGAGCTCGACGACCTCCTTGCCGTCGGTGGTCGACACGCCCTCCCACGTGCAAGGTCCATTGTGGACGGCGTCGACGATGCGCTCGGCGTCCTCGCGCGAGGCGCGGCGGACGTGCACGGCGATGCTCGCCGGCTTCACCTCCAGCGACGCGCCCGCGACGCCCTCGATGAGCCGGTCCAGCTCCTCCTCGATGCGGCGGTGCAGGTCGCGGGCCTGCGCGTCGAGCTCGTGGACGAAGCCGATGTCGAACTCGGAGCCGTGGCTGCCGACGAGGTGCACCTCGGAGGGGAGGCGGGACAGGGTGGCGAGGTCACGCAGCGCGCGGCCGGAGATCACGGCCGTGGTGGTCTCGTGGAGGCCGGCGAGTGAGCGCAGCGCTCCGACCGACTCGGAACGAGGGCGTGCCTCGTCCGGATTCTCCATGATCGGCGCCAACGTGCCGTCGTAGTCGCAGGCGACCAGCAGGCGCGGCGTCCGGGCGATCTGCATGATCGCGCGCCGCAGCTCAGCGGGCAGGGCCTCGGCTGTCAACACTCCTCCTCAAGGAGTTCGCAGTGGTCTGGGGAGTCAGGCGGCCGTCTCGGACCCGAGAGCTTCGAGGAACGAGCGCGCCCACCTGTCGACGTCGTGCGTCAGGACCTGACGACGTAAGGCGCGCATCCTACGCCGACCTTCCGCGGGGTCGAGCGTAATAGCCTGTTCCAGCGCATTCTTCACCCCGTCCAGGTCGTGCGGGTTGACCAGGAACGCGCTGCTCAGCTCGGCCGCGGCGCCGGCGAACTCGGACAGGACGAGCGCCCCGCCGAGGTCGTGCCTGCACGCCACGTACTCCTTGCAGACCAGGTTCATGCCGTCACGCAGCGGGGTCACCACCATGACGTCGGCGGCGGAGAAGAACGCCGCGAGCTCCGTCCGGTTGACCGATTGGTGAAGGTAGTGCACGACCGGGTGACCCACGCGGGCGAACTCACCGTTGATGCGGCCCACCATCTGCTCGATCTCCCCGCGCATGCGCTGGTAGTGCTCCACGCGCTCGCGGCTCGGGGTGGCGAGCTGGACGAACGTCACGTTCTCGGGCTTGACCCTGCCCTCCTGCAGCAGCTCGTGGAAGGCCTGCAGGCGCAGGTCGATGCCCTTGGTGTAGTCGAGGCGGTCGACGCCGAGGAGGATCGTCTCCGGGTTGCCGAGGTCGCTGCGGACCTGAGCGGCCCGGTCGGCAACGGCCTTGGTGCGGGCGAGCGAGTCGAGCCCCGCGGCGTCGATCGAGATCGGGAACGCGCCGACGCGAACGGTGCGGTCGCCCACCTGCACCATGCCGGGTCTCGAACGGACGCCGACCGAACCTCTGCTGGGCTCCAGGCCGATCAGCTGCCGGGCCAGCCACAGGAAGTTCTGCGCGCCGCCCGGCCGGTGGAAGCCCACGAGGTCGGCGCCGATGAGCCCGCGCACGATCTCCGCTCGCCACGGCATCTGCATGAACAGCTCGACCGGCGGGAACGGGATGTGCAGGAAGAAGCCGATCCGGAGGTCGGGCCGTAGCTCGCGGAGCATGCTCGGCACGAGCTGGAGCTGGTAGTCCTGCACCCACACGGTGGCGCCCTCGCCCGCCACCGCCGCGCTGGCCTCGGCGAAGCGCCGGTTGACGCGGACGTAGCTCTCCCACCAGCCTCGGTCGAAGATCGGCCTGGCGACCACGTCGTGGTAGAGCGGCCACAGCGTGGCGTTGGAGAAACCCTCGTAGTAGTCGCGGACGTCGGTGGAGGTGAGTGTCACCGGATGGAGGACGAGTCCGTCGTCGCTGAACTCGTCCACCTCGACGTCCGGAACCCCGGGCCAGCCCACCCAGGCCCCCTTGCGGGAGCGAAGGAACGGCTCCAGCGCGGACACGAGACCACCGGGGCTCTGTGTCCAACGCCGAGTGCCGTCTTCAGCACGGTCGAGGTCCACCGGTAACCGGTTGGCGACGACGACGAACTCGGCGCGTGCTTCGGACTTCGTGGCTGTCGCGGGCATGTGAAAACACTATCGCGATGTGCTTACTCCAGACGGCTTCCAGCATCCAGCGGACCGGCCATCCGGGGGCCGGCGAGTTTGCGCTCGAGCCTGCCGAGGCCGGTGCGCAGCGGCTGCGCGAGCCACTCGCCGAGCACCACGCCCGCGGCCAGTGCCAGGCCGATTGCGACCGCCTCCATGAGCTGGGTCGCCGTGCCGAAGTCCGCCAGCTGCGAAAGGCCGCGGTACGTCGCGAAACCGGGAAGCAGTGGCGTGATGCCGGACACAGCGACCACGAGCGGGGTCACCCGCAGCCTGCGGGCAAGCACGCCGCCGCCGAGACCCACCAGGGTGGCGGCGAGGGCGGAGGCGATGATCTGGCTGGAGTCCGTCATCGTCAGCGCCCCGTAGGCACCCGCGCCCACGGCGCCCGCCGCCGCCGCAACCGCCATCGGGCGCAGGCTGGAGTACGACGCGAGGGCGAAGCACGCGGCCGCGCCGCTACCGGCGAGGATCACGATGGGCAGGTTTACGGCCGTGAGCGCGTCGATCGCGGGGATCGGCGTGCGCTCGACGCCGAGGCGTTCCGCGAGCCCGATCGCCGCCGCGACGCCGGTTATCAGCCCGGCACTCATCAGCGCGACCTCGAGACTTCGGCCCGCCGCCGTGACGTAGTAGCCGGTGATCGCGTCCTGCACCGCCGACACCGTGGAGAGCCCGGAGAGGAGCACGGTCAGTGCCGCGGCGACCACGAGCGTCGGCCGGTCCTCGGGGATGATGTCGAGGTTGACGAAGGTGATCGCCGCCAGCGTGGCGACGAACCCGCCGACCACCTGCTGGAAGAAGAACGGCAGCGACAGCTTGTTCAGGATGCGGCCGACGCGGTCGACGACGGCGCTGATCACGAACGCGACCATCGCCGCCCAGCCCGAGGCGCCCAGCAGCAGTGAGATCGAGGCCGCCATGCCGCCCCAGGCAAGGGTGGACACCCAGCGCGGGTACGGGTGCTTCGCGTTGGTGATGCGGTGCAGCTCGGCGTAGCCCTCCTCCGCGCTGATCGTGTTGCGCAGGAGCCGCTGCACGAGGCGCTCGGTGTCGGAGAGCCGCGTGTAGTCGAGGCTGCGCGCGCGGACCACGCGCACCGCCGTCACGGGTGAGAGGTCGCTGCCTCGATGGCAGCTGACGGTGATGGACGTGAAAATGACGTCCACCTCACAGTGGGGTAGACCGAGGGCGCGTGTCAGGGCAAGGATCGTCGCGGTCACGTCGGAGGCGCCCGCGCCGCTGGCCATCTGGACCTCGCCGATGCGGACGACGAGGTCGAGGACCAGATGCAGGGTCGCTTCGTCGGGGAGTTCGGGGCCCATGGTCGCGGGGGGCTCGACCACGGGAAGCTCGCCGGTCGGCGCTTCGAGGATGTGCCAGGCTCGCTGGCGCAGCATGCGGCCGCGCTGTTGCCGTGGGACTCGCTTCTCTGCCCGCTCCTCGGCCGGTGCTTCCAGGATCTGCCACGCGTGCCGGCGGTTCAGCGCCGTTTTCGCGCGCGGCCGTAGTTTCATCAGCCACCTCCTTACTGGTTTCCCGCGCGTAGCATCGACCGGCGCGCTCCGGCCGTTGCATGCTGACCACCGTGGCGTCCGCCACGTTTTTCGTTGACCGCGACCGGCGACCAATCTAACTTTCCGCCGGCCGTGCGGCAGTCGGGCGAACACGCGCGGCCGGGCGCTCTCGGGCGAGCCGGTGGCGGATATAGTGGGCCCGCGCTCGTGTGTCCGCGAGCCAGGCCGGTATAGCTCAGTTGGTAGAGCAGCTGTCTTGTAAACAGCAGGTCGCAGGTTCGAGTCCTGTTGCCGGCTCCATCCAGATTACGTTCTGACGTGGGAAAACGTGCCCAGTTGACCTGTGACGTGCACCCTCTGCGCTGAGGTCCCGAAGTCCGCGCGGCCTTCGTCCGGCGGTCTCGCGGTCCTCACCGGGTTGGAGCCGCCGCGAGCTGAACGCCGGCCGGCTCACTGTCCTTTCCGTCTTGTCCGCTCCAGAAGTTCCTTCGCGCCGTCGATCTCACGCTCGACGTCGGGGCGCAGTGCCCGGCGCAGGAGCGGCTCGGTCAGCCAGCGCAGCGCGGGCGGGAAGCCGATCTCGATCGACCTGGTCACTTTCGTGCCGTCCTCCGCGGGCTCGCAGACGAAGCTCGCCGCGAAGGTGGAGAGCCTGCGGACGAGGCGGTTGTGCGGCGGCGGGGCGTACTCGATGTCGACCCGCTCGCCCGGGGTGAGCCGCATCCGCGAGACGACCTTCGGCGCGGGCCCCGGCAGGCCGGGCAGCCGCGAACGGAACTTGAACTGCGTGATGTCTCCGTCGCGGCGCACCCAGTCGATGCGTCCTAGCTTGTCGTCGATCTGCGCGTACCGCTCGGCGTCCATCACCAGCGCGAGGAATTCCTCTGGCGTGCACCGGACGGTCCGCTCCACCGTCACTCGAGCCATGGTAAGAGAGTACTCTCTTTCTATGGCTCGAACAACGCCCGGCGAGACGCGGCAGCGCATCCTCGACGAGGCCATCAGGCTCTTCGCCAGCCGCGGCTACGACGCGACGTCGGTCGTGGACATCCAGGTCGCCTGCGGGCTCACGCGTGGATCCGGCGCGCTCTACAAGCACTTCCCCTCGAAGAAGGCGCTGCTCGAACACGCCGTCACGCGCAACGTCGAGACGCTCGCGAGGAAGCACGCCGAGGCGGTAGCCGAACTACCCACGGACCCGAGGGAGGCGCTGAAGCTCCTCGCGGACGTCGTGTGGACGGTCATGGACAGCGAACGGGACCTGATCAGGATCATGATCCGCGAGTTCGGTGGCTTCCCGGAGCTGTTCGAGCGGATGTGGCAGGGCGTGCTCGCCCACCTCTACCGCGTCTGCGGCGAGTGGATCGCCGGACTGTGCGAGCGGGGCGAGGCGGAGGTGGCCGATCCGGACGCGACGGCGGCCGTGCTCCTCGCGTCGCTGACCTACTACCCGATCCTCGACACGCTCATCGGCCACACGCCCGGCGACACGGACCCCGAGCGGTTCCTCGCCGCGTGGTTCGACCATGCGGCTGCGGCGCTCCGGCTCGACCAATCGAACTCGACCGCCGGTGGGCCCCGCTGACGCCCCGGACCCGGGAGGCTTCCTCGAGCGGTTCAACCGGAACAGAGCCTCACCACACCGACCAGCCGCCGTCGACGACCCATTCGGCACCGGTGACGAACGCGGCGTCGTCGGAAGCGAGGAACTCCACCACGGCGGCGACGTCGTCGGGAGTGCCGAGCCGCCGCAACGGCGTCGCGTCACACAACAGCTGGGCCAGCTCGGGACTGACGTCGTGCTCGGGAGTCTTGATCGTGCCGGGCGCGACGGTGTTGACGCGGACGTTCCAGCGAGCGGCGACGACCGCGAACTCGCGAGTCAGCGCCGCCAGCCCGCGCCCGACGTTGACCACGGAGCCGCCGGTGTGCCCCGCCTGCTCCATGGCCCATCCGCAAAGTGCCCGGACGGTTCGTGGGTCTTCGTGAGGCCCAACGTTGACGAGAAGCGCGATACTCTCGGTCATGCTCGTCGCGAGGGAGGTCAACCTGTGCCTGCCGTCCTGGCTCGCGACGTCACATGGGCACACCGCGATCGTGCAGGCGGATGCCGAGGTCGACTTGGCCGTCATCGTCAGCTCGGTCTCGTCGGGTCCGGCTACCAGGCAGTCCCACCCGGACTCGGCCAGCCTGAGCGCGATCGCGCGGCCGAGGTAGTGGCCGCCATCGGTCACCACGGCGAGCCTTCCGGGCGGGGAGTCCCGGCTGGAACGCAACGGCGCGTCCTGCGGGCATCGGTCGCGCATGGGGCTCCTCGGGAACGCGGGATTCCGGGCCGATGCCACAGTGTTCCCGTGCGCGACTGCCGAGGGCAGGAGCCGCCTTCCGCTGGCCGGTCAGCGGGTTCACCCACATGAGCGGTTAGACGGTTGCCGCCCCGGGGCCTCGGGCACTCGCTCAGTACCTGGATCCCCATCGGGTCAGTGACAACGGCAACCGAGAGGAACCGTGATCATGACCCACACCATGAGGCCGGACGATCTTGTCGACAGCACGGTCGTCGACGAGCGCGGAAGCAAGATCGGCAAGGTGGGCACCGTCTACCTCGCCGACGACACCCACGAGCCCGAATGGGTCACGGTGCGGACCGGCATGTTCGGACAGAAGGAGAGCTTCGTGCCTCTCCGTGGCGCCAGCCTCGACTCCGACGGGCTCCACGTCCAAGTCGCGAAGGACAAGGTGTCCGACGCGCCGAGGATCGACGCCGACGGGCACCTCTCGCAGGAGGAGAGCGTCGAGCTCTACCGCTACTACGATCTGCCCGCGCCTCGTAGCACCATGGAGAACGCCCGCCGTGGCAAGGACGACCGCCAGTCGATGGCAGGCATGCAGGGCATGGGCACGCGCTCCGACACCGGGCTGTCCAACCAGTCGGGCCAGGCGCCCGAGTCCATGACACAGACCGGCCCCAGCGGCAGGCACGCGGCCGCCCAGCAGACCGGGCAGGCGACCGGACAGACGACCGCGCGGTCCGGTCAGCAGGCCCAGGGCCAGCGCATGGCGGGCGCCGACAGCCTGCGCGGCCAGCAGCGGGACCGTTCGAGTGCCACCGCCGGCGAGACGATGACGCGCAGCGAGGAGCAGCTCAAGGTCTCCACCGAGCAGGTCGAGACCGGCCGCGTGCGCCTGCGTAAGCACGTCGTCACGGAGGAGCAGCGGGTGAGCGTGCCCGTCAGCCACGAGGAGGTGCGGATCGAGCGCGAGCCTATCACCGACGGCGTCCACGACGGCAAGGCCAAGATCGGCGAGGAGGAGCAGGAGGTCGTCCTGCACGCCGAGCGGCCCGTCGTGAAGAAGGAGACGGTGCCGGTGGAGCGTGTGCGCATCGGCACCGAGCAGGTCACCGAGGAGCAGACCATCACCGACGAGGTCCGCAAGGAGCAGATCGAGGTCGACGACGACTCCGCCAAGAAGGACCGCCGGCAGCACTGAGGTCCGCGTCCTCGACGGTGCACGGCCCCGGCCGTGCACCGTGCGCCTAGGCTGCCGTTGACGGTACGACAACCTGGCGTGAGAGGACACGGATGCTGGACTTGCTGCTGCGTGACGTGCGGGCGCTGACCCTGACCGGCGACCGGCCCCGCGCGCACACGGTCGGCGTGCTGAACGGACGAATCGTCGGGGTGGACGAGGAGGTCGAGGGGCTGACCGCGCGGCACGTCGTCGATGGCGACGGCGCCGTGCTCACGCCCGGCTTCGCCGACGCGCACAACCACATGGTGTGGTACGGCCTTTCGCTGGCGGAGCTGGACCTTTCGGTCTGCCGCACGCCGGAGGAGGTCTACGACGCGGTCGCGGCGCGGGCGGCGAACCTGCCGTCCGACGGCTGGGTCATCGGCTCCGGCTACGACGACTTCGTGCTCGGCGGGCATCCCGACCGCGCCGCGCTCGACCGGGCCGGTGGCGGCAGGCCGGTGTGGCTGAAGCACCGTTCGGCGCACATGTGCGTTGCGAGCAGTGCCATCCTCGCGCAGGCCGGGGTGCTGGACGGCACCGCGACGGTGCCCGAGGGCGGCGTCGTGGAGCTCGACGACGACGGCGCGCCGACGGGCCTGCTCGCCGAGCAGGCGCAGCAGCTGGTCGACGCGCTCGTGAAGCCGTACCCCGTCGAGGAGTTGGTGGAGGCTATCGACCGGGCGGCGCGCGTCTACGTCGCCGAGGGCCTCACCCACGTCACCGAGGCCGGGATCGGTGGTGGCTGGATCGGGCACAGCCCGGCGGAGGCCGCGGCCTACCAGGTGGCGCGACAGCGCGGGCTCCTGCCGCTGCGGGTGGAGCTCATGCCCGCCAGCGAGGTGCTGCACCCGCTGCACGGCGACGCCTTCGGCCTCGATCTGGGTCTGCGCACGGGTTTCGGCGACGACTTCCTGCGCATCGGGCCGATGAAGATCTTCACCGACGGCGCGCTGTCGAGCCGCACCGCCGCGGTCACGGAGCCGTTCTGCGGGCACGGCGGGCTGGGCGTGCTCGGCGACGACCCCGACGTGCTGCGCGAACGCATGCTCGCCGCGCACAAGGGTGGCTGGCGCATCGCCGCGCACGCGATCGGGGACCGCGCGATCGACCTCACGCTCGACACCTTCGAGGAGGCCCAGCGCGTGCTGCCGAGGCCCGGCGTGCGGCACCGCATCGAGCACGCCGCGATGGTGCGTCCCGAGCAGCTCGCGAGGATGGCCGCGCTCGACGTCGTCCCGGTGCCGCAGGCCCGGTTCCTGTACGAGATCGGCGACACGATGGCCGAGGCGATCGGCGAGGACCGGGTGCCGTGGCTCTACCGGCACAAGTCCTTTGTGGACGACGGGCTGCGGGTGCCCGGCAGCTCCGACCGGCCGTGCGTTTCGGCCGGAGCACCGCTGCTCGGTATCCGCTCGATGGTCGAGCGCACCACCAAGGCCGGTGCGGTCCTGAGCGCCGACGAGCGGGTGGACGCCGAGGAGGCGCTGCGGGCATACACCCTCCACTCCGCCTACGCGGCCGGTCAGGAGCACGAGCGAGGCCACCTCGCGGCGGGAGCGTTCGCGGACATGGTGCTCCTCGATGACGACCCCACCACCGTGCCCAGCGAGCGGATCGGCGACATCGGCGTGCTGGCGACGTTCGTCGCGGGCCGCGCCGTGCACGGGGCGGAGAAGTTCGGGAACGCGCCGAGCTGAGCGTCAGGGAAGCGGGATCGGCAGCCGCTCGAAGGCGATCGTCTCGTAGCTGCCGCCGATCCCGGTCTCGTAGAGCAGGCCGACGGTGCGCGCGTCGAGCTGCACCAGATCGGAGTACGCGGCGGGCGCGTCGGACACGGTATGCGCCGTCCGCCACGTGCGGCCCCGGTCGTCGCTGACCCGGACACTCATCGCGCGACGAGCGTCCGGATCGGACGGTCCGGCGAACAGCAGCACGTCACCCCTGGACGTCTGCAACACGCTGCCCTGCACGCGAGGGCCCGCGAGCCCGGGCTGCTCGCGGTAGGGCGCGTCGAGCGTCTCGCCGCCGTCGCTGCTGTAGGCGTCGAGGCGATGTGCGGGCGATTCGCCCTGGTCGCGGCTGTTGAAGTACAGCCTGCCGTCGGGTAGCTCGGCCACGGTGGTCTCGTTGGCGGCGATCCAGCCGTCGGTGCGGGTGTCGGTGAAGCCGATGCGCCACGTGTGCCCGCCGTCGTCGCTGAGCAGGCAGTGCCCGCCGTAGTACTTCGCCTCGGCCCCGGTGTCGGGTGAGCCCGCCTGCGGCGAGGCGGAGTGGTTGGCGGGCACCACGATGCGGCCCACGTGCTTGCCGTGCCGCAGCTGGATGGCGTGGCAGGGGCCGGTGGCGTACCAGCGCCAGCCGGGTTCCTTCGCCTCCGCCGTGATCTCCCTCGCCGGGGAGAACGTGTGCCCGTCATCGGTGCTGCGTTGCACGAACACCCTTCTGGTGTCCTCTTCGGACACCGTGCCCTCCATGATCTCCCGTTCGGTCACGCGGCCGTTGCGGGTGGTGAGCAGGACGATCTCGCCATTGCTCAGCACGACCGGGGCCGGGTTGCCCGCGGTGGCGTCGCCATTGCTCGACACCACGGAGAGCGGCCCCCACGTGCGCCCGCCGTCGGCGGAGCGGCGCAGCACCACCTCGATCGCACCGGTGTCGCCTGCCGACTCGACGCGTCCCTCCGCGAACGCGAGCAGTTCGCCGGAGGTCGTGCGGACGAGCGCGGGGATGCGAAAGGTGTGGTAGCCCTCGGTGCCCGACGTGAACGGCACCGACGCGGCGCGGGTCGCCGCGGTGGCGGATGGTGCAAGCGCGAGGCCGGCCACGGTGGCTCCGGCGAGGGAGAGGGCGGTGCGGCGGGATACGGCGGGCATCGACAGCCTCCTTGCTGCGGGGAGAGGAACTAGACATAGGACGTCCTATCTAGGAACCTAGAGTGGTTCGCGGACGGTGGTCAAGATCCGAATTGGTCTCGACGAATGGCGTCGGCGAGCTCTAGCGTGGCCAGGCGATCGAAGGAGGCGCCAGCATGCGGGAGGACGTTCGCGCGCTGCTCGACGGGCTCGACGCGCAGCACGGGGACATCGAACGGGCGGCGACCCTGGTGCTCGAAGCCGTGGCGGGCGACGGCCTCGTCTACGCCGCCGGTGCCGGGCATTCCCTGGCGATGGTGTGCGAGACGTTCTACCGCGCGGGCGGGCTCGCCGCGGTCCGGCCGCTGTGGGATCCGCAGGTGCTGCCGCTGATGGGGGCGCTGCGCAGCTCGGGCGCGGAGCGGGAGCCGGGGCGCGGGCGGGCGTTGATCGAGGCGACGGCGCCGACGCCCGCCGACGTGGTGGTCGTGTTCTCGACGAGCGGACGCAACCCATACCCGGTGGAGATCGCGCAGACGGCGCTGGCGAGAGGCGTCCCGGTGATCGCGGTGACGTCGCTGGCGGCATCGGCACAGGCGAGCGACCGGTCCGGCACGCGGCTCTCCGACCACGCGACGGTGGTGCTCGACACCGGGGTGCCGCCGGGCGACGTGGTGCATCCGGCTGCCTCACCTCGGACGGCGGCGGTGTCGACGATCCTCGGCGCGTACCTGTGGTCGGCGTTGCTCGCGGCTCTCGACGGGCTCGCCGAGGAAAGGGGCGTGGTGCTGCCGCTGTGGACGAGCGCGAACGTGCCTGGTGGCGACGAGCGCAACGCGGAGCTGGTCGCCCGGTATGCGGACCGGATTCCGGAGCTGAACCTCGGGCTCTAGCCGCCGTCGGGAACGGGCGACTCGCCGTCGGGAGCGGGGGACTCGCGGTCGGGAGCGGGGGACTCGCGATGAGTTTGCGCGGTTCCGTCTGTCTGTACTCCTGACGGAGGTGGGCGATGGGCGACGGGTTGGACCTGCTCGAACGGGCGATCGGCTACACACTCGGGAGCCTGCGCCTGGTCAGCCTCGAGGCGCTGTCCCGGGCGACACCGTGCCGGCTCTGGGACCTCGGCGACCTGCTCGGGCACCTGGACGACTCGCTGCTCGCGTTGTCCGAGGCCGCGGACCTCGGCGTCGTCGCGCTCGATCCGCCCGGCCGAGCCGACCCTGCCGACCTCGTGGGCGCGCTGCGCGAGCGGGCCTGTCACCTCATGGGTGAGTGGACCGCCACCGGGGGCGCGGGCACGATCTCCGTCGCGGGCAGTCCGCTGCCCGGCGACCTCGTCGCGGGTGCCGGTGCAATCGAGGTCGCCGTGCATGGTTGGGACGTCGCCCGCGCCTGCGAAACGAACCGGCCCATCCCGCGAGCCCTCGCGCGCGAGCTGCTGGAGCTCTCGCCGCTGTTCGTCAGCGGTGCCGACCGGCCCGCGCGGTTCGCCGCGCCGGTCGCGGTCTCACCGCTGGCCGGCCCCTGCGACCGGCTGTTGGCCTTCCTCGGCCGAGACCCCGGCTGACGGGTGCGTGAGCGGCAGGCCGAACAGCTCGAACAGCCGCGTGTCCATGAAGTTGGCGACGTGGCTGATCCCGCCGCGGGTCAGCGTGAGCACCTGCAGCGTGAAGGCGCGGAAGTCACCGCTCTCGGGGTCCCGCAGGTACTGGGCGAACGCGGGCTGCCCGTTGGCCTCGACCGGCACCATGAGCACGCCACCCGGGCGGGCCGGGCAGCGCTCGGCCAGGTGCGTGCCCACGTCGGTGGCGCCGGAATACCAGGACGCGAAGGGCGGCATCTCCCACACGATGTCGGCGGTGAACAGCTCGACGAGCGCGGTGACGTCCTTGCGCTCGAACGCGTCGACGTACTTCTCGAGCAGCTCGCGTTGCTCCGCCGCGGCCGGCTCCTCGACGTCGTCCGGAGTCGGTGACGCCTGCGCGAGCTGGGCGCGGGCCCGCTGCAGGATGCTGTTGACGGCCGTGGTGGTGACGCCGACGGCCTCGGCGACCTCGGCCGCCCGCCACTTGAGCACGTCGCGCAGGATCAGGACCGCCCGCTGCCGGGGTGGCAGGTGCTGCAGCGCCGCGACGAGTGCGAGGCGGATGCTCTCCCGCTCGGTGACGATCGTGGCGGGGTCGCTCTGCGCGGTGCCCGCCAGCGCGTCGGGGATCGGCTCCAACCACGGAACCTCCGGCCGGTCGGCGAGGTCGTCGCCGGGATCGGCGCTGCCGCCGCCGAGCCCGGTGGGCATGGGGCGTTTGCTCCTGCTCTCCAGCGCCGTCAGGCACGCCGTGGTGGCGATGCGGTGCAGCCAGGTGCGCAGCGACGAGCGGCCCTCGAACCTGTCGTAGGCCCGCCAGGCGCGCAGGTACGTCTCCTGCACCAGATCCTCGGCGTCGTGTGCCGAGCCGAGCATGCGGTAGCAGTGCGCGAGCAGCTCCCGCCGGAACGGATCCGCCTGGCGCAGGAACTCGTCGTCCACCTTGGTGTGCGGCATGGCCGTGCCCTTTCGCTGCATCGAGGTCCTCATCCTGACAGACCCCACCGACAGGAAGAACTCATCGCGACGGCCGTCGATGAGCTCGGGCTCGCCATCCGACCCATCCGCAGTGAAGGCCACCTTCACTGCGTTGGGCGCAGGCATGGTGGCCTTCACTGCAGATGGGCTACAGCACTTCGAGGGGTTCCGGGCGGGTCGGTGGGGGGAAGCGGGTGTCCAGGGCCGAGAGGTCCTCCTGCGTGAGGCGCACCTCGAGGGCCGCCGCGTTCTGCTCCACGTGCTCGCGGGTCGCCGCCTTCGGGATCGCGCACACCCCCGGCTGGTGGAGCACCCACGCGATCGCGATCTGCGCGGGCGTCGCGCCGTGCCGCTCCGCGACCTCGGCGAGCACCCGGTCACGCAACAGCCTGCCCTGCTCGATCGGCGAGTACGCCATCACCGCCACCCCCCGCTCCCGGCACCACGGCAGCAGGTCGAACTCCGGGCCACGCCGCGTGAGGTTGTAGAGCACCTGGTCGGTCACCACCTGCTCGCCGCACGGCGTCCGCCACGTCTCACGCAGGTCCTCGCGGTCGAAGTTGCTGACCCCGAAGTGCCGGATCTTGCCGTCCGCGCGAAGCCGCTCCAGCGCCCGCAGCGTCTCCGCCAGCGGGTGCCCGCCGCGCCAGTGCAGCAGGTACAGGTCGAGCCGGTCGGTGCCGAGGCGGCGAAGGCTGCGCTCGCACGCCTCGATCGTGCCGCGCAGGCTCGCGTTGTGCGGCAGGACCTTGCTCACCAGGAACGTCTCGTCGCGGCGGCCCGCGATCGCCTCGGCGACGACCTCCTCGGCCCCGCCGTCGCCGTACATCTCCGCGGTGTCGATGAGGGTGAGGCCGAGGTCGAGGCCCGCTCGCAGGGCCTCGACCTCGGCCTCCCGGTCACGTCCGCGTTCACCCATGTGCCAGGTGCCCTGACCGAGGACGGGCAGCCGGTCGCCGGGGCCGAGCCGGAGATAGCGCATGGCCCCATTGTGGGTCAGGAGCGCTTCACCGCGTCGATCTTGAGCATCCGCGCGATCACCTTGTCGAGCTCGCTGTCGTCGAAGATCTTCTTCCAGTCGTCCTTGACGATCGTCTCGCGCCCGTAGTCCATCGCGATGAGGCACGCGTCGGAGAACGGGTTCGACCCGCGCAGGGTGTTGGTGAGCGCCACCTGCACGTGGCCGAGCAGCATCGCGCGCGCGGCGGACTCGGGGACGCCGACGGTGTGCACCGTCTCGTGCAGGGCCTCGTTGAGCAGCGAGCCCACCATGCAGGCCACCGTCTCCACCAGCGTGGGCTCCAGCACCGCGAGCTGCTTCACGGTCACCCAGTGGACGTCCACCACGGGCGCGTACATCACGCGAATGACGTCGTCGGCGAGCTTGCGCGCGGTCTCGTTGTCCGACTCGAACGCGGCGACCACCTCCTGCGGCGCCGCGATGCCGCCGAACGTGTCTGCGTACTCCTCCTTCGTGGTGCGCTCGAGGAACACCGAAGGGTGGCACGGGTGTGCCACGGCGTACTCGATGTCGTCGCGCTTGTGCAGCAGGCCCGCGTACGCCGCCGCCGGGTCCAGGGTCAGCACGATCGCGCCCGGCTTCAGCTCCGGCACGAGCGCCTCGGAAACCTTGCCCAGCACGACGTCCGGCACTGCGAGGATCACGACGTCGCTCTCGCGCGCGGCCTCGGCCGAGTCGGTGAGCTCGCGATCCTGGCTCCGCAGCAGTTCCTGCCCCTTGGGCGAGTTCTCGCTGTAGAGCACCCGGTAGTCGCTCTTCGCGAGGTTGTTGGAGACGCGCTGGCCCATCTTGCCGCCGGCGCCGACAACGGTGACCGTGGTCATGAGTTGCTCCTTAGGAATTCCACACTGTGCCGCGTCCACTCGTCCTCCAGCCGGCAGGTCGTCTCGAAGTCGTCCTGCAGCGGAAGCCAGTGCTCCACGATCTGGTTGATGTTCTTCTCGGCGGGCTTGACCCGCTCGATCATGGCGCCGTAGTCGAGGCGCCCCTCGCCGAGCCTGCAGCCCGAGAGCGTGAACCCGACCCAGCCCGCCTGCCGGGCGAAGTCGAAGTCCTTGACGTGGAGGTTGGCCACGTGACGGGCGGTGGTCTCCACGACCTGCCTGGGGTGCTCCAGGTTGGCCACGCAGTTGGCGGGGTCGAGGCAGATGCCGAGGTGGTCACTGCCGACGGCCTCCACCACGTCCACGAGGTCGGCCGAGGCCACCTGCTCGTAGGTCTCCAGCGCGAGCGTCACACCGCGCTCCGCGTAGCCGGGCACGGTTTCGCGCAGCCACTCGGCGGCCTCGGCGAGCGTCGGCCGGTCGGTGGCGGAGTACAGCATGCTGCGCACGAGCGTCACGTCCAGCGCCTCGGCGAGGTCGAGGTAACGCTTCAGGTGCTCCGGCCGCACGCCCCGGGTGCCGAGTTCGAGGGTCACGCCGAGGTCGCGGGCCACCGAACGCAGTTCCCGCAGCTCCACTGTGGACAGCCGCTCGACCGGGGCGTGGTCGCAGATCTGGAAGACGTCCGCGCCGAGCTCCCTGGTCTGCTCGAGCTGCTGCGCGAGCGTCAGCGGCTTCTCGGCGCGGTCGGAGATGCGCCAGAAGAACGCGTAGGTGCTCAGTCCGATGGCCATCAGGATCCCTTCGCCAGTGTCAGCGCCTCGTCCAGGATCTTCCCCACGGCGGCGGGGTCGTGCGCGAACCGGCCGAGGAACAGGCCGTCGACCGACCTGCCGAGCCGCGTCAGCAGGCCCGGCCCGGCGCTGCCGCCGTAGATCACGCGGACGCCGAGGCTGTCCTTGAGCGTGCCGCACACCTCGGCGATGTGCGACTCCGGCGCGGGCTCCTCGGCGCCGATCGCCCAGTGCGGCTCGTAGGCCACCACCACCGGGCCCGCCGAGCCGCCGAGCGCGGACTCCACCTCGGCGACGCACGCTGCGGCGGCGTCCGCGGCGGGCACGCGGCCGGGCTCGCCGACGCACAGCACCGGCACCAGCTCGTTGCGTAGCGCCGCCGCCGTCTTGCGGGCGACGGTCGCGTCGTCCTCGCCGTAGAGGCGTCGCCGTTCGGCGTGGCCCACCTCGGCGTAGGCGCAGCCGAGCTCGCGCAGCAGCGGCCCACCCACCTCGCCGGTGAACGCGCCGCTGTCGTCGGCGCACAGGTCCTGGGCGCCCACCCGCACCGGCGTGCCCGCGAAGATCTCGGCCACCGCCGGGATGCTGGGGAACGAGGGGAGCACGAACAGCTCGGCGTGCCCGCCCTCGATCGCCTCGTGGCCGGCGAGCGCGGCCACGTCCCTGCTCCACGCCAGTGTCCTGGCGTGGGAGAAGTACAGCTTCAGGCTGATGCCAAGGCTCAGCACGAACCCACGCTCTCGTAGTCGGTGAGCACCTGCACCTTCTTGGCTGACGCTGAGTTCTCGTCGAAGGTGTAGGTGAGCCACTCGCGGGCGAGCCTGCGGGCCAGCTCCAGGCCGATCACGCGCTGGCCGAACGTGAGCACCTGAGCGTTGTTGCTCAGCACGGAACGCTCGACGGAGAAGCTGTCGTGCGCGGTGACGGCGCGGATGCCGGGCACCTTGTTGGCCGAGATCGCCACGCCGAGGCCGGTGCCGCACACGAGCAGGGCCCGGTCGGCCTCGCCCTTGGCGATCAGCTCGGCCGCGGTGACCGCGACGGTCGGGTACGGGGTGTGCCCCTCCGCGTCGACTCCCACGTCCACAACGGACTCGACGAGCTCACTCGCCTCCAGGTCCGCCCTCAACGCCTCCTTGTAGTCGAAGCCGGCGTCGTCCGACCCGACCACGATGCGCCACTTCTGAGCCATCCCAGCCATCACACACCTTTCCTATCGGCGAGCACGCCGTGCACGACGTCGGTGATCAACGCCAGCGACACCGCGCCCGCATCGGGCGTTCCCACGCTCTTCTCGGCGAGCGGCCTGGCCCTGCCGATCTTCGGAACCAGGTCCGCCGTCGCCTTCGCGGCGGCGTCGGCCTGCTCGGCCGCACGGCCCCACGCCTCGGTGAGTCCCCTCGACTCGCCGACCGCTGTCGCGAGCGTCTCGGCGAAGGGCGCCAGCACGTCGACCAGAGTCTTGTCGCCGACCCGCGCCCCGCCGACCCTGAGCACGTTCTCCAGCCCGGCCGCGACGCCCTCGCTCACGGTCGCGGCGGTGGGCTTCTCCTTGTCCCCCAGCGTGTTCGCGATGGACCGCAGCAGCAGGCCCCACAGCGCGCCTGACGTGCCGCCTGCCTTGTCGGCCCACGCGTCGCCCGCGAGCGCGAGCAGCGTGCCCGCACCGGCGCCGAGCCGCAGCGCCTCCCGCGCGGCGTCCACGGCGGCGACCGCTCCGCGCTGCATACCGATGCCGTGGTCGCCGTCGCCCGCGACCGCGTCGATCCGGCCCAGCTCGTCGGCGTTGCCGTCGATCACCTTGCGTACGGCCTCCAGCGCGGTGAACACCACGCGTGCGGCCTCCCGCGACTCCTCGCTCGCCTCGGGCACGGTCTGCTCGGCCGACTCCACGGCGAGGTCCTCAGGCGCGGGCGGTGCCGGGGTGAGCGAGCCCTTGCGGAACGCGGGCGCGTCGGCGGGGGCCGTCCAGTACCGCTCCAGCTCCTCGTCCAGCCAGAACAGGGTCAGCGAGGCACCGGCGAGGTCGAAGCTCGTGACGAACTCGCCGACCTCGGGGTCCACCACCTCGACGCCCGCCTCGGCGAGCAGCTGCGCCACGCGCCGGTAGACGACGAACAGCTCCTCGTGCTTCACGGTGCCGAGCCCGTTGAGGATCACGCCGGCCCGCTGCCCGCGCACGTCGGTGATGTCGGAGGGCAGGTCGGCGAGCAGTGTCCGCACGAACAGCTCGGCCAGCCCGTCGGCGCTCGGCACGTCGGCCTCGCCGATGCCGGGTTCGCCGTGGATGCCCATGCCCACGGCCATCTTCCCCTCGGGGACCGTGAACAGTGGCGCGTCG
The DNA here is from genome assembly GCF_003311655.1 of Prauserella sp. PE36. NCBI lineage: Bacteria > Bacillati > Actinomycetota > Actinomycetes > Pseudonocardiales > Pseudonocardiaceae > Prauserella > Prauserella sp. PE36. The sequence goes on along the minus strand of NZ_QEQT01000074.1, from coordinate 14,546 downwards.
GCGCCCGGCAGTGTGCAGCCGGAGAACGCGACGCCGAGCGAGCGGGTGCGGTCGTTGGCGCGCTCGGCGACGCGGTACACCTCGTCGAGGTCCAGCCCAGCCTCGGCGGCCGCGGCGGCGGCCTTGAACACGGTGAGGTCGCCCGCGACGCCGCGCCGCTTTGCGGTCTGGTCGGCGGGCGCGCTCGACACGTCGTCGGTGACCGCGAACGCCTTCGTGGGTATGCCCTGCTGGGTCAGGATCTCCGCCGCGTGTCCGAAGTGGAGCACGTCGCCCGCGTAGTTGCCGAACAGCAGCAGCACGCCGCCGCCGCTCTCGGCGGCCCTCGCCACCGAGCACGCCTGCTGCGCGGAGGGCGAGGCGAAGATGTTGCCCGACACCGCGCCGTGGGCGAGACCCTGGCCGACGAGCCCGGTGAACGCCGGGTAGTGGCCGGAGCCGCCGCCGACGAGCACCGCGACCTGCCCCGGCGTCTTGGCCGTGTTGCGGACCACGCCGCCCGGCACGCGCCGGACCCACCGCTGGTGTGCCGCGACGAAGCCGTCGAGCACCTCGCCCGCGAACTCCGCAGGGTCGTTGTACAGCCTGGTCATGCCTTGGTCACCGCTCTCTCGTCGAGGTCACCGGTCTGCGCGCGGCCGCGCTTGGCCAGCGCCACCATCAGCACCGCGGAGAGCACCATCAGCCCGCCGACGACGAACATGGGCACGACGTAGGAGCCCGTGGCGTCGTTGAGGAATCCGGTGACGTACCCGGCGGCGAACCCGGCGATGTTGCCGAACGTGTTGATGAGCGCGATGCCCACCGCGGCGGCCGCACCGGTGAGGAACTGCGCGGGCACGGTCCAGAAGTTGGGCAGTGCCGCGAAGATGGCGCACGCGGTGATGGTGATGACCACGATCGTCGCCGCGGGCGAGCCCATGAACAGCGCGATCGGGACGCTCACGCCGCCGACGAGCGCGGGCAGCGCGATGTGCCACGTCTGCAGGCCGCGCCTGGTCGCGTCCCGCGACCACAGGTACAGCACGATCGCCGCGGGCACGTACGGGATCGCGGTGATGAGGCCCTTCTCGAGCACCGTGAACGTGGTGCCGAAGCCCTCCTCGAAGCCGCTGATGATCGTCGGCAGGAAGAACGCGAGCGCGTAGAGGCCGTAGATGAAGCCGAAGTAGATGAGCGCGAGCGTCCACACGCGACCGCTGCGCAGCGCGGCCATGATGCCGCCCTTGTGGGAGGTTGCGCCCGTCTTGTTCTTCGCCTCACCCTCCAGCTCGGCGGTGAGCCAGTCCTTTTCGGCCTGCGTCAGCCATTTCGCGTCGGCGGGCCGGTCGCTCAGGTAGAACCAGGTCGCGATGCCGACGACGATCGCGGGCACCGAGACGCACAGGAACATGAAGCGCCAGCCTTCGAGGCCGAACACGCCGTGCTGCTCGATGAGCGCGCCCGCGAGCGGGGCGCCGATGACCGTGGTGAGCGGCTGCGCGAGGTAGAACAGCGCGAGGATCTTGCTCCGGTGCCGCGCCGGCACCCACAGCGACAGGAACAGGATCGCGCCGGGGAAGAACCCGGCCTCGGCGATGCCGAGCAGCAGGCGCAGCGTGTAGAGGCCGCCGACGCTGTCCACCCAGGTGAACAGCAGCGAGACGACGCCCCACGACACCATGATCCGCGCGAGCCACTTGCGGGCGCCGAAGCGGTGCAGTGCGATGTTGCTCGGAACCTCGAGCAGGATGTAACCGATGAAGAAGACCCCGGAGGCGAAGCCGTACTGGGCGGCGGTGAGCCCGAGATCGTCGTTCATCCCGTTCGGGCCCGCGAACGAGATCGCGGTCCGGTCGAGGTAGTTGATGAAGAACATGAGTGCCACGAAGGGCACGAGCCGCACGGCGACCTTTCTGATCGCCGAGCGCTCAACTGGGGACTGCTGGGTGGCGTCCACGTCGACACACTCCTGACACGCGCTGAAGATTGCGGCGATGCTAAGCACGCGTAACCGAAACGGCCCAGTGTCCATGAACGGAGTTGCAGCCATTGGACGCGGTGCGTCCAGCCGTTTCGATCCAGAAGGGGGTACCGGTGAGAATGCGTTCAGTCGACGAGGGGTTCGGCGGCCTTCGTGTCGACGATCAGCTCGGTGACGGCGCCCGCGAGCAGCGCGGCTCGCAGCACCGGGGCCTTGGCCTCGCCGAGCGCGACGCAGAGGCGGCGGGGGATGCGACGCAGCGTCTCGATCGGCAGTCCGCTGGAGCGCTGGTTCATCGCGATGTCGGTGCTCGACCCGGTCGCGTGCAGGAACACCGTCCCGAGATCGCCCACCACACCCTGCTCGGTGAGCGAGCGCAGGTCGTCGCGGTCGAGGTAGCCGGCCCGGTAGAGGTGACCGGGGATGCCACCGCCGAGCGCGCCGACGGAGAACAGCGCGACGTCGGCCCGCTGCTGCAGGCGCAGGATGCGCTGGACGCTGTGCTCGGCCCACAGCGCCGCCCGCGTGGCGGCCGAGTCGAAGAACGCGGGCACGGGGAAGTGGTGCACGCGGGCGCCGAGCACCGCGCCGAAACGGTCGAACACCCCCGAGGCGTACTCGGCGCCGGAGGAGAACGTGTTGCCCGACCCGCTCATCTGCACCACCTGCAGGCCGGGGACCACACCGGGGGTGAGGTTGCGGGCGAGCGTTGCGATGGTGATGCCCCACGTCACCGCGATCGTGGTGTCGGGCGAGAGCGTGAGCCGCAGCTTCGCGGCGGCCTGTGTCGCGACGTGCAGCAGCCGCTCGCCCTCGGTCGCCCGCTCCGGCGGCGCGATCACGGTGGCCTCCACGCCGTAGCGGTCGGCGATGAGGCGCTCCAGTGTGCTCGCCGCGCGGCCGCTGCGATGCACGGTGATCTCCACGAGCCCGGCCGTGCGGGCCTCGCCGACGAGGCGGGACACGGTCGCGCGCGAACAGCCGAGCTCCTGCGCGATCGCCTCCATCGTGAGGTGCTCGCTGTAGTACAGCTCCGCCGCCCGCAGCACCGTGGCCCTGCGCGCGGTGTTCATGCGACGTGCTCCGCGATCGCGGTGACCACCACGGCGAACGAGACCGCGCCCGGATCGCGGTGGCCCAGGCTGCGCGCTGCCAGCGGGCGAGCACGACCGAGCCGGGGACTCAGCGATGCCGTCGCCTCGGCTGCCCTCGCGGCGACGGCCGAGGCGTTGACCCACGCCGGGCCGAGCGGCAGCTCGGCGGCGAGGTCGGCCTCCAGGCTCTCGGTGAACGGCAGGAACGCGTCCACCACGGTCTTGTCGCCGACGCGGGCGTTGCCGTAGGCCGTCACGGCGTCGAGCGCGGAGCGGCACGCGGCCTGCACGGCGTTCGCGGGCGGGTCGGTGTCGGAGAGCACCCGCGCGGCCGCGCGCAGGCCCGCGCCCCACAGCGCGCCGGAGGAGCCGCCCGCCCGGTCGCTCCAGGCGTCGGCGGCGAACAGCAACGTCGTGGCCGTGCCGGCCCCGGCTTCGACGGCCCGGCGCGCGGCCGCCGCCGCCGCGCGGGCGCCCCTGGCCATCACGCGCCCGTGGTCGCCGTTGCCCGCCACCGAGTCGAGCTCGCCCAGCTCCGGCTCGGCCTCGGCGAGTGCGGCCGCCGCGGTCTCGAACGCCGCGTGCACCAGCTTGGCGACGCGCCGCGACGCCTCGCTCGACTCCGGGATGGCGCGCTCGGCGACCTCGGGCACGGGCCTCGGCGTGAGTGGAGCGGCCTCGGCGGGGCCCTTGCGGTAGGCGGGGCTCTGCGCGGGCGCGCCCCACAGCGCCTCCAGCTCGTCGTCGAGCCACGTGATCGTGAGCGAAAGACCGGCCATGTCGAGGCTCGTGATGAGCTCGCCGACCTCGGGCTCGACGATCTCGACACCCTCGGCCTCCAGTGTCGGCACGACCTCGTTCCACAGCACGAACAGTTCCTCGTACTTGGTGGCGCCCATGCCGTTGAGCAGCACGGTCGCCCGCCGAGCGCCATCGGGGCGTTCGGCGAGGACCCGCCCGACGAGCAGCCCCGCCAGCTCGCGCGCGCCCAGCAGCGGCTCCTCCGACACCCCCGGCTCTCCGTGGATGCCGAGGCCGACGCCCATCCGGCCGTCGCGCACGGTGAACAGCGGGCCGCGGGAGCCGGGTGGCGTCGGCCCCTCGAAGGCGATGCCGAGCGACACCGTTCCCGCGTTGGTGCGTTCGGCGACGCGGACCACGCCCTCCAGGTCGTATCCGGCCTCGGCCGCGGCGCCGGCGATCTTGACGACCACCAGGTCTCCCGCAGTGCCGCGGCGAAGGGACCGCTCGTCCCGTGGCGCGCTCGCGAGGTCGTCGCTCACCACCACCGAGCGCACCGGGATGCCGTCCTCGGTGAGCTGTGTGCGGGCGGCCTCGAAGTTCAGCACGTCGCCCGCGTAGTTGCCGTAGCTGAGCACCACGCCCGCGCCGGCGTCGGCCGCCGTCGCGACGGCCACCACCTGCTGCGTGGACGGCGAGGAGAACACGTCGCCCACCACGGCGGCGTCGGCGAGACCGGGACCCACCCAGCCCGCGAACGCCGGGTAGTGCCCGCTGCCGCCGCCGACCACCACAGCGACCTTGCCGGGTGTGGCCTGCGTCGCCCTGACGACGCCGCCGGGCACGCGCTGCACGAACCCGGGGAACGCGCGCGCGAACCCGGAGAGCATGTCGCTCGCGAAGTCGGAGGGGTCGTTGAAGATCTTGGTCATGGAGCCCTTTCGTGCGGATCCGCTACAGCGGCGGGGTGAGGTCGACGAGCCAGCGGCCGCCCGTCTCACTCACGCTGAGGTCGTAGGAGAACGGGCCGCCGTCCTGACGGGTGCCGCTCACGGTCGCCACGCGGGGGGCGGTGACGTCCGGCCGCAGGGAGACGCTCAGTCCCGTGGTGCCGCGCAGTTCGTCGACGTAGGTCTGGGCGAAGTCGGCGGCCTGCTCGCCCGGCTCGCCCAGCAGCAGGCCGAACTCGTCGGCGTCCCGCTCGGTCAGCGCGCGTTCGAGCCGGTCGCGCAGCTCGGCGGGCGAGGCGGCGCCGGTCTCGGGCTCGCGCGAGATCAACACGGTGACCACCAAGATCCACACCACGACGATCGCGACGACGCCCGTGACAAGCGTGTTCCTGCGCATGTCCGAACGGTATCTCACGGCGGTTCCAGTGCGGGCACCTCGCGAAGCGGCCCTTGCCCTAGCCGAGCAGCGCTACCTCGGCGCGGCCCCGGCCGCCGTGCACGCGATCTGCCCGGTGGCCACAGTGGACAGCCGGCCCGGCGATACGGAGAGCGTCACCACCACGCGGCCCACGCTGCCCGCCGTCACCGTGAACGGCGCGGCCTCGGGCGCTACCCCGGTGCCGGGCCCGCGTGCTCGTTCCTCTTTCCGTCGGGCCGGCCGCGAGCATCGCGAGGGTGTCCGCATAGGACAGCGGCGGTCCGTCGCGCACCACAGGGAACGGCTTGCCCTCCGGAGGAGGCACGGCGTCACCGTCGCGTCCTGCGCCGCCGCGCCGGTTGCCGTACCCGGTGTGGCCGCACCGGTCTACTCCTGAGCGCTCGCCCGCTCGCGATGCTTGCCGAGGGTGAAGAGGTGGTAGGTCACCGGCCCGGCGGCGGGCAGACCGAAGATCGAGAGCACGACCGCGAGGAACTCGGTGACCCCTTCCGGCAGCACGAGCCCGAACAGGTGCACGAGCCCGCCGACGATGCCCAGGTACGCCACCGCGCCGAGTGCCGTCGCGCCGACGCAGACGAGGATCAGCCGCGCCATCTCCGCGAGCTTGCCGTCGCGGATCCGGCCGGGCAGCACGCGGAGGCCGACCGCGATGGCCATGCCCGTCAGGCCGCCCACCGCGATCCCGGTGACCGAGACGGGGATCAGCACCGCGGGGTCGTCGGCCAGCAGTCCCGAGTCCCGCGCCAGTGTGCCGAGCCCGAACGCGCCCGCACCGGCGCCGCCGATCATGAGCACGAGCAGGAAGACCACCCAGCTGGCGCCGAGTACCTTGTTGCTCTCTTGCTCCGGAGCCGGGGTCCTAGCGGATTTCCGTTCGTCAGGGCCGGAGTTCGACCAGGCTGCCGAGGCCCGAGAGTTCGATGACCCGCCTGCTGGCGGAGCCGAAGGGCGCCATGATCTGGCACTCCGTCTGCAGCAGCCGGAGCCGTTCCACGAGCGCGAACAGGATGCGCAGGCCCGCGCTGTCGAGATAGGTGACGCCAGCGAGGTCCAGCCGCACGGTCACCAGGTGGTTGCTGATCGCGGCGAAGATGTCGTCCTGGATGACCTCGCAGTTGGAGAGGTCCACCTCGCCGGTGATCGCGATCTCGACCGTGCCGGTGTCGGGGGACAGTACCTCGATGTTCGCCGTCGTCATGCTGGATCTCCGCCGGTGACGTTCTTGCGGATGTGCACGAGGGTTCCTCCCGGTCCGTGTTCGAACCTGAGGTCGTCGCTGAGCTGGCGCATGAGCTCCGTTCCCTTCCCCCGATGGGTGCCGCGGGGTGACCGCCAGTGGCCGGTGTCGCCCACGGTGGCGATCACCTCCCCTTCCCTCGCCTCGAAGCGCAGCGAAAGCGTGCCGCCGAGCGGGCCGTACGCGTGCTCGATGACGTTGGAGCACGCCTCGCCGACCACCACCAGCATGTCCCCGACCTCGTCCGGCGACGCGCCCGCCGACGGCAGCCAGCGGCGCAGGGTCGCGCGCACGTCGGCGAGCACCTCGGGGACCGCGTCCAGGTCGAAGCTGATCTCACGCAGCTCCTCGGCCTCCTGTCTGCGCAGGGCGAGTACGGCGATGTCGTCGTCGGTGGGGCTCGTGCCGACGAGCCGCGACATCACGCGCGAGCACAGCTGCTCGGTCGGACCCGTGGTGACTGCCTCGCACAGGAGCCGCAGCCCGTCGTCGAGCGTGCGGTTCCGCCGCTCCACGAGGCCGTCGGTGTAGAACAGCACCGTCGCGCCCTGCGGGACGTCGATCGTGCCGCTGCGGCGCTGAACGGGGGCCGTGCCGATGCCGATCGGCGGATCGATCGGCAGGTCGATCAGTTCCCCCCGCTCGCCCGGCAGCGCCAGCACCGGCGCGAGATGCCCGGCGAGCGAAAGGTGCAGCCTGCTGAGCGAGGGCTCCCACATCGCGTACGCCATCGTCACCATCGTCTGTGGCTCGAAGTGGCGCATGTGCCGGTCGAGCCGGGCGAGCACCTCGGTGGGGCTGTCCGAATCCAGCGCGTACGAGCGGGTGGCCGTGCGCACCCTGGTCATCACGGTCGCCGCGGGCAGCCCACGTCCGACCACATCGCCGACCGTGACGCACAGCCAGCCCGAGGGCAGGGTGAAGACGTCGTACCAGTCACCGCTGACGCCGCTCTCCTCGCCGGGCGCGTATCTCGCGGAGAGCTGCAGACCGGGGATGGTGGGCAGCCGGGCCGGAAGGAGCGTGCGCTGAAGCGCGGACGCCGCGGCTCGCTCGCCGCGCGTGAGCCCGGTCCGGGTCGCCAGCGCCAGCCGGTCGCCCGCTACCTGCAGGATCTCGACGTCCTCCTCGGTGAACGGCGTCGAGTCGAGCGTGCCGACGTGCAGCACGCCGAGCATTTCGCCACCGGCGAGCAGCGGGACACCGGCGAGCGAGCGGATGCCCTTCTCCCACAGTAGCGGGTTGACCACCGTCGTCGGGTCGACCTGCTGGATCACCAGTGGCTTACGGGAGGCCGCGATGTGCCCGGCGAAGCCCTCCCCGATCGGGATCCGGACGCCCTGGCGCACCTCCTCCTCGATGCCGGAGGACGCGGAGGCCACCAGATGCTCACCGCCGCTGTCGAGCAGCAGCACGGTGGCGGTGTCGGCATCGAGGAGGTCTCGCGTGCGTTTGAGCAGCTCAGGCAGGAGCTGCTCCAGATCGAGATGGGCGAGGGTGCTGTCCGTGACCGCCTCGATGCGGCGGAGCCGGCTCTCCGCGTTGCCCCCGGAATCGACCGACCTCGGCATGAGGAGGAGCATAACGTCGGCCATGCCGTGCGGCAGCGCCCGACTTGTTGGCCAGGGCGAACGGCCATCACAGCCCAGGACGCTCCTCGGCCAGCAGCGGCTCGAACAGGTCGCCGTACTCCTCGACGCGCTCCAGCACCTCGTCGGCGGTGAACACGAGGTCTGCCGCGGTCTCGCACTCGGCGACCTCGTCCCACAGCAGCGGGGTCGACACGGTCGGTGACGGCCGCGCGCGCAGCGAGTACGGCGCCACGGTGGTCTTCTTCGTGTTGTTCTGGCTCCAGTCGATGAACACCTTGTGCGGCCGCAGGTTCTTCGCCATGCGTGACACCACCAGCTCGGGCATGGCCTGCTCGAGCCGCTCGGCGAGCTGCTTGGCGTACTCGCTGGTCCGCTCCGCCGAGCGCACGCGCACCGGCGCGTACAGCTGCATGCCCTTGGAGCCGCTGGTCTTGGGGTGCGCCTCGATGCCGTCCTCGGCGAGCTCGTCCCGTAGCCGCAGCGCGACCTCGCAGCACTCCACGATCGTCGCGGGCTCGCCGGGGTCGAGGTCGAACACGAGCAGGTCCGGTTTGCGCCTCGCGCCGCGCGGTCCCACGGTCCACTGTGGAATGTGCAGTTCGAGGCTCGCGAGGTTGGCCACCCACATGAGCGTGGGCAGGTCCTGGATCAGCGCGTAGTCGGCCTTGTCGGAGCCACGGGAGCTGCCGGGCGTCTCGATGCACACCGTGCGCACCCAGTCCGGCGCATGCCGGGAGACGTCCTTCTCGAAGAACGACTTGCCCTCCACGCCGTTGGGGTAGCGCTTGAGCGTCAGCGGCCGGTCCTTGACGTGCGGCAGCAGCACCGGGGCGACGCGGGCGTAGTAGTCGAGCACCTCGCCCTTGGTGAAGCCGACGTGCGGGTAGAGGATCTTGTCCAGATTGGACACCCGCATGCGGCGGCCGTCCACCTCCACGAGCGGGCTGGTCATGAGCCGAGCTCCTTCGGGTCGAGGTCCGGTCGCAGCCCGCGCCAGGCGGGTGCCCGCAGCCTGCCGTCCTCCGTCCAGTCCTTGAACACGACCTCGCCGACCAACGTCGGCCGCACCCAGCGGGCGCCCTTCGCGCGTTCCCTCGGGATCTCGCCTGCGAACGGGGAGGACTTGCGTTCGAGCCTGCGCAGGCGCTTCAGCAGGTCGCGCAGCATGTCGTCGGTGAACCCGGTGCCGACCTGCCCGATGTAGCGCAGCCCGCCGTCCTCAGGCAGCCCGAGCATGAGGGAGCCGAACGTGTCCGAGCGCTTGCCCTCGCCGGGCCGCCAGCCGCCGATCACCGCGTCGAGCGCGCGCAGGTCGGTGATCTTGAGCCAGTCGGTGCTGCGCTGGCCCGGCGCGTAGGGCGAGTCGGTGCGCTTGGCGATCACGCCCTCGAGGCGCTGCTCGTCGGCTGCCTCCACCACGGCGGCGCCCTCGCCCGCGAAGCTCGGCGACAGCTGCCAGTGCGGCCCGCCCAGCTCCAGCTCCTCCAGCAGCTGCCTGCGCTGCGCGTACGGCAGCCGCACGCACGAACGGCCCTCCAGGTGCATCAGGTCGAACACGAGGTAGGTCACCGGCTGCTGCTTCGAAAGGTGCCGCGCCCGCTGTTCGTTCGCGTGCATGCGGGACTGCAGTGCCTTGAAGCTCGGCCGCCCGTCGCGCAGCGCCACGATCTCGCCGTCCAGCCACACCTGCGTGCTGCCGAGCTGCTCGCCGAGCCCGCGCAGCTCCGGGTAGGTGGCGGTGATGTCACCGCCGCGCCGGGAGAACAGGGTCGCCCTGCCGCCCTCGACGCGGGCGAGCGCGCGCACGCCGTCCCATTTGAACTCGTACGCCCAGTCGTCGTCCTCCTCGGCCGGCGGCAGGGTGCCGGCGGTGGCGAGCATCGGCGCCAGCAGCTCCGGCAGCGGTTCCCAGTCCGGGTCCTGCGGCGGATCCTTGCGGATCACCTGCCAGTCCTCTCCACTGCGGAAGAAGACGTACTTGCCCTCGACGCGGCCGCCGTGCAGGACGATCGACACCTCGCGGTCGGACCACTTCAGCGTCTCGTACCGGCCGCTGTCCCAGATGAACATCTCCCCGCCGCCGTACTCGCCCTTCGGGATCTCCCCGGAGAACGTGGCGTACTCGAGGGGATGGTCCTCGGTGTGCACGGCCAGCCGAAGTGTGCCCTGCTCCGTGGGCAGCCCCTTCGGGACGGCCCACGAGACCAGCACGCCGTCGCGTTCGAGCCGGACGTCCCAGTGCAGGCGGCTGGCGTGGTGCTCGTGGATGACGAACGTGTCGTCGTCACCACGAGGCACCACGTCGCCTTCCGGCAGTGGTTCCGGCGTGTGCCCGGCACGCCGTTTCCGCCGGTACTCGTCGAGTTTCGACCCCATGGCAAGGGTCTACCCGATCCGGGCGCTCAGGTCACCCGCTCACCGACTCGACGAGCACGGCGCCGCTGCCGATCCGCAGGTCGTCCGGGGTGCGAACGGTGACGAGACCGCGCAGGACCCGGCCGTCGGCGGGCTGCCCGGTGGCCGTGACCGTGCCGGGAACCGTCCACGTGGCGCCGGTCGGCCTCGGCGCGTCGGTGTCGGTCACCGCGATCGTGCCGAACGCCGGGTTCGCGAACAGGTCGAGGTAGTCGTACTCCGTGGAGCCCGAGGGCACCGCGTAGCCGTCGACCTCGACGCGCCACGTCCCCGCCGCCGGGTTGCGGATGGTCACCGACTCCTCGGAGTCGCCGTCGGCGCTGTAGTTCGCCAGCGCGCACGTCCCGCTCGTGCAGTTGTAGACGTACAGGTCGAGGTCGGCGCCGCCGTCGGAGGTGTTGCCGATCGTCGCGGTCAGCGCCGTCGACCCCGGTGTCACCTCGATGTCGTAGCTCTGCAGCTCGCCCTCGGCGACCGACGGCCTGGCCACGCGGGCGCTGTCGAGCGGGCCGCCGGTGAGCCGCCCGGTGAACTGGCCGAGCGTGCTCGTGACGGTGTACTCCCGGTCGATGGGCGTGCCGAGCCGTGCCTGGGCGATGACGTCGGGGTCCGGGCTGATCGTCGTGCCCTGCGCCGCGATGGTCAGCGCCCACGGCACCTCGGCCGCGTCGGAGGTCCGCCGCGCTTCGACCACGATCTCCCACACGCCCGGCATGGGGTCGGTCACCGCGCGGCTCGTCGGCGAGCCCGTCGGGCAGCCCGCACCGGCGTCGGGGTTGTAGCAGTTCGTCGACGACGTCGGGTCCACCGGGACGCCGGTCGGGTCGTAGCGCACGAACCGCACCTGGCCGGTTCCCGGCTCGGGGCCGCCCGCCGCCATCTCGATCTGCAGGTTGCTCGTGCCCTCCGGAACCCGGACGAACACGCTCCTCGCCTGGTTGCGCTGGATCGTGCCGGAGGCCTCCACCACGTAGCCGTCGGCCGCAGTGAGGTCGTAGGGCGCGAACACGGTGTTCATGGTCTGCACGTCGATGCCCGTGGTGCGCACGTCGTCCAGCCGCAGCAGCGCGGAATGCGTGCCCGCGGTGCGGGGGTTCACCCGGACGTCGAACGTGACGGGCCGATCGAGCGGCAGCCGCACCGAGCGGGCGGAGGAGAACGTGCCGTCGTTCCCGACCCAGCTCACGCGGTAGTTCACGGGGGTCGACGGCCCCGTCGTGCGCTTGAGTGTGTAGGTCCGCGTGTACGCCTTGCCGATCGTCACGCCCTCGCGGTCGTGGATGCCCACACCGGTGTTGGGAGTCTGCAGCTGTCCGGAGAGGACGGTGCTGACCGGCACCGACGTGGTCACCTCGTGCACGCCGGGGCCGCGGAGTGCCGTGAGAGCCCGCAGCGTGTCGATCAACCCCGCGCCCTGCGCGTTGGCGTCGATGCCGTCGACGAACCGCGAGGTGGACGTCAGCGCGGAGCGAAGTGCGGTCACCGGAGGGCGCTTGCCGCCGTGCAGTGCCTTGTAGGCGCTCACGAGCAGCGCGGCCGCGCCGGCCGCCTGCGGCGCCGCCATCGACGTGCCGTTGAACATGCCGTACCCGGCGGGCAGCTCGTAGGTGCCCGGCACCGGCTCCGGCGGCTGCCAGCGCGGGATCGACGAGACCGCCGCGCCGGGCGCGACGAGGTCGGGCTTGAACCCGCCGTCCTCGCGAGGACCGCGTGAGGAGAACGGGTGCAGCGACTCGGCGACCGGCGAGGAGGAGCCGTAGTTCGACAGCCACGTGTCGTCGGTGATGTAGGAGCCCACGCTCAACGCGTCGGTCGCCACGGACGGGTCGCCGACGGAGTTCGCCCCGGCGCCGCTGTTGCCCGCCGAGATGAACAGCTGCACGTTGTAGGTCTCGATCACGCGGTTGTACAGCTCGGCCCGCGCGTTGTTGCCGTCGTTGAGCGCGGGCAGGCCGCCGATCGAGATGTTCACGACGTCGGCGCCGTTCTCCGCCGCGTAGACCACGCCGTCGATGAGCCCGCTGGACGTGCACGACGGAGTGGAGAGGCACACCTTCACCGACATCAGCTTCGCGCCGGGCGCGGCGCCGTCCATGTTGCCGCCGAAGAGGTCGTTGCCAGCCGCGATGCCGGCGACGTGGGAGCCGTGCGCAGCAGCGGCGACGCCGACGTTGACGTAGCCGGCCTTGTCGGTCTGCACCACGAACGCCACGCGCTCGACGACGCCCGTGGCCGGATCGTCCGCGCCGAAGTAGCCGACGTCCTGGCGCACCTTGTAGTCGATCATCGACTTCTCGTCGGTGAAGTCGCCGTCGCCGTCGAGGTCGACGCGGACCTCCTTGGACGCGGTGTCCTGCAGGACGCCGTAGCTGTCGGAGCGGTCGCCGTCGCGGTTGATGTCCCCGCCGATCTCGCTCGCGGCGGTGCCAAGATCGCCCGCGACCTCGGAGAACACACCGAAGCTGAAGGCGCCCTCGGGGGCGGTCCACTGCCTGCCGTTCGCGGTGAACGTGCCGGAGTAGGTCTCGCTCGACATCGGCACCCACGTTCCGTCGCCCGATGTGGGGGAATTGGCCGTGTACCAGTCGACGATCTTGCGCTGGCCCGTGCTGGTCCGCGCGAGCGCCGGGTGGTCGAGGTCGACCCCGGAGTCCAGCACGGCGACGGTGGTGCCCCGCCCGTCCCAGAACGGGAAGGTCCTGCCGAACTGCGCGGCCTTGGTGTCGCCGGTGGGCAGATAGGGATTCACCCTCGGCGTGTTCTCGTCCGGCGCCGGCTGCGGCGACGGGTCGGTCGCGCCGACGGGAGCGGGCTCGTCGCGTGCGATGAGCCCGTCGATGTCGACCGCGTCCACCGACTTGAGCTTCGGAGCGACCTCCGCCTGCCCGATGGGCACGGTGACCTTGAGGTAGTCGAGTTGCTCGTTCGCCGAGCGGACCACACCGCCGATCGACTCCAGCTCACCCGCCGCGGCGTCGGCGCGCCCTCGCTGCGCCGCGACCAGCAGGGTGACCTGCGACCGCCCGGAGTCCTTCGCCTGTTCGAGGAGGGTCAGATCCTCCTGGTCGAGGATCTCCTCGTCACCGGGTGGCGGCGGTGCCGGTGGTTGTGCCAGCGCCTGCGGGGCGCTGAACCCCAACGTGCTCACGGCGACGATCAGTCCCGTGATGCCGGCCCGCTTCAACGAACGTCTTCCGCTCAACTGCCTCGACCTCCCGCCAGCGCGATGCTCCGAGCATCTGCGTGAGGCTCACAAACGTTTCACATCCAGGTGAACCTGACCGAAAATCCCAACTTTCGTAGGGTCGGCCGCCAAGGGCGTGTCCGCGGGACACGGGAGGGGTTCGTTCGAAAGGATGTTCGACGGCCAGACCGCCCCCGTGTCCCCTGGAGGATCGCCCGCCCATGATGGGTCGTACCCACGCGCTCACCGGCTGGTGCGCCGGACTCGCCGTCGCCCCCTTCGCCGGGGTCACCACGCTCGCGCAGGTGCTGGTGTTCGCGGCGACGACGGCCGGTTTCGCGCTCCTGCCGGATCTCGACCATCCCGGAGCGCGGGCTTCGAAGCTGCTGGGCCCGCTCACCGGCGGGCTGTCGTGGTTGCTGCGCAAGGCATCGGCCTGGCTCTACGCGGTCACCAAGGGGCCGCGCGACGAGCGGGGCAAGGGCACCCACCGGCACCTGTCGCACACGTTGCTGTTCGCCGTGGCGCTCGGCTTCGCCACGTCGGCGGGCACCGAGGCCGGTGGCCCGTGGGCGGTCGCGGGCGTGGTCCTGTTCGGGCTGCTGCTGGCGGAGGACGCACTCGGCGACTGGCTGCTGCCCGTTTCGGGCGGCGCGGTGGTGTGGTGGGTCTACGAGAACAACCCCAACGCGCTCGCCGAGCTCGACGCCGTCACCGGGCTCCTCGGCATCGCGGTGGCGCTGGGCTGTTTCACGCACTGCCTCGGCGACGCGCTCACCGAGTCCGGTTGTCCGTTCCTCTTCCCGCTCCCGATCGCGGGCGAGACGTGGTACGAGCTGCGCCCGCCGAGCTGGCTGCGGTTCCGCACCGGCAAGGGCTTCGAGAACGGCTTCGTCTTCCCCGCGTTCGCGGTGCTCGCGGTGCTGCTGAT
>NZ_QEQT01000073.1:0-57334 GCF_003311655.1 Prauserella sp. PE36 | reverse complement strand
TCCGGCATGATTCCGCATGTGGTCGGAATGGGTCTGGCCACAACAGTAGCGCCGGAAGCGGTCACGGTGGGATCTCCCCCAACCCGCAAGCTGTGCCGCTTCCGGCGTGAACGAAAAGACTCGCGGCGCCCCTGACGCGCCCCCGACCTCGTCAGGGGCGCCGCGCACCAAAGTCACCGGCGAGGACGGAACGCATGGGCAAGGACGTGCCGCAGGAGCGCCGCACCGAACGCGTGATCCGCACGCCCGAAGACCTGGCCGCCGCGCTCACCGAGCTGTTCCTCGCCAACGCCGACGCCGGCAACGACGCCGCCAACGACGAGCTCACTGCGCAGCTGCGGGAGCAGGCGCGCCAGAGGCGCGACTCGTGAGCGGCTACGACAACCAGCTGCCGAAGCGGGTCTCCGGCCAGCTCGACGTGCCGGCCCGGCGGATCCCGCGATGGCACGAGCCTGACCCGGGCACCACGTTCTCCAACGATCCCGACACGATGCGCCGCGTCCGCGACGCACTGGTCAACCTGACCACCGACCGCCAGAGGTGACTCGTTGATGACCGCTCAACTCGACCACCCGCGCACCGAGTTCCCGACGCTGGACCTCGCTGAGCTGGACCAGGCACCGCTGCGCCCGGCGATCTACCTGCGCACCGTGGAACACCACGGGTTCCCCCGCGCGCTGGCATGCATGTTGCCGAGCGTGGTGCACGCCGTGCGCCATGTCGCCGGCGGTCACGACGAGCACGAGTTCATCGACACGCGCGACGGCGCCGCAGTGCGCCTGGTGCTGAGGATGGATGTCCACACCCACGAGGTTCGCGCTCAGGTCGCCGAGTCCGGCCCGTTCGGGTTGTGGGACCGCATCGTCGTCGCCGCGAGCACCTGGGATCGCGAGGGGCGTCCGCAGGACTGACCATTGCCTGCACGCAGGGCCCGCCACCGCGTGCTTACCAAGGCGGTTCGATCGGGTGGCCACGTGGAGTAGTTCAGCGACGTCGTGAACATCGCGTTGGTTTGGTTGGGCCGGCTAGTTGTTCGTTGCCATTCGGCGATGAAGCTGACACGCGGTGAAGCCGTGGTCGCTTGCCGTGCGGTCCTCGTAGTAGCGAGTCACCACGGCGTGGCCCCATGCTGGGCTGGGAAGGTCCTGCTTCCGGCAAAACGCACTTCGCAGTCGATCCCCTACTGAGAGATCGACTGCGAAGCAACTGGTAAAGGCGTTCTGGTCAGTTCAGCAAACCGAGGGATTCGGCTTACTGGGATTTAGGAGGCCACACCGCCGTCGCGAGCGCGCCACAGGCAGCAAGGGAGCAAACTATGACGACGGTCCCGTCCAGGAATAGAACTGTGCTCCATAGGGCAAGCGCAACTAGTGACCAGAAGACTATCCAGAGTGGCCGCCTCGGACGCATTAGGTGTAGTCCTCCAAGGTGGTCGCTGTCGTTACAGCTGTCGTCACAAGAAATCCGCCGACGGCGACGCCTGCTAGTAGCGAAGGCCTGGTTGGATCAGGCTATGGCGGGCTACCCGGAGCTGCGAGTAGATCGAGACGTTCTGGTTGTGCACGGCGACCAGCGCGAGCGGGCGCGTATTCGCGGCTGGCTGGATGGCTACGACGGCCCGCATCCGACATATCGGATCGAACTGTTCACCCGCATGGGGCGCTACGGCGGTCCCTATACCGCCACCGGGCCTGACATGTTCGAGGCGCTCGTTCGCTTGCGTCGTCAGCTTGAGCCCGAAGGCGTCGTGATCGCAGTGCAGGGCGCCCGGCAGGATGCGTTCCCAAGTGGCATGGCACGCAATATGGGTGGTGGCGAGCTGATCTATGTGCTGCGCCTGGGCCGGCAGGCAACCACCGATGATCTGGTCGACACCTTCCAGGACGCCGAAGTTGATCAGTTGGCGACGGTGCGCGATCAGTACGAGTACTGGAGGGCGTGGTCAGACCAGCCCGAAAAGGCGTAACGGCTGCGTCCGATCCTGGTTCCCTGCCCCGCCGCGCCCTCTGCCTCACGGAGCCTTCGCATTCGTGACGGTGATGCGGTGGCGGAAGCGGCCGAGGTCACGAGTTGCGTCGGTGTGGATCTCGACCTCGACGTCGGGCTGCACGGGCGTGTAGATACGCGGCTCCCCGCCGAAGAGGCCACCACCGATGCGGGGTGTACCGGCGATCGGGCGCAGGCGCCCAGCCAGGCTGGCCAGCGCGCGGCGGGACAGCGGCGCTGAGAGGCCGATCGGGTGGAGGGTGCCGTTGTCGTCGGCCTGGCCCAGCACGAGAGCGGTGGGCGCGGAGATGGGCCCGAGGACGCCGAGGACCACGGCTTCGGCCGTCTGGCTGTACTTGACCTTGATCCACCCGGAGCGCTCCTTGGCGCGGGTGGGGTAGGTGCTCGCAGTCGGTTTGGCGACAACGCCCTCGATGCCGACGGCGGCCTGCTCGGCGCTGATCCACTGGGCGGCGGTGGCGGGGTCGTCGGTGCTGCCGACCAGCTGGACCGGGCCGCCCGGCTGGCCGAGCAGGTCGGCCAACCGGGCGCGGCGGACGTGCAGGGGCTGGCCGCGCTGGTCGCGGCCGCGCCAGGCGAGCAGGTCGAAGGCCACGAAGACCAGGGCCACGCCCTCGGCGGCGCGTCGGCGGGAGCTGTAGGTCAGGGGGACGAACTCCAGGCCCCCGCCGGGGCGGTAGGCGACCAGTTCGCCGTCGAGCACCGCACCGCCCTTCAGCCGCTGCACCGCGGCAAGGATGTCGGGGAAGCGGGCGGTGAGGTCGCTCGGCCGGCGGGAGTGCAGCACACCCGCCGGGCCGTGCACGCAGACCCGCCAGCCATCGACCTTGGTCTCGTAGAGCAGGTCGTCTCGTACCGGCAGCGTGGCAGCCGGTACCGCGGCCGCCAACGGGAGTGGCGGCGGTGGGACAGGCACGTCTTCATGGTCAGCCCCAGCCAGGTTCATGGCGACCTGCGGTGACCCGATGGTGCGGACGCAGCGATCACACGGCTGAGACGAGTGTGTGGCCCTGGGGTCCCCCAGGGCCACACACTCATGCCGGTGTCGGTCGGGCTCGCGCCACGCCGATTCTCAGGGTTGGACGTTCAGCGGGACGATCCGGTACAACTCCCGGTCGCGCGCGCCGTCCGCACGGTAAGCGTAAGAGCTGGGTGAGTGCTCCTGCCAGCGGACGGGCCCGTGGCCACCGCGCTGGGCGTAGTGCTCGACTCCGGCTTTGGCCTTGTCGCGGCTGGTGTAGACGTGCAGCCAGTAGCGGGTGTAGGGGGCGGGCTCGTCGTCGGTGTGGTCCTCGACCAGGTACACGGTGCTGAAGTTGCCCATGCACTCGATCATGCCGGGCGAACCCAACAAAAGGTGGCATGCGGGGCAGCGTCGCGGTTCAGGCGTCGTCGGGCTTCAGCCCGGACAGCAGTGCGCCAGGATCGGTATCGAGCAGCTGCGCGAGCTTGAGGATGACGTCGAAAGTTGGGTTGGCCCGGCCGCGTTCGAGGTCGCTGATCGTGGAGTAGGACATCTCGCCGCGCTGGGCGAGACGTTCCTGGGTGAGGTGGAGCTTCTCGCGCTGCGCCCGCAGCCGGCGCCCGAACTCTCGGGACGCGGCAGTGGCGGGCGGGCGTGGCACGCCGTAACGATCAAGCACTAAAGGACCAGAAACCATAGGCCATGATCTTTAGTACATGTGCCTTAGTTCATGTACTAAAGTGGGATCGGGAGCGCACACGAAACACCAGGTTGACGGTCGCGGGTTGAGGGGCGGCGAGGGAGCCGACGATGACGGATCGGGTGAGGCGAGCACAGTCCGAACCCTGGTTTGGCGCAGCCGTCGAACATCAGCGGGCTGCGCGCGGCGAGGCGGCCGAGCGCACCCAACCACTGCCGCGGCTGCGGCGGCCGTACGTGCCCCTTCCCCCGACCGACATCCATTCCGGCGACCTTGTCCTTCCGGCGCAAGTCGTGCCCGCTGAGCTGCTCCCCTACCCGCGGCTCGAACACGACGACGTGATCCTGCTTCGCCCTGATGATCACACGGTGGCCGCGGTCCTGGCACCGCTTGCCGTCGGCCGTCTCTACACGGGATTGCGTGACGCGCTCTACCAGCTGACCCCGGAACCCCTTCGCCCCGCCGCTGACTGGCGGGCCGGGTTTCTGCCCTGAGCCCACCGCCAATAGCCATTGACCTCCATCCACGGCAGAGAAGGGAAACCCTGCGCGATGCGCCCTGAGCAGCTCCACTGGTTCAAGTCCAGCCATTCCGGCGGCGGCAACGACTGCGTCGAGGTCGCCTTCACCGCTGACGGCGCCGCGATGCGGGACTCCAAGAATTCGACTGCCGGTGCTTTGAGCCTGACGGCAGCGGGCTGGGACGCCCTGCTGCGTGCGGCGCACGCCGGCGAGCTGGATCTGACCTAGATCGACTCGCTGGCGCTCGGTCGACGCCTCCTCGTGGCGCCGGGCCGCTATCGCGAGGGTCCGGCATGGCGAACCTCCGTGCTCGCCGACTCGCTGCGGCTGCCCGACCCGCGCCGAACCGTGTGGGCATGGTTTTCGCGCCTCACCGCCGCGCCGTTGAACTTTCCGCCAATGTGTAAACAGCGCGGTACCCGTCGCCGGGGTGAGCAGCGGGTGTAAACAGCGCCCGGCGTGCCTTTCGACCAGCCCAAGGGCAGCCTGAACCCCCTGTCTCCCCCGTGATCCGGTGCTTCTTGTGACGATCTTGCGACTTTCTGTGGCCAAGTCTGTTGACGAGAAGTGTCTACACATGTTTACAGTGTGCGGTCTGCGTTGATCTGTAGCCGCCCGGTCATGGCGCGGCGCCCGGGACTGGGGAGAGCGGGATGAGGTCAGCACTGCGGCTGGGGGTCGCCGTGTTGTCGGTGCCGGTGCTGGCGCTGCTGTTTCTCCTGCTCGCGGTTTCGGGATCGGAGCAGCCGCCCGCGCTGGCGGCCGGGCAGATGTGCGCGGTGGGTCCGGCGCCGGATGGGTCGGTGGCCGGCTACGGCGGTGAGTCGCTGGAGATCGCCGCGGCGATCGTGGTGATCGGTAAGCAGCGCAAGCTGCCGCCGATCGCCTGGCAGATCGCCACCCAGGCCGGGATGGCCGAGTCGGGGCTGCGCAACCTCAACTACGGCGACCGGGACTCGCTGGGCATCTTCCAGATGCGGCCTTCGATGGGCTGGGGCACGCCGCAGCAGCTGCAGGACGTCGAGTATCAGGTCCGCAAGTTCTACGAGGTGCTGGTGACGGTGCCCGGCTGGGAGCGGATGCGTCCCGGTGAGGCCGCGCAGGCGGTGGAGCGCTCGGCGTTCCCGGAGCGCTATCACGCGTTCGAGGTCGCGGCCCGGCAGGTGCTGGGCGCGGTGCAGGGCATTGAGTGCCTGGAGGCCTCGCCGACCGCGACGGCCGGGGTGATCACTGCGGCGATGGAGCAGATCGGGGTCCGCTACGCCTGGGGCGGCGGGGATCTCGACGGCCCGAGCAGCGGCACCGGTATCGACGCGGGCGTGGTCGGGTTCGACTGCAGTTCCTTGGTGCGGTTTGCCTACCACCGGGGCACCGGCGGCAAGGTGACGCTGCCGCGTACCTCTCGGGAGCAGTACCAGGCCACCAAGGGCCTGCAGGTCCCGGTCGACCAGCTGGCCAAGGGCGACTTGCTGTTCTACGGCAGTTCCCCCGGCTCCATCCATCACGTGGCGCTGTATGCGGGCAACGACCAGATGATCGAGGCGCCGGAGTCGGGCAAGACGGTGCGCACCACGCCGGTGCGACTGGGTGGCGACTTCTTCGCCGCGACCCGCGTGCTGACGAGGGGGCAATGATGGCCCCGATCCCCCGTTCAGCCTGCTTCGGTGCGGGCGTTGACCAGCCACTCGCCGGAGGGCTCACGCGTCAGCTCGAGCGTCGCGGTCACCAGGGTTTCGGCCGGGAACGGCGGGGTGTCTGGGTTCAGCTCGCAGGCGGTGACCGCCACGCCCTGCACCAGAAGCCAACGGCTGTCCTCGGTACTCGGCGCGCCCGGAGCTTGTTCGGCGTGCAGGTCCCGCACGGTGCGGGTGCAGCGCTGCCGCTGGAAGTTCTCCCACACCACGCCGCCGTTGCCATCGCGGAACTGGGCCAGACCAGCGCGCATCTGGTCGGTGGCGAGGTTTTCCACCCGGGCGATCCAGGCGTCCGGACGCGGGTCGTGGGCGTAGAGGGTGTGCTGCCCGGCCAGCCACTGCCGGGCCACGGTCTCCGGCTGCGGGCGGGCCGCCGCGCTCGGCCTCGGCGGCACCGGCTCGCCGCGCCTGGGGCCCTGCTCGGGTTCGGCGCCGACGTGGTTGACCACGTTGGTGCCGTGGTCGTCCTCGGCGGCCTGCTGGTAGCCCACCCAGAACCCGGCGCCCAGGACGGCCAGCACGGCCACGGCGACCACGGTGATCCAGATCGTGCGTCGGCTCATAACGTTCCCCCCTGTCAGACGGCCTCCGGCCGAAGTGGCGCCGCCCTGGTGATCGTTTGTACCAGCCGGGTCCGCGCCAGGCCGGGCGTTGCCGCCTCTGGCGGCCGCCGCGGGACGGGGGTGGCAGCATGAGGATGCCTGTGGTCAGTGGGGTCGCTGGCGGGGTCGGTGCCCGCACGCTGGCGCTTGCGCTCGGCGTGGGCATCAACCCGCCGGGCCAGCACAGCGCGTGCGACGTGCTGGTGTGCCGGGGCACGGTGCATTCGGTCGGGCTGGCCGAGCGGCACGTCGCCACCGTGCGCCGGCCGGTGCTGCTGGCCGTGGTCGTCGACGGGCAGGGGCTGCCGTTCGCCGCGCGGGCGAAGCTGAAGATGATCGCCCCGCACGTGGCCGGGATGATCAAGGTTCCGTGGGTGCCGCGGTGGCGGGAGATCACCGATCCCTACGCCGAAGCCGCGCGGCTGGCCTCCAGCACCGCCGACGAAGTGCCCAAGCACCTGCGGGCCTACCACGCGACCGTGATGCAGCTGGCCCACCACCTCGCAGCCACGCTCTCCCCCGCCGTTACTGCTGCGCCAGCCCCCGCGCTCGGCGCTGCCCCACTGTCTCCGGCGGCACCGCCCGCGCGGCCGCCGTCGCACCCGTTTCGCACCACCGCAGGAGGTCACTGATGTCTCTCACCGCACTGTTCACCGAAGCCGTACCGCTGCTGGCCCAGCCGCCCGACCCGGCACCGGCCCCTCCGCCGGGGCTGCAGGGCTTCGGCAACAGCGTCATTTCCTGGACGAAGTGGGGCCTGCTGATCGCCGGGATGGTCGGAATCATCGTCTCGGCGATCATGATCGCGATCGGCCGCCGCAACCGGCACCAGACCGCCTATGACGGGCTCACCGGTGTCGGCTGGGGCCTGGTCGCCCTCGCGATCGGCAGTGTGGCGGCCACTCTCGTGGGCGCCTTCCAGCTTTAGCCCCGGGGGAGAATCCGTGACCAGTCTCGACAGCACCTCGTCCTCACCGCGCCGCCGCCCCACCGGGTGGATCGTGCTGGCCGTCCTGCTCGTGGCCACGCTCGGCGTCGGGGCCTACGTCCTCGGCCTTGAGGCGGGCGAGTCCACACCGGACGCGGCAGCGCCGCCCTCATCGGCGCCCGCGGGGCCGGATACCGCGGTGCCGACCTCGGCGCCGGCGGACACGCGGTGGGAGCTCTACCAAGGGTTCGCGCTGCCGTCCTCTCCCACACATGGGCCCTCCACTGTGGATGGGGCTCTCGCCTCCGGCTACGCGCGCACCCCGACCGGGGCGCTGCTGGCGTCGGTCAACGTGGTCTACCGGCTGGCGCTGGCCCCGGGTCAGTCCTGGCGTGCGGTCGCCGAGCAACAGGTCGTGGGCGATGGCAAGCAGGCCTTCATCGAGCAGATGGCCGGCGCCGATCGCGCCGCCACGAGCGGATTGCAGCCCTTCGCCGGGTTCAAGTTCCTCAGCTACGACGGCCAGACCGCGGTCATCGGCACCGCCGTGGGCACGCCCGGCAACTACACCACCTCCACGGTGGTCATGCGCTGGGTCGACGGGGACTGGCGGTTCTCGCTGACCGGCACCGACACCGCGCTCACCCAGCAAGTGAGCGACCTGACCGGCTACATCGCCTGGGGAGGGTGATCGAGGATGCCTGACGTCTGCCGGATGCCGATCGTGTCCACCTTCTGCGCGGGAACCGCCGTCGCCGGTGCCGCCGGGGACGCGGTCGGGGACGCCGTGGGCGACGCGGCCGCCGGGGTGGCCACCACCGCCTTCGAGAAGATGGCCGAGTCCGCCGGGGCGTGGGCCGGGGACATGCTCGTGCGGGCGATGACGTGGTGGGTGCAGACCCCCACGGTCAACCCGGACAACCCGGCCGTGCGCATCGCGCAGAGCTGGACGTTGCCGCTGGCGGGGATCGTCCTGGTTGTCTCGGTGATCTGGCAGGCCAGCATGCTCGCGCTGTCGCGCAAGAAGGAACCGTTGCTGCGCATCGGCACCGGGCTGCTGCGCTACCTCGTGGTCACCGCCCTGGGGCTGGTCGCGCTCGGCGGGGCGATCCAGGCCGGCGACGAGCTCGCCACGGCGATGGTCGGCGAAACCGCGAAGAACTTCGGCACCCACATGCAAGGGATGCTCTCCCGTGAGGTCGTGCAGAACCCGTTCGGGCTGCTCGTGGTGGGGCTGTTGCTGGGGTTGCTGTCGCTGGTCCAGTGGATCCTCGGGTTTTTGCGCCAGGCCGGGATCCTCATTCTCGCCGCGATGATCCCGCTGGCCGCCTCCGGCTCGCTCAACGAGTCGACCAAGCCGTGGTGGCCGCGCCTGGCCACCGCCGCGCTGGCGCTGGTGGCCTACAAGCCGATGGCCGCCTTCATTTACATGATCGGCTTCACCTTCGTCGGCGAAGGCCGCGACCTGGGCACCGTCATGGTCGGAATGATGATCTTGTTCCTGTCGCTGTTCGCGCTGCCCGCGCTGATGCGCTTCTTCTCCTGGGCCGAAACCCGCATCGGCGGCGGCAGCGGAGGAGGAGGCGGCGGGCTGGCCACCGGAGCGGCGCTCCTCGCCGCCGGGGCCACCGCCCGCTCCGGCGGGGGCGCCTCGGCCCCGGCGATGGCCAGCGCCCTGCAGGCCACCGGCCCGGGCTCCCAGGGGCAGGCCGGGGGCGGGTTCGGAGCCATCCCCGGCGCCCCGACCGGCGCCCGCGCCGCCGACAACACCGCAGGCCCCCACACCCCCGGTGCCCGCACAGGCCCGGGATCCGAGACCAGCCAACCCTCCTCCGGCCAGGCCGCGCCGGGGTCGAGCTCGGCACACCCGATCCAGCGTTCCGGCGCCACCCCGGAGGCGTCCGGTTTGGCCAGCGCTGGATCACCCGCCGCGCCCTCCGGGGCCGGTGCGGCGGGAACCCAGGGCTCCGCGGCTCCCGGCGCCACGACCTCCGGCGCCGGGGCCGCGGGCCACTACGGCTACCAGGCCACCCAGGCCGCCGCGAACGAAGTCACCCGCGGCGCGGCCCCACCACCACCTGACGGGGACAGCACCAGGGGGAACACACGATGACCACACCGGAGGCCACCACCTACGGCAACTGGCGCCGCGCACGAGGCCTGGGCCTCGGGCACCTCACCCCGGTGCAGAGCGCGGTGCTGCTGGGCTGCCTGCTCGTGCCGATCCTGTGGACCTACCTGCTCGGACTGCTCTCCGCGCTGCCGGTGATCGCCGCCGCCTCCCTGATCGCCGCGCTGATGGTGGTGCGGGTGCGCGGCACCACCCCGGCCGACGTGCTGCTGCGGGTCAGCCGGTTCAGCATGGCCCGGCACCGCGGCTGGTCCGAACTGTCCGGCGGGGTGCTCACCGATCACCCGCGCCGCCACGACCTGCCCGGGGTGATGGCCCCGGTCGTGCCCCTCTCCGCCGACGACGGGCGCGGCGGGCGGCACGGGCTGCTGTGGCACCGCCGCAGCGGACAGCTCACCGCCGTACTGCGGGTCAGCCCGCTCGGTGTGGAGCTGGCCGACCCGCGCGACGCCGAGCAGTGGGTCGCCAACTGGGGCGCGTTCCTGGCCGACCTCGGCTACCGGCCCACGGTCGCCCACATCGCCGTCACCTGCGACACCTTCCCCGCCGGGGGATCCTCGGCCCGCGACTACATCGCCGAGCGCATCCACCCCGCCGCGCCCCCAGCCGCGCAGGCGGTCATGCGCGACCTCGCCGAAATGGCCCCCGACGCGGTGGCCGACGTCGACACCCGCATCGCGATCACCTTCGACCCCGCCGCAGCCAACCCGCGCCCGCAGAACCTGCTCGACGCCGTCGCCGAGGTCACCCGCTGGCTGCCCGGCATCGAGCAGATGCTCGCCCCCTGCGGCATCGCCTACTCCGGGCGGCTCACCGCCCAGGAACTCGTCGCAACCCTGCGCACCGCCTACGACCCGGCCTCCCGCGCCGACGTCGCCCGCGCCGCGGCCGCCCCGCAAGCCGGGGAACTGCTGCGCTGGGAAGAAGCCGGGCCGGTGCGCGCCCAGGAGGACTGGGACTGCTGGCGCCACGACTCCGCCGTGTCCGTGGCCTGGGCGCTGTCGGAAGCTCCCCGCCAGGCGGTGATCTCCCAGGTGCTGCTGCCGCTGCTCGCGCCCGGCCCCTACGCCCGCCGGGCCAGCCTGCTCTACGAACCGTTCCCCGCCGAGATCGCGGCCAAGCGCCTGGAGGACGAGGTCAACAACGCCTCCATCCGCCAGTGGTGGGGCAAGGCCACCAAACGCGAAGCCACCCAACGCGACATCGACGACCAAGCCCAGGCCCGCCAGGCCGCCCGCGAGGAATCCGCCGGCGCCGGGGTCGGCCGCTTCACCCTCTACGCCTCCACCTCGGTGCCCACGCTGGAGCAGCTGCCCGCCGCGGTCGCCGACGTCGAGCAACGCGCCGGGCAGGCCAAACTGCGGCTGCGCCGGATGCGCGGCGGCCACGCCGCCGGGTTCGCCGCCGCCCTCGGGATGGGCTTCAACCCCTCCACCGTCACCGGCAAAGCGCACCGCTAAGGCGAAAGGCGTGCCATGAGCCTCGACACCCGCACCACCGGCGCACCGCACGACGACACCGCGGCCGCCGCACCACAGACGGCCAGCCCCCTGCAGCTCGCCACCCCACCCGGGGTGCTCGACCCCGCCACCGCCTGGGAGGTCCACGGCCGCAGGCCCCGGCCCGGCTGGTGGGGCTGGGCCGTGCCCGGCGGCGGCCGTGCCGCCCACGTCGAATCCGCCGCGCTCTACCAAGGCACCAGCACCCAGGTCTGCGGGCTGTACCCGTTCGCCTCCGGCTCCGGCGCCGCCCCGCGCGGCGTGCCGATCGGACGGCACATGTACACCGCCGAACCCATCGGCCTCGACCCCGGCGAATGGATGCGCTCCGGGCTGATCTCCAACACCGGCATCTGGGTGCAAGGCCAGCCCGGCATCGGCAAGTCCACCATCGTCAAACGGCTCGCCACCGGGCTCTCGGCGTTCGGCTACTTCCTCACCATCCCCGGCGATGTCAAAGGCGAGTACTCCGCGCTCGTCGACGCCCTCGGCGGCCGAATCTGGCGCATCGGCCGGGGCCTGCACTCCCTCAACCCGCTCGACGGCGGCCCGCTGCGCGCCGCGATCACCCACGCCCGCTCCACCGTGGAACAACAGCGGCTCCGCGAAACCCTGCGCGCCCGGCAGATCTCGTTGCTGGAAGCGCTGATCGTCATCGTCCGCCGCGCCGGCATGACCGTCACCGAACGCGTCGTGCTCGGCGCCGCGATCGACGCCGCCACCGCCCTCGCCGCACCCGCCGAGCCGGTCATCCCCGACGTGCTGCGCGTGCTCGAAAAGCCCACCACCGATCTGCTCGGCGCCGCCGCCTGCGACACCGCCACCGAGTTCCGCCGCGACCAGCGCGAACTGCTCAACTCGCTGCGGCTGCTCATCAACGGCGCCATCCGGGGCCTGTTCGACCGCGCCTCCACCGTGCACGCCGACCTCGACTCCCCCGCCATGTCCCTGGACCTCTCCGCGCTGGAAGACGACGACGATGACGTGATCGCCGCCGCGATGCTGTGCTCCTGGTCCTGGTCGGCCGCGATGATCGACTCCGCCCGCTCCAGCGCCGCCCAACGCAACGTCGTGCAAATCCAAGACGAGCTGTGGCGCGCCCTGCGGGTCGCGCCCGGCCTGGTCGAACGCTCCGACGCGCTGACCCGCATGAACCGCCACAAGGGTGTCGTGCAGATCCAGGTCACCCACTCCCTCGACGACCTCGAGGCGCTGCCCACCGAAGCCGACCGCGCCAAGGCCCGCGGCATGGCCGGGCGCAACAACATCATGATCCTCGGCGGCATGCCCGCCTCCGAAGTGGACTCCATCGGCGGCATCGTGCGCGTCTCCACCCGCGAAGCGCACCTGGTCTCCAGCTGGGCCGCCCCACCGACCTGGGTCGCCGGCGGCCGCCACCCCGGCCGCGGCCGCTACCTGGTCAAGTCCGGGCAGCGCATCGGCCTTCCCGTCGAGATGACCCTCACCGCCACCGAGCTCGACCTTTACAACACCGACCTCGCCTGGCAGGAACGGCGATGAGCGCCGCCCGGATGCAGCGGCCCGCCGGGCCGCCCGACACCACCCCCGCCGTCATCTTCGGTGCCCTCGCATTGGCCGTGGTGCTCGTCGGCGGCACCTGGCTCGCCGCGCACCTCGGGCTGGCGCTCGGCGACGACCCGGTCCACATCGACCCCAACCCGCTGGCCTACCTGTTGCAGCTCGTCATCGGCAAAGCCGCCTGGCCCGGGCTCGCCGCCACGATTTGCGCGATCACGCTCGCCGCGATCGCCACCGGCCTCGGCGCGCTCGCCGCGGCCGCCGCGCAGCGCTGGCGGGACCGGGACCGCCGCGGCAGCATCGACGCCCGCGCCCGTCACCTCGCCACCCGCGCCGACGTGCGCGACCTCGGCCCGAAAGCCGCCGCCGACAAGGCCGTCCGCCTGCGCCCCGCCGGCGTCGGCGCCGCACCGGGCGAGCACGGCATCGCGCTGGGCACCATCGTCGGGATCGGCCAGCCCGCCCTGGCCTCTTTCGAAGACACCCTCGTCGTCATCGCCGGACCCCGGGTCGGCAAGACCGTCTCCTACGTCGTGCCCACCATCGTCGACTCGCCCGGCCCGGTCGTGGCCACCTCCAACAAGCGCGACGTCCACGACCTCACCCGCGACGTTCGCGCCGCCCGCGGCCAGGTGTGGCTGTTCGACCCCAACGACAAGGTCGGCGCCGAACCGGAGTTCTGGTTCGACCCGCTCGGCGAGATCACCAGCATCGATGACGCCCGCGAACTCGCCAGCCACTTCGCCATGGGCTCCCGCGCCGCCGGGGCCCGCACCGACGCCTACTTCGACGGCGAAGGCGAAAGCCTGCTCGCCCGCACGTTCCTCGCCGCCGCGCGCGGCCGCCGCACCCTCACCGACGCCTATACCTGGCTGCAAAACCCCTACGACAGCACCCCGGTGGCGCTGCTGCGCCACGCCGGGGACCTCACCACCGCCGCCGCGCTGGAAGCCA
The DNA here is from genome assembly GCF_003311655.1 of Prauserella sp. PE36. Classification (NCBI taxonomy): domain Bacteria; kingdom Bacillati; phylum Actinomycetota; class Actinomycetes; order Pseudonocardiales; family Pseudonocardiaceae; genus Prauserella; species Prauserella sp. PE36. Next base: position 43,795 of record NZ_QEQT01000073.1, on the reverse strand, counting down.
CCGCGCACCTGGCCGACAAGCAGCGCGACGGCATCTACGGCACCGCCCGCTCGTTCGTGCGCTGCCTGGAAAACCCCGCCATCACCCGCTGGGTCACCCCGCCCGCCAAACCACTGCCCAAACTCGAACCCGCCGCGATCGCCGCCTCGGCCGACACCGTCTACTGCCTATCCGAAGAAGGCGAAGGCAGCGCCGGACCACTCGTGGCCGCCCTGACCCAGGCCATCTTCACCGCCGGACGCCGCCGCGCCACCCACTCCCCCGGCGGGCGCCTCGACCCACCGCTGGTGACCGTGCTCGACGAGGCCGCCAACGTGGTGCGCCTGCGCCGCCTGCCCTCGCTGTACTCCCACCTCGGCTCCCAAGGCCTACCGGTGATGACCGTGCTGCAGTCCTGGGCGCAAGGCACCGACGTGTGGGGCGAGGGCGGCATGAAAACCCTCTGGGACGCCTCCACCGTGCGCCTGTACCTCGGCGGCGCCGCCGACTCCGCCTGGCTCGAGCGACTCTCCCAGAACATCGGCCCCTACGACCGCGACACCGTCTCCACCTCCTACGACGGGCGCGGCGGCCGCTCCCGGTCGCTGTCCACCCGCACCGAAAGCATCTACACCGCCGCCGACCTCGGCGCCCTGCCCAAAGGCCGCGCCCTCGCGCTCATCGCCGGGCACCGGCCACTGCTGCTGCACACCCAGCCCTGGATGCAGGGACCGCACGCCGAGGCCATCCGCGCATCCTTCCACCGCTGGGACCCCGGAACACGGACAGGAGTGACCCCATGACCACCACCGAACAGGCCCCACCCCAGCCCCGGTTCGCCACCCTCACCGCGTGGATGACCGAGTGGTTCCTACCCACCTGGCAACACCGCCTCGACCCCTCCCAGATCTGGTGCGAACAGTGGTGGCAGCACGCCGAAGCGATCAGCCGACTGGAAACCATGTGGCGCTCCTGGGAAGCGCTGCGCCTCGACGGGCCACTCGGGATGGCCACCTGGTGGCGCGACATCGCCGACTACCTCATGCACCAGCTGCTGGACCAGCACGGCCCCTTCGCCGCCTGCCGCGGCGCCCACAACCAGCGCGGCGCCGACGAACTCCAGCTGCCCGCCCAGCAACCACCCCGCGGCTGGTTCGACCTCGACGACCAGGACGACGCCGACGAGGACACCGACGGCCTCGTTCCCCGGCCCAGCCACCTGCACCGCGCCGCCGACGACGACACCGGCTACCAGATCGCCTGGCAGTAACCACCACCCCAGCACCGGAGAGACCCACCGATGGAGCTCGACGACATCAGCAAAGACGTCACCCGCTCACTCGCGCAACTCGTCAGCGTCGCGCTGTCGATCGCCGAGCAAACCCAGCAGCGCCGCGAACGCGCCGCCCAAGCCCAGCAACGCGACCTCGCCGACCGCGAGCACGCCCTCTCCCGCCGCCGCTTCGCCCGCGGCTTCGGCCTACCCGCCGAAGCCGACAACCGCCCCGTGCGCGCGGTGCCCGCCGAACGCACCCCCAACGACTGGTCGCCCATCAACCAGCTCACCCTCGCCGAGAAATGGGTCTACGCCGCCGTCCAGGAACGCGACGCCCAACCCGGCGCCACCACCGTCCGCACCGCGCTCGAACAACTCCTCGTCCAGCACGGCGTCAACCAGAAGACCCTCGACGACATCCGCATCCGCGACGACTTCGCCGGCGCCGTCGACACCCTCACCGCCCACCTCCACCACCGCGACCTCGCCCAGCGGCGCGACACCCGCACCGCCGGGGCGATCCTCGCCGAGACCATCGAGGCCAACGCCAGCACCTTCCGCCGCACCGCACAGAACATCCCCACCGGCGACCCCACCAACGCCGTCGAGGACAAGACCCACACCCTGACCCGCATCGCCTACTGGGCCCAACTCGCCGAGCACGGCAGCGAAGGACAACGCCGCGCGTTCCTACACCAAGCCCAGTCGCGCTACGGCCACGACTCCACCGTCGACGACGCCCTCGACCACGTCTTCCCCCAGCTCCGCGAACAAGCCCTCCAGCAGGCCCAGCAACGCGTCCTGGCCGACCCCACCAGCGAGGCCGTGGCCGACCTGGCCTACCTCGCCGGGCGCCACGACGCCGCCCAACTCCACAGCCAGGCCGCCGTGCGCGACAGCCCCGCCGAACACGCCGCTCGGCCCGAGATCACGCCGCAGCTGCGCGCGGCCGCCGAGGAAGTCACCAAGACCCAGTTCGCCGCCGCCCCGATGCTGCAACGCCGACTCGGCCTCGAACCCAACGAGTCCCACCGCGTCCTCGACAACCTCGAAACCCTCGGCGTCGTCGGACCCGCCGACGGCACTAAGGCCCGCGAAGTCCTCGCCCGCCCGAGCCAACTCGACGCCCTCCTCACCGAGGCGCCCCAGCCCGCCACCGAGGCCACCGACTCCCCCGCCGCCACCGCGACAGCCACCGCCAGCAAAGGCACGGCCTCCGCGCTGCGCGTGGTCGCCACTACCGGCCAGAACACCGCCACACCCGACCCTGCCGGGAATGTCTACGCCAACGGCGCCCCACCCGCACACACCGCCGGCGAGGCCTACCCCGAACCCACCGCCCAAGCCCTCGCCCGCCGTGGCAAGGCTGCCCGCCCGCGCACCACCAAGCTCACCCGCCAGCGCGACCACAACCACGGCCGCTGACGACAGCGGCGCTGCATACCGCGCGACAGTGACGAGCGGGGGCCAGCTGGCAAGATGGCGAGATGGCCGTCGTCGTCGAACCGATCGTCAGCCTCGAAAAGCTGCGACAGCTGCTGGCGGAGCAGAGCGAACAACCCGCCCTCGACTACAAGTCCACGCTCGACCTTCGTAAGGGTTTGATCGGTCGCCGGGACACCGTTGAGCTCGCCAAGGACGTCGGCGCGATGCAGTCCGAGCCCGACGGCGGCTACATCGTCATCGGCGCCGACGACCACGGACAGCCCGCGACCGACGCCGGCTTCAACAACACGCTGGCGGGCTTCTTCGACGAGGCGAAACTGCGCCCGAAGCTGGAGAAGTACCTCAGCAACCCCGCGATCCGCACCGCCCAGCACACCGTGGATGGGCATTGTTATGTCCTGCTCTACGTAGCGCCCAGCGATATCGGCTGGTGCATCTTCAAGGAGATCGGAGAGTACGAAAAGGACGACGGGACGAAGGTCGTGGTGTTCCGGGTGGGCGATGTCTTCGTCCGCCATGGAACCAGCAGTGAACGCTGGACCGATGCTGACCGGGAGCGGCTTGTCGAGCAGGTCGTCGCGCGCCGCAAGGAACGGTGGCGCCAGGAGATGGCAAACGAGTTCGCCGTGAATGCTCAGCTCGCTGGCACCGCAAGCAAGCTCGAGGCAATGCCGTCGACCGCTCTGTCCTGGCAGCTCGACCAGCAGACCTTCGAGCAACTAGCCACCGAACTGCTCCGGCACAACGACGACATCCCGCTACGACGGCTGCTCCTCGGTGTTCCCGCCGAGGCCGAAGGTCGGCTGGGCACGGTCGACCAGCCACAGCTGCTCGACCGGGTCACTGATGTCGCCGCGCTTGCCCTGCAGTATGAGCGAACCTCCTGGCTTACACGGGCGATTGAGGCGCTTGAACGCATCTACCACCTCGGTTTCAACGAGTTCGGCCACGATCGTCCAGAACGTTCCGTCAGGTGGCTCTGGTTGGATATCATCACGCGGGTCTACGCCCTCGGTGCCCTCGCGGTACGCCTCAACGACTGGGCGGCGGTCAGACACCTCTCCAGCCGCTGCCCTAGCGGAGATTCAGTCAGCTACTACGGCAATTGGCTCCGCCACGCGGTCACCGAAGTGTCCCGCGCCCGCATCTTCGACAACGAAGAGAAAGCCGGACTCATCGCTCGCGCGAACAACACCGTGCGTGAACTTCCCGCGCTGCACCCTGACCACACCGTCGAGAACGAGGCCCTCCTGACCAGCCTGTGCCAGTTCGACGTGTATGCCGCGCTCGTCGCCATCGGCGAGCAAGGCAAGGTCAGCAGCCAATACTTCTACACCAATTTCGCCCGCTACCACTCTCGACGCAGCGAGCCCGCGTTCCACCGCGTCGTCACGGACTCCGCGGTTCGCCGTTCACTCTTCGATGGCGACGATCAGTTGCTCGCCGACGCTATGTCCTCCATCAGCCGCATGGCCAGTCAGGAGGGATTCCACTACAACGGCTGGACCGGACTCCACGACTCCGCCGTCACCGGGTTCATCGCCAAGAACGGGACCTAGCAGGGCCTGTGAGCCCTCGTCCGTGTACTCGTGGCGAGAAGTTCATCCAGGTAGCCACGCGGTCGTCGCCCGCCCGGGGACTTGCCCTTCATGGTGCGACACGGGCGCTCACAGCGTCGGCGGCGAGTGCTGCCTCGGCCACCCACGATCGGGCCGACGGAGAGTCGTCCGCGCGGTGACGTGACCGTGCGATAAGGACATCTCTCTCGAATGAGATCTGGTGAGCTGGAAGGAGACGACAGCATGGGCGGCCCACCCATGGTCGACTAGTATATGATGTTATACGCATGCTGCTTCGACCGGGAACGGCGGTGCCCTACTAGCCGCCAACACCAGGACGCCGCAGCACGCCGCCACTTACTGACCTGGGCGGTCAGCGGTCGTGGTCACGGTCCCTCCGGGGCGGCTTCTGCGAGAGCACGGGCCTGGCGCGACGCGCTAGGTTGCCGTCAAGTGGGCTTCGCGGGGCGGCTTCCGATGCGAGCTGGGCCGCGTGAGCGACGGCCCGGGCACCAGCAGCGAGCCGTCGCCGAAGATTGCGTAGGTCACCGTGCGCGGCGGCAGCCAGGCGTGCGGCTGCTGCGGCGTTACACGCCTCGTTGGCGCGCTGCACTGCGGCCGAGAGTCGTGCAAGCTGTAACGCGATCTGGGCGATCGCAACCGGGCCGCCGTGCTCAGCGATGGTGGCGCTGGTGATTACGCGACACGCCGCGCGCATTGCCGTCGCGCCTCGGCTGGGAAGCCCTCGGGCCTCTGCATGCGGGAGCTCGGCAGCACGGGAAAGCCGCTCGGCGGTGCGCCGCAGCGCCTCCCGCTCCCGGTCCGGGGCTCGGGTGGCCAGGCCGGCGACAGCCTCGGCGGTCTCGCGGGCGTAGGCCCGCCAGGTCACCGTGTCGGTCAACGGTGTGGCGGCGAGCAGCTGCTCGAACTCGTCGAGCGCCTGCCGGGCCTGCGGCCACGCCGATGCGGGCAGCCGTCCCGCCCGAGGCCGCCCTGCCGAGCCCGCGTTCTTCGACCAGGCCGACAGTGACGCGGCGGGGTCGTGGCCGTCCCAGCGTCGCCGAATCGCGGTGAGCGAGAGGTCTTTGGCAAGTTTGCCGCCGCCGTACCAGATCGGGTTGTCCCCGCGTTGAGGCCGTAGCGCGACCGAGTAGCCCACGACATTGTCGCGGCCGCCGGGTGCGTAGCGAGGGCGCACGAGCACCCCGTGGCCGCGCATCAGCCGTACCCAGTGGGCCTCGGACTCGGCTGGTCCGATCGCGGCACGCACAAGCTGTTCGAGGCGTTCGCGGTCGCTGTCCGGGCGCCCGGCACGTTCAGCGCGGGCGCGTTCACCGCGGTGCCAGCCCGCACGGCCAGCGACATGGCGTTGAGTCTTGACCCGCAGGCCCAAGGTCGGGTCGTCCTCGAGCTCGGCGCGAACCTGGGCCATCTTGCGGTAGTCGTTCCAGGTGCTGGCGATGGTGCCGTTCTCCTGCGCCAGGTGCACCACGAGGTGGATGTGATCGCGCGGACCCTCCTCGGAACGGGCCATTCCGTGGTGCACCGCGACCCAGCGGCAGTCGTTCATGCCGAGGGCGTGGATGACCTTGCGAGCGACGTAGCCCCACTGGGCGTCCGACAGGCGCGGGTCGTCGGGGTGTAGCGAGATCGGTACGTGGTAGACGAAGCCGCGTTTGGGTGGCTCCATGTCCCGCAGGCGGGCCGGGACCTCCATCTCGCGTGCGAGGTCCATCTGCTCGGACACCTCGCGGATCTCGATGTCGGTGACGTCGTCGCGCCACCCGGCGACGATGCGCTGGTCGGTGTGCTCCTCGAACCGGCCCGGCCCGGCCAGGTAGGCAAGCAGGCCGGCCAGCCGGTCGCGGGTGCCGGGCTGGCGGCGAGCCTGTTTGACGATCACGGCGCGCCGTTCCGGCGCGGGTCCAGGGTCGCGACGACGTCGTCGAAGCGCTTCAGGTAGGTCTGCAGGGCGCGGGTCGCGGCCGGAACCTCAGGCGGGACCTCGCCGGTGACTTGGGCGATGCGGGTGAGCCGGTTGAGGTTGTCCCCGGCGCGGCGCAGCAGCCGCGATGCGCCGAGGATCTCGGCGGCCATCGCCTCCCGCTGCGCCACGCTCATCCCCGGCGTGGTCTGCGCGGACATCGCCGAGGCCACCAGAAACGACGGCACGCTCATCCCCGCTGCCTTCGCGGCCGCCCGGATGAAGAGGTCCTCCTCATCGCTGAGCTTCACGTCATGCCGGTGCGGCCGCCCGCCCTCCGCGCGCTTGCGCCGTGTGCCCGAACCTCGCCTGCTGATCTGCACCGAACACCCCCATCGCCCGGCTCCGCTCTCCCCCATCTCGCGGCCCGCCCGCACCGGAAACGCCCAGCGCAGCGATCGGACCACCCGTCTCAGGGTGACCCGAACCGGCCCCGACCGGCAAGATCCTTCCCGCGATCAGCCCGGCTGATCGCATATCTTGCTCCGCCGAAGGCCGGTTTCGAGCGTGCGCGCAGGGAACGAGCACACGCCATCCAGCGCAGCAGCGAGCGCCGGCGAGCTTCCGCAGCGCCGGGAAACTGCTCGCGGGTGGTGTGTAAGTGGCCGCGCTGCCGCGCGGCCGCGCCGCCCATGCGGCGCGGAGATGACACGGAGGCCAACGCCGCGTACGGCGCCACGCGGAATCTCTGGGCAGAGGTCTGGTCCTTACTAGGCTCTGGCGTAGTCGCAGGGCAAACGGAACCGAGGGGGGCTATGGGGCATCGGGAACGGTTACGCCGCCCGGTGGTGCGATGGGTCGCTGTGCTTGCGGTGCTGACTGGCGTGACGTGGTGGTTGTTGACACGGGGTACCCGGGGCGCCGAGGTCGCCAACGTGATCGCGCTTCCGGTGGCGGTAATCGCGCTGATCGTCACCGTGTCTGGCTGGGCGCCGTCGCGGGCTAGGCCGTCCGAGGAGAAGGTGCGTGAGGCCGTCGGCAGGCTCCGGCGGCAGGTCGCCGAGTCAGAGGCTCGAGCGATGCAGCTGCTCCTCGGCGATGCCGGTGACGCGACACCGGCGAATGTCGAGTTCACTAGCCCAGCGCCATCGTTCGTTCAGTGGCGTCCCGACAGTGGTCCGGACGAGGGCAGCCTGGTCTCCGTTGCCCACTTCTATCGGAGCCTGCGGCACGGTCGACTCGTCGTTCTTGGCGAGGCCGGTGCCGGAAAAACGGTACTGGTGTCCCGCCTGATCCTCGGTCTGATCCGCGAGGACGCCGACCACCGGCAGCGCGACAAGCCGACGCCGGTGCCCGTACGGCTCAGCCTGGCCGGTTTCCGCCACGACGCAGAGGCCAGTCCCGAAGCCGTTCGGACCTACTTGGAAGCATGGCTCGGTGAGCACCTGAGCAGCACGTTCGCGCTCTCTCCTGCCATCGCGGCGGCGCTGGTGCAGGGCGGCTGGATCCTGCCGGTCCTCGACGGACTCGACGAGATGGGCTCCGCTGCCGATGGTCTCCGGGAACGCGCGGTGCTCGACGCGCTGAACCTCCCGGTGGGTGCAGGCCTTCGTCCGGTGGTCGTGACCTGCCGGACGCACCATTACGAGGCGCTGGTGAGCACTGCCGACGACAGACGTGGGCGATTCCCGGTTCTTCAGGACGCGACCGCCGTGATCGTGCAGCCGTTGCGGACAGAACAGGTCGCCGCATGGCTCCAGCACCGATTCCCGGACCGCACTGCAGGGACTGTCCAAGCTCGGTGGCTGCCGGTGATCACGGCGATGCGCCATCAGCCCGACGGTCCGGTCGCCGCTGCTCTCACCAACCCGCTACGTCTTTATCTGGCGGTGACGGTCTACCGCAGCTCCTCGACGAACCCAGGTGAGCTGTGCGAGCTCACGCAGGCCGAACTCGATGCGCACCTCCTCGCCCACATCGTCCCAGCGGTGACCTCGACCCACGCGCGCCCCGACGGTAGCCACTACCGGCCAGGCGATGTGACTCGGTGGCTTCGCACCTTCGCCCGTCACCTCGACCGCATGAATCGCGCGGGGCGGTCCGGCACTGACGTGCACCTTTACGATCTCTGGCGAACCTCTGGACGCATCGTCGACGTACTCACAGCCGCGGTCACGGCCACTGCGGTCTCATTGCTGTTCTTCGCGGTGTCCTTTCCGTATCCGCCCCGGGGAAACCTTTACGCGGGCCTAGTCGTGACCGGCGTGGTCTTCTTCCTCTTCGAACTGTTCAGGGACAAGGACCGGGACGTGCGGCGCTTCGAGCTACGGGCACTCCTGAGGAACGGACGCAAGGCCATCCGGCGGCGAGTGCGTCGCTTGTGGCCGATATTCCCCGCCGCGTTCACCGCCGCTGCCCTTGCCGTCCTCATCGAGGGCCGTCCGTTGCTAGCCGCGTTGTTCGCAGCGGTCGCAGCGACGTTGTGGCTCATGGCCATTGTCGTGGCGATTTCCGCGATCAGCGACGGGGTGCGCGCCCAACCTGGCGCGCAGGTTGCGCGACCCAGTGACGTCATCCGTCAGGCGATCACCTACGACCTCGTCGCCGTCGTGGGACTCGCTCTGATCCCACCACTCGCCATGCTCGCGGTAGCCGCGGTCGCCGAGGAACCGCCCTCTCACTCGCGAGTGGTCTACGCGGTGGCTTGCCTCGCTCTCATCGTGGGCATCGCCCTGCGTGGCGGCGAGGCAGGCCTGCGGTATGTCCTCGCCGTGCGCTACAACGCGGCGAAAGGACGGTTGCCTCGTCGCACCTCCGCCTTCGTCGACTGGGCCTACGCCGCTGGGCTGCTGCGGCTGTCGGGTACGGCGTTGCAGTTCCGGCACCTCGAATTGCAGCGCTGGCTCGCCACCACGCCGTCGCAGGTACCCGTCCAGACGCCACCACATCCGATCGACAGTTAACAAACTCTGTCTACACTTGTTTACCGCTTCGGGTTACGCTCGGGCGTATGACGCAGGACAAGAGGGCGGCGGCGCGGGCGGCGCGGGAGTTGCTGCTCAACGCCCGGTTGCCGGTGATCGACGAGTTATCTGCAGCTCTGCGCAGGGTTGAGCGTCACGCCGAACGTGAGGCAGAGGCGCGTGCGGCCACGATCGCGGCCGAGGAACAGGCGCGCGAGGTCTATGCCTCCGCGTTGCGCGCAGGCTGGTCGAGCGAGGAGCTTCGTAAACTGCGGCTGATGCCGCCGCCGAAGCGGGCGAAGCGGTCGGGCGCGACGTCGCGCCGTGCGCATCGCAGCGACAGTGCGCCGCCGCCGAATGCGGGCCCCGCACCGAGCGGGCCCTCAGCGGGCGCGCCGCAGCTCGGCGGGCCGGCGTGATGAGCGGGCCGCTGGATCCGTGGGTTGCGCTGGAGTCGCTCCAATCGCAAGTGGATGACCTGATGCGCGCGTTCGAGGCACAGGAGAAGGCGTGGCAGCAGGAGGTCGCTGGTCTGCGCGATGAGGTGGAGCAGCTGCGGCAGCGGGTGCGTGAGCTTCGCGGTAAGGCGCGGCCGGGTAACGCGGGCGCCTGAGGGGGAGCTGGGGGTTTGCGATGGCCGCACAGTCGCGTCGGGCGCGGCAGCAGCGGGCGCAGCGCAGGCGGGAACGGCTGGTGGATCTGCACGCCCGGGTGGCGGCGCAGGAACGGCAACTGACCACGCCGCAAGGCTGGCGGGAGTGGCTGGAGGTCGCGGCGCGGTTCCCGCGCGGGGAGCATTCGCTGAACAACCTGCTGCTGATCTGGCAGCAGCGGCCGGAGTCGACCGCACTGGCCGGATACGACGCGTGGCAGGCGCAGGGGCGGCAGGTGCGGCGCGGTGAGCACGGCGTGCGGCTGATCGCCGACGACGACAGACGCGGCGAGCAGCCGGTGAACCTGTTCGACGTCGCGCAGACCGAACCCGCCGAGGGCGTCGACGGCGCGGCCGCGGTAAGCCTGGCTCCGCCGACCCTGGGGGTGTCGGCGGAGTCGGCGCGCGAGCACGTCCGCCAGGTCCTCGCCCAAGTCACCGGCGCTGGCGATGGTGCCGTGCGCGAGGTCGAGGTGCAGGCGGCGGCATTTCTGGTGCTGCGCGCTCACGGGCACGCTGTCGAGGCGCCGTCGACCGCGCCGACGTCGACGGCGGCGCGCGGGTGCGCCGAGCGTGCGCTCACCGTGGCGCGGGCGGTCCTCGGCAGGAGTGTGGACGGTGGCGATGTCGAGCGGTCGAGGGCCTTGCTGGAGCGGGTGCAGCGCGGTGCCCGCCAGACGGCCGGGCTGGCCGAGCGGGCGCAGCTGCGGGCCGCGCGCGGGGCGCCGGGGCCCGGCCGGGTGGGGCGGGATCTCGCCACGGTCGGCGAGCAGGACCTGTTTGCCACGCCCGCACGGTTGCAGCGGCTGGCCGAGGTCAACGCGGCCGCTGCCGCGTTCTACCGCGAGCAGTTGGCCGGGGCGCCGCAGGTGCGCGCGCAGCTGCGGCAGCGGGTCGGCGACGGGTCGGCGTTGCCGGGCGGGTTCGTGCTCGGCTACGCCCCGCCGGACTGGACTCCGCTGCTGGATCACCTGCGGGCGCAGGGTTTCGCCGACCGCGATCTGCTCGATGCCGGGGTGGTGCAGGAGAGCCGCAACGGGCGGCTGCTCGACCGGTTCCGCGACCGGGTGCTGGTCGGCTTGCACGATGAGCACGGGCGGCTGGCCGGGTTCATCGGACGAGCGGTGCCGCTGGATGCCGCCCCAGGCGAGCACATTCCGAAGTACCTCAACACCAGCGCCACCGAGCTGTTCGACAAGGGGCGGGCGCTGATCGGGCTGCACGAGCAGCGCGGCGCGCTCGAGGCGGGCGCGGTGCCGGTGCTGGTGGAAGGCCCGTTCGATGTACTCGCCACAGCGGCCGCGCCCGGCGCGCACGGGCGGGTCGTACCGATCGCGACCTCAGGCACGGCGGTCTCGGCCGAGCAGGTCGCGGCCATCCTCCAGGCGGCGAGCTCGCCGCGGTTCGTGCTCGCCCACGACGCCGACGACGGCGGCCGCGCCGCCACGGTGCGCACGGCGGAGATGCTGCTGACGACCACCGACCGCGAGGTGCGGGCGGCGCGGCTGCCGGACGGGCACGATCCGGCGTCGTGGGCGCGCGCCCAGCCCGAGCGGGTGCTGCTGCCCTACCTCGACGACCGGTTCTCGCGGCCTGCGGTGCAGGTGGTGATCGACGCGCGGATCGCCTCGTTCGGTGAACGACTGCAGTGGGTGGACGGCCGGGTGGATGCGATGCGGCACGCCGTGCGGGTCCTGGACGGGCAGCCGCGTGAGGTCGCGGCCGCCGAGGCGCTGCGCATCGCGCAGCGGCTGCAGCTGGATCCGGTCACCGTCGCCGAGGAACTCGGTGAGGTGCCCAAAAGTGGCCGCGCGGCCCAACGCGCGATCCAGCAGCGGCTCGACGCCCTGACCGGGCGGGCCCGGCCCGGTCAGGGCTCGGCAGGGCGGCCGCATCCGGCACGGCTGGCGAGCATGGCGTTCCCGGACCGGGTACCCGCGCCGCGCCCGCACGCGGAACGCCCGTCGACGCGGGCGCCCGGTCCGGGTGCGGGACGCGACGGGCAGGACCGTGGCCGGTGAGCCGGTCAGTCGGCCGAGACCGGCCCGTCGGCGGTGAGGTAGTGCTCGCAGTGGGTGCAGAACACGCCGCCGCGCGCGGCCTCGCTGGGCGCGGCCCGCAGGGTGCGGCACTGGCACCAGATCTTGACGTAGCCACGCGGCGGCGGGGTGTCCTGTGCGGGCGCGGGGTAGGTCTGGAGCGCGGCTTCCAGGTCCCGCACTGGGGTGGCGTAGCGCTGCGCGGTGGCCGGCGGCAGCGTCAACCGCGCCCACCCGCGTCGGCCTCCACCGCGCTTGGTCGGGTCATCCTCGGCCACGGCTAGGCCGAGGCTCTCGGCGTGACGCCGGAAGATCTGATTGTGGAAATGCCCCCGGTTACTGGTGTCCTGCTCGCCCAGCCGCTCGGCGGTCAGGTGCGCGGCCTCGTGCAGCAGCGCGACCAGGGTCGCCTCGGCGCCCTCCCGCAGCGGGTTCTCGCGGTGGCGGGCGGTCAACGACCCCAGCAGAAAACCCCCGGTGCGGGCCTTGGGACCGGCCACCACCGGCGAGGCTTCGGGCAGGTCCGGGTGCTGGACCCGGATCGCCGCCCACAGCTCGCGCAGGGCCTCGCCCAGGCGCGCGTCGGCGGCCTTCTCCTCGCTCACGGGTGGTCATCCCTTCCTGCGCTGTCAGGTGTCAGTGTCGTGCACGACGCTCAGCGGACACGGTGGGCCTTGATCGTCGGTGGTGGTGCTGCGGTGACTGGGCTCAAGTGGCGCTGGGAGCGGTCGTGGCGGAGATGTGCTGCCCGGCCGGTTCTGTGGCCCAAGTGGTGATCTGTGCGCCGGTCGGCTGCATCCAGAACGTGCTGCGGTGCGGGCACATGTAGCTGGCCGGTTCGTAGGGCCCGGCGTTGCTCGGGCGGTCCGTGGACACCGCGACGTCGATGCCGAGGGCGGTCATGCGGTCCTTGATGTAGTGGGCGCAGTCGTCGTGCTCGGCGGGCGTCGCGGGTGCCGGGCCTACCCGGCGGACGCGAGTCTGCTGCTGCCTCATGTTGGGCTCTCCAGGTGGTCGCGTGTTGGACTGGTCAGCGGTGCGCGCGGGTCAGCGCGGCGTGGGTGAGATGGGTGTCGGTGACGCGGCGCAGGCCAAGATGTCCCGTGCCGGGGATCGGCGTGGTGAACTCGACGGGGTTGGCCATGACCAGGTGCCACACGCCGGGCTCGCCCCAGGGGGCGCAGCATGTTCCGTCACCGCGGTGCGCGTCGATGAGATCGGCGGCGCCCACGTAGTGGCCGGGGTGGCATTGCTCCCGCGTCAGGCGATGGCCAGTCAGGCGCCGCACGACGTCGTCGCCGCGCGGATCCCATTTGCGCAGGCTGGACAGGATCAGCACACGCCCGCGCCACGTGCCTGCAAGGTTGGTGGTGCGGTTCTCCACCGGCTTCCACCTCGTCAGTGCTGTGGACCAGGGCGGAATGACGGTCAGCGACCGGACGAGGTCATGCGAGCGTTTGACCTCGTCCGCGTCGACACCGCTGGCCGGGTCAAGCCGTGCCGGGGTGAACGCGTCGAGCGTGGGCTCATGTTCGTCACTCATGGACTTCTCCTCGAGGCGTGTCAGAGGAAAAGGGCGGGCGGCGCCGGGCCGCCCGCCGGGGTCAGTGGGCCTGGGCGATGATTGCGTCGGCGACGGCGGCGTCGGTGGCCTCGTCCATGAACGGCTCGTTGAGGAGGACGGCGCCGGTGACGCTCTGAGCCTCTTCGCCGAAGTCGCCCGCGTTGGCCTGGCTGATGAACTCTCGGTCGTCGCCGATCCGCCTGCGGTGCTCGGCGAGGGTCTGGGAGAGAGAGCGAACGTCAGACATGTGCTTCCTTTCTCGCTTGGTTCCTGACGACTGGTCCGGTGGTTGATCGGTGAGAGGTGAGGCCATCGGGACCGGTCGGTGTTGTCCCTTCAGTTTACCCGTATTAAGACTGTGGTTGCAACGTATTTCCGCTGTTAAATGCTGATCCGTTCGAGTGGTTAGGTGAGATAGAGCTGGTAGTCGGCGCGGGTGGCGACGGCGTCGAGGCCCCAGGGCAGGTGGGTGTCGCGGTAGCGGTCGAAGCAGGTGCCGTCGATGGAGTCGACGCAGTCGAGGCCGAGCAGGTAGCGGATGCGGCGGCGGGAGGAGACGCGGCCGCAGTGGATCCACAGGCCGCGTCGTTTGCCCTCCCGGCAGATCTCGGCCATCTCGGTGGAGAGCTTGTAGTTGGTGGATCCGGCCATGAACAGGCAGCGCAGGTTCGGCCAGTTCCAGGGGATGCCGGTGTCTCCGGCGCCGTCCTGCACGCACAGCGCGAGCGGTAGGTGCGACATCAGTGGCGCCCAGTCGGCGAAGCGGCGGGCTGTGGCGGCCGCATCGAAGGGCACATCGGGCACGGTGACGAATAGCAGGTTCGGATGCCATGGGGCCAGCGGTGGCGTGGGTGGCAGGCCGATCGCGGTGCCGTCCAGGCCGAGTGGGGCCAGGGCGGCGATGCGCTCGCGGTGGCTGAATACACGCCCGTACAGGGCGGTTTCGACGTGACCGATCATCCGCGTGAACGTCGGGAGGTTCCAGTCGCTGAAGGCGTCGTTGTCCAGGCCAACGCAGAACCCGGCCTCCAGGGTGTCGCGCAGGCGGCTGACGTGGCGGGGGCGGGCCAGCCGGCCGAGGTGCTCGCCGTGGGCGTAGGTATCGCGGCAACGCAGCAGCGTGGGCAGGCCACCGCCGTTGAGCAGCAACATCGCGGTTCTCCTTCGCGCGGGCTCCGGGTGGGCCGCGGCGGGGCGGCCCACCCGGAGCGGGGATCAGGCGGCCCGGGTGACGGGGGTGTCGCCGGTGATGGCCTCGACCACGCAGGCCATGAGGTCGCGCGAGACGGGTGGGGTGACGGCGTTGCCGCACATGCGTACCTTGTTGCGGTTGCTGGTGCCGAGTAGCACGAACCCGTACTCGAATCCCATGCCGCCCTTGACTTCCTGGACGTCGAGCATCCGGAATAGGCAGTCCTCCACGTTGAGGTCGGTCTGCAGCACCGCGTCGCCCGCGACGGTGGTCTGGGTGGGCAGCGGTTTGGTCAGCTCGCGGTAGTAGGCCGCGTCGTAGGCGAAGAGCACCTCCGGGTTCCACATCAGGCTCTGGTGCCCGGCGGTGGTGATGGTGCGGGCGGGCTCGTCGAGCAGGGTGGCCATCTCGCTGCCGTCACCCCGGCTGCCGTTGTTGCGGAGGAGCAGACCGTGGTGGTTGCCGCTGGCGGCGAAGGTGTCCAGCGGCTCGCGGCCGGACTTGGGGCGGTTGTTGGCGCGCAGCGGGACGAGTACGACGGCCTCGGACTCGCGGGTGGTGCGGGTGCGCATCGGCGCCGACAGCGCGGTGGCGCTCTCGTTCCAGGTGCCGCCCGTCGGGACCAGCAGCCCGGTCTCGTGGCGACCGGTCTGGGCGCGCATCGGGTGGGCGGCCAGGCGGCCGTACTTGCCTTCGCGGCCCTCCATCGGCATCAGCAGCGGCGGGCAGGCCAGCGCCTTGGATTGGGTGGTGTGCAGGGTCTTGAGCGGCTCGTCGGCGGGCCAGGCGCGGGCGCCGGGGCGGCGTTCGAAGGTGTTGCCCGCCGCTTCGACGGTGACCGGGCGGCCGAACCGGCGCAGGCTCGCCGCGATCCGCTGGTAGGTCTTGGGCTTCAGTGGCGGCAGGCCGTGGCGTGCGCGATCGCCGATGCGGATGCCGGGATTGGTCCAGTCGATGATGGACAGTGCGGGCAGTGTGTAGGGGTGCACGATGCCGTGGCGGCAGGTGATGCGCGGGCAGCGGAAGACGTACTGGGCGCCGTAGGCGCCGTGCGGCTTGGCCGGGTCCTTCGGGGCGCGCAGGGCGGTGACCACCTCGCCGCAGTCGGGGCACCAGGCCTGCGGCCGGGTCCAGCGCTCGAAATCGGGCTCGGGGTAGCGCTCCTGCCAGAACACCACGTAGACGCGGTCACGCAGCTGCGGGGCGGGGGCGCCGAGCTGGTGGGCGAAGGCGGAGTTGAGGGTGAGCACCTTGTGCCGGTAGCCGAGGTTGCGCATCCGGGCGATCCACTGCGGGAAGTACCACCACTTCAGCAGCGGCGGGGTGTTCTCCACGATCACCGCCCGATAGCGGTGGTACTCGGCGAAACGCGGGACGTCCTTCATCAGCGCCCGCGAGCGCTCCTTGGCCTCGATGTCCTCGGGCTCGTCGTTGAGGTCGGACAGGTCGGTGAGGTCGAACAGGCCGGGCTCGGTGGCGCGGGTGTCGAAGTCGACCTTGCGGCCGGCGGCCTGGGACCAGAACGTGCACGCCGGGGAGGCCCACAGGATGTCGGTGCTCGGGTAGCGGCGCGGATCGATCTCGGCGATGTCCTGCCGGTCGTGGTCGACGTGCGGGAAGTTGTAGTTGTGGGTCTGGATCGCCAGGTCCCAGTGGTTGCAGGCCATCCGCACGGTGACGCCCTCGACCGACTCCATGCCGCTGCTGCTGCCGCCCGCCCCGCAGAACAGATCGGTGACCGTGAGGCAGAATGAGTCACCTCCGTTCCGCTTGGTTCGGTGCCCGCCCGAGGTGGTTGATCTGTGAGAGGTGAGGCCGCCTCGGGCGGTGTGATCGCGCTGCGGGCGGGCACTGCGCAGGATCACCAGCGCCTCGTCCAGCCGCGTGCGGGCCTCCCGCAGCTCGTCCTCCAGGCCCTGCCGGACCACCTCGTCGGCCTCGTCGAGTCCGCCGCCGACGGTGAGGCTGTGCCGCCACAACGCCTCGACGTCCTCCCGGCGGGCGTGCAGATCTGCCGCCGCACTGAGCGTCGCCAGCTGCGACCGGCCGTAGGAGCCCAGGACCCGGGCGGCGTCGTGGCTGGTGAGCGCGGCCAGCAGCCGGGTGCTGGCCTCGATCTCGATCAGCCGGGCCAGCAGGGTACGCAGCTCGGGCAGGTCCTGCGCCTGCGGTGAGGCCGCCTCTCCCCTGTCCTCCTCCGCAGCCAGCTCCAGCGCCAGCGCGTGGATGTGATCGGCCAGCTTCGAGGTGATACTCCAGCGGACCTGCAGGTAGAGCTCACTGAGGTCACGCGCCGAGCGCAGGCTCGACGCGGCCTTGCGCGCTTCGGCCAGCGGCGAGTGGACGGTGGCCAGACGCTTGACGTCCTCGCCGCCGAGCAGGACCTTGACGCGCCGCTGTATCGCGGTGCACTCGCGCGACACCGTGGGCGCAGACGTGGGTGCAGACATGGATCGGTCTCCGTTTCCGCTTGGTTCGGTGGACCCGGGCCGGAGTGGCTGATCAGGGTGAGAGGTGAGGCCAACCCCGGCCCGGGGAAGGAAGGTCAGGAGCTGAGCGCCGGGCTCAGGCGGTCAGGGCTTCGCCCAGCAGCTGGTACAGCTCCCGCGCGCCGGGAAGCGGGAGATTCCTCGCGGCGAGGCGGGCCTGTTCGCAGGCCCGCTTGTCGTCGCACTCGCACGCCTCGTTGGTGGTGCCGTCGGCGGAGAACAGCAGGTCCGCGTTCGTGGCGGAGATGTTGTCGAGGACCCAGCGGCCCGCGTGGACCTTGAGCGGCACGTACACGGCTTCCTCGATGTGGTGCTCATCGCCGAGCAGTTCGGAGGGCACGTTCTGCTCCAGCGCCTGGCGGGTGTCGGTCACCGCCAGGGCGACGCTGATCCAGTGCTGCCGCGCGGCCGGGGCCAAGTCGGCCCAGCCCAGCCCGTAGGCGCGGCCCTCGCCGGAGGCCGCGAACGCGGCCTGACCGAGGGCGTTGCGGGTGTGGTCGGTGTAGTCCACTGGTTCTCCTTCGGTGCTTGGTTCGTGCTGGTCCCGGCCCGGGTGGCTGATCAAGGTGAGAGGTGAGGCCTCCCGGGGCGGGTGAACCGGCTAGCGGGTCCGTGCCGGGTGTACCGGCGGGGTTGTCGCTGCCCTGTTCATGCCTCAATACTACAGTATTGAGACTGTCCTTGCAACGTGTTTTGCCTGGTAAAGCTGCGTTTCCTGGCGGCTTCTCGGGATCAGGCCGCTCCCCTCCGAGCCTGGCGGGGTCTGGGGCGGCCAGCCCCAGGCCGGGGTTGGGGCCCCGGCGACAACCCTGGCCTGGGTTTACATCACATGGCAGTCGGTGCTGCTGTGGGAATGAGGTAACTGCAGTTCAACGACATGTCGTGAACCCCTGGCGTCAACACGTGTTAACGGTTAGCGTCAACTGTCTGGGGGTGATCGAGGTATGGCGCGCCGAAGGCGGGACCGTCCGGCCGAGGACCAGCTGTCGTTGGAGGATCTGTGGTCGGAGGTGAGCAATGAACCGTTACGGGGAGCTGGCTCAGCGGCACTGGCAGACGTTCCTGCCCCGGCGCTACAGCCAGATCGAGGACCCGCAGGCGTTCTTCACGACGCTGGGCGCGGAGGTCGAGCAGGAGATCGACCAGATGACCGAGGACCTGCTGGCCCACCAGGACCCCAGTCCCGAGCGGGACTACCTGGCGGAGATCGGGCGGCGGAACGCGGCGCGCTCGCAAGCACGGGAGAAGGTGCTGGCCGAGCGGGTGCTGCTCCCGGCCGAGCCGGGGTCACCGCAGGACGAGGAACCGCCGGAGGAGCCGAGCGCGGGCGGCACCCGCAGCACGCCCTGGATCCCGGTGGCCGAGGATCCGGCCGACCCGTGGTGGCAGGAACAGGACCAGACCAACCCGTAGCCGGGCCGCCGACGACCGCGGCCGCCGACGCGCCCGCCCCGGCGGCCGCGAGCACAGTGGATGCGCTGGTTCCCCGGGTGCTGCAGGGCGAGCTGGACCTGGTCCAGGCTGCGCGCACCGTGCTGGGGGCCGAGCGGGCCGACCGTGACCGCCGTGCGGTCAACGAGCTCGTCGGTGAGCTGTCCCGGGCAGTGGCGCACCGGCGGGATCAGCTGCTCGGCGACGCGCGCCCAGCCTGGGAACAGCACGTGCGGCGCCTGGAACGCGCGGGCCGCTCACCACTGGAGGCTCGCGCCGAGGCGCTGCGCACCGTGCTCGACCCGACCACCCATGCTCCTGCGGAGCCCGCTCCCTCACGCTCAACCCCCGCGCCGGACCTCCCCGCGGCCCCGCCCGCCCCGCGAACAGAGCGCACCGAGCCGCCCCACACGCCCGAGCCCGGCCCCGGGCAGGCACGCGAGGACGACCGCACGGCAGCCTCGGCCGCACCGAGCGTGTCCATGGATGCGCCCCGGGCCCCGGCGGAGGTCGAACAAGCCGTCACGGGTCCGGACAGGGCATTGGCGGAGCCAGCGTCGTGGCGGCCGGCGGATACCACGCCCGTGGTGCCGTCGGGTGTGGTGTCGCGGGTGCGGGCCAACCTGGAAGCGCTGCGCACGCTGCGGCAGATCGAGGCCGAGCAGCGGTCCGCGACCGCGGCCGAGCAGGGCGTGCTGGCTCGCTGGAGCGGCTGGGGCGCGGCCGCGCAGGTCTTCGACCCCCGCCAGGACAGCCTCGCCTGGGCGCGGGCCGAGCTGAGCGAGCTGCTCTCACCGCGTGAGTACGCCGCCGCCGAACGCAATGTGCTCAACGCCCACTACACCGACCCGGCACTGGTGCGCGAGATCTGGGGCGCGCTCGGCGCGCTGGGTTTCACCGAGGGCCGGGTGCTCGAGCCGGGCTGCGGATCCGGCAACTTCATCGGCCACGCCCCACCGGGCGCGCACCTGGTCGGCGTGGAGCTCGACCCCGTCAGCGCGGGCATCGCCCGCCACCTCTACCCCAGCGCGCAGGTGCTCACCGAGTCCTTCGCCGACACCCGCGCCGAGGACGGCAGCTTCGACGCGGTGATCGGCAACGTGCCCTTCGGCGACGTGACCCTCACCGACCGGCGCCACAACTCCTCCGGGCACTCCATCCACAACCACTTTCTGGTCAAGAGCCTGCACTTGACCAAGCCGGGCGGAATCGTCATCGCGCTGACCTCCCGCTACACCCTGGACGCGGTCAACCCCGCCGCCCGCCGCGAGATGGCGCAGCTGGCCGACCTTGTCGGTGCCGTGCGGCTGCCCTCGGGCGCCCACCAGCGGGCCGCCGGAACCCAGGCAGTCACCGATCTGCTGATCCTGCGCCGCCGCGAGGACGACCGCGCCCCGCACCCGACCGGATGGGAACGGTCCCGCCCGATGCAGCTGGGCGCCGAGGCGATCACCGTCGCGGTCAACGAGTACTTCCACGCCCACCCGGAGATGGTGCTCGGCACCCTCGACGCGGGCGGCGGGCGCGGCATGTACCGGGCCGACGACCTGTATGTCGCCCCCGGCGAGCGGCCGCTGGCCGAGGCGCTCGGCCAGGCACTGCGGCAGGTCGCGGAGCACGCCACCGAGCACAAGCTCGACCACGCCCCGGTCACCGCGGCCGGCGCCGAGGCCGCCCCGGCGGCGCTGGTGTCGGCCCACGACGAACGTCCCGAGGGTCTGATCATCGCCCACCCCGACGGCACGTTCACCACCATCATCGCCGGCCGCGAGCAACCGCACCCGGTGCCCGCCACCCAAGCCGACGAGCTGCGCGCCCTGCTCGGGCTGCGTGACACCGTGGTCGGCCTGCTCAACGCCGAAGCCGCCAGCCTCAACGACACCGACACCCTCGACCAGCTGCGCGCCGAACTCAACACCCGCTACGACGCCTACGCCGCCCGCTACGGGCCGATCAACCGGTTCTCGCTGCGCCGTACCGGGCGCACCGACCCGATCACCGGCGAGGACCGGCTCGCGCGGATGCGGCCCAAACAGGGCGGATTCCGCGACGACCCCTACGCGGCCGCGGTGCTCGCGCTGGAGAACTTCGACCCCCAGTCACAAACCGCCACCAAGGCTGACATCTTCACCCGCCGCGTGGTCGCGCCCCGCGCGCCACGCCTGGGCGCCGACACCCCCGCCGACGCGCTGGCCATCTGCCTCGACACCCACGCCCAGGTCCGCCTCCCCGACATCGCCCGGCTGCTCGGCGTCTCCGAGGACGACGCCCGCACCGCACTAGGCACGCTGGTGTTCGACGATCCCGGCACCGGACGACTGCTGCCCGCCGCCGAATACCTCTCCGGCGACGTGCGCACCAAGCTCGAAACCGCACGCACCGCAGCCGCGGAGGACCCGCGCTTCGCGCCCAACGTCGAGGCCCTGCGGGAGGTCGTGCCGCGCGATCTGGCGCCAGAGGAGATCTCCGCCAAGCTGGGCGCGGTCTGGATCGGCGAGGCCGACGTGCAGCAGTTCCTGCGCGAAACACTGCAGGACGACACCCTGCGCGTGCAGCACGCTGGCGCCACGAACTGGCTGGTCGAGGGCAGGCAATTCACCGTCAACGCCACCCAGACGTGGGGTACCGAACGCGTCTCAGCGCCCGAGATCGCCCAAGCGCTGCTGCAACAGCGCGTGATCACCGTCTTCGACAAAGTCGACGTGCCCGGCGGTGGCGAGCGGCGGGTCCTCAACATGGAAGCCACCGTGCTCGCCCAGGAGAAGGCCACCGAGCTGAACGAGCGCTTCGCCGAGTGGCTCTGGCAAGACCCCGACCGCGCCGAGCGGCTCACCACCCTCTACAACAAGCAGTTCAACTCGGTGGTGTCCCGCTCCTACGACGACGCCGAGCTGTCCCTGCCCGGTCTGGCGCTGACCTTCGAGCCCCGCTCCCACCAGGTCGCCGCGGTCGCCCGAATGATCCACGAGCCCGCCGTCGGTCTCTACCACGAAGTCGGCGCAGGCAAGACCGCCGAGATGGCCATGGGCTGCATGGAACTGCGCCGCCTCGGCCTGGTCCGCAAACCCTGCGTGGTCGTGCCCAACCACATGCTGGAGCAGTTCTCCCGCGAGTGGGCGCAGCTGTATCCGCAAGCCAAACTGCTCGCCGCCTCCACCGACGACCTCGCCGGGCCCAAACGACGCCAGTTCGTGGCCCGCTGCGCCACCGGCGACTACGACGCGGTGATCATGACCCGGGGCGCGTTCGAGCGAATCCCCATGTCCACCGAAGCCGAACGGGACTACCTCGACCGCGAGGTCGAAGCCATGCGCGCCCAGCTCGAGCGCGTCCAGGCCCGCTCCGAGTCCCCCCTCGGCGTCAAACGCATGCAGGCCGCGCTGCAGCGCACCGAGGAGCGGTTAAAGGACAAGCTGTCCAAGCCACGCGACCCCGGCCTGACCTTCGAGGCCACCGGCATCGACTACCTCGTCGTCGACGAGGCCCACGGCTACAAGAACCTGCGCACTCCCTCCAACATCCCCGGTGCCGCGATCGACGGCAGCCAACGCGCCTCCGACCTGGACATGAAGCTGCACTACCTGCGGGAACGCCACGGCGAGCGGGTCGGCACCTTCGCCACCGCAACCCCGATCGCCAACAGCATCACCGAGGCCTACGTGATGCAGCGCTACCTGCGTCCCGACCTGCTCGACGCCGCCGGAATCGAAGACTTCGACTCCTGGGCCGCCACCTTCGGTGAAAGCGTCACCGGCATCGAGCTCTCCCCCGACGGCTCGTCATTCCGGATGCAAACCCGCTTCGCGAAATTCCGCAACGTCCCCGAGCTACTGCGCATGTGGCACGTCTCCGCCGACATCAAGACCGCCGCCGACCTCAACCTCGCCACCCCCGAACTCGCACCCCGCGCCAGCGACGGCAAACGCGAACCCGAAACCATCTCAGTACCCGCCTCCCCCGAACTCACCGACTACATCACCGACCTGGCCGACCGCGCCGACCGCGTCCGCGCCAGACTCGTCGAACCCCACGTCGACAACATGCTCAAGATCTCCAGCGACGGCCGCGCGGCCGCCCTAGACCTGCGGCTGGTCGACTACGACGGCGAGATCGACAACACCAAGATCCACTACGTTGCCGAACGGGTCGCCGCGATCCACGCCGCCCACCGCGACGACGTCTACCACCACCCGCACACCGGCCACCCGGAACCACGATCCGGATCACTGCAGCTGGTGTTCTGTGACCTCGGCACCCCCAAGCAGGACGGCACCTGGAGCGTCTACGACGCACTACGCGACGAACTCGCCCAACGCGGCGTCCCCCGCGAGGCAATCCGGTTCATCCACGAGGCCCGCAACGACCAGCAGAAAGGCGAACTGTTCGCCGCCTGCCGCACTGGAGAGGTCGCCGTGCTCATCGGCTCCACTGAACGCATGGGCGTCGGCACCAACGTGCAACGCCGCGCGATCGCCCTGCACCACATGGACTGCCCCTGGAGACCCGCCGACCTCGCCCAACGCGACGGCCGGATCATCCGCCAAGGCAACGCCAACAGCGAGGTCCAGATCCTCCGCTACGTCACCGAAGGCAGCTTCGACGGCTACTCGTGGCAGACCGTCGCCCGCAAGGCCGAATTCATCGGCCAGGTCATGCGCGGCCGGCTCGACGTCCGCGAGATCGAGGACATCGGCGACAGCGCACTCAGCTACAACGAGGTCAAAGCACTCGCCACCGGCAACCCGCTCCTGCTCGACCACGCCCAGGCCAAAGCCGAGCTCACCAAGCTCGAACGCCTTGCCCGCGCCCACGACCGCACCCAGGAACGACTCCCCCGCATCATCACTGCCGCCAAAGCCTCGCTCGTCCAACTCGGCGAACAACAACAACGCATCGAGCGCGCCCTCCAGGCCCGCACCCCCACCCGGGGCGACGCCTTCGCTATGACCATCCAGGGCCGCCGCTTCACCGAGCGCACCAAGGCCAAGCTCGAGCTCGTCACCCACCTCGAGAAGTTCCGATCTACCGCGGAGGAACTCCGATTCGGACAGGAAACCAGCTGGGAGAAGTTCGCCCAGCTCGGCGGACTCGACCTCACCGCCACCGCCTATCCCGCGCTCGGCAAGAGGGAACCCGAAGTCACCATCCACATTGACGGCATCACCGACACCGGAGTAACCCTCCGCAAGGAAGACTGGCTCGGCGATGGCACAGGTCTCATCACACGACTGGAGAACCGTCTCGGCGAACTCGAGAAGCGCCAGAACCAGAACGCCACAGCGATCGCCGACGCACACGCCGAGATCACGAGCAGCACCGCAGAGCTGGACAAGCCCTTCCCCCGCACAACCGAACTCGCCGAAGCTCGTGCCAAGCTCGCCCACATCGAGGCCCAGATGGCCGCCCAAGCCGAGGAAGACACCCGTGTCGATGCTGACACCGACGGTCGGGAGCAGGGGGCAGAACCCATGAAGGACTGCGCTGACGAGCCCGCTCCCGATTCAATTACGATGCGCCCTCCTGACCCACGACCGGCGAATCATCCGGCGCGACTGGCTTCCGTCAGCGCAGGGTCAGCCATCAGTCCAACTAGTCTCGACCGACTTTCCACGAACAACAGGTCCGTCGGTGTACCTGCTAACACGGCACGCTCGCGACCTCAGAGTTCAATGGAGCGTTGAACGTCGCCCACGGCTCCGTCCGCCGAGGTGGTAACGGCGTTACCACCTCGGCCTTCAACCAGCCGACACGACAACGCCCCGACGACCGCTACCGATCGTCGGGGCGCCCACGGACCATCGGGTGGTAACGGCGTTACCACCTCGGCGCTCAATCCCCTAGTCAGCCACCACCACTGCCTGCCGAGCTTCAGTGAGGAGCCTGATCAGCTCCTCCAATTCTTCCGAGCTGAACTGCTCAGCGATCGACTTCGCAGCTGCTGCAGGAGTACTCGCCCGAATGCTCCGGACACGCGAGGTGGTAACGGCGTTACCACCTAAAGGTCGGTATGGCTTCCCCGCAGCCACGATCTTCCGCTGCTCTTCCTCCGGTAGGTCCCCGAACTGCCGTGCCAACTCGATCTTGAGCTCGCCGGCTTCGAAGGCGTCCCGGAGTTCAGTAACCAGGTTGCGGAGCGCAAGGCGCTGCAGCACGTACACGTGAGACTTGCCGATCCGACGCGCGAGTTCACGCGCCGAAATTGACGCCTCGAGGAGTGCCTCGTGCAAGGCTTCGGCTTCCAGTAAGGGCGGCAAGGCCCGACGCTGCACGTTCTCGATGAGCATCACTTCGTACATAGATGCGACTTCGTCATCGTTCACGATGACGGGCACCGTGGCGAGCGACGCCTTCCTTGCCGCCTGCAAACGACGGTTGCCGATCAGAGCTACCCACTCCGCCCCGCCCAGCACACCCTTTTGACCTGGGAAGCGGTCGAGGAATGCGGAGCTCGAGCAGACCACCAGCGGCTGAATCAGCCGCTTACCGCGAATGGTCTCGGCCAACGCCTCGATCTCATCGTCCTCCCCGGGAGGCCGCTTATTGAGCGGGTTAAGCGCAACCGTCTCGATCGGAACCTCTGGGCCTGATCCGATGGTGCTGGCATCCACTGCAGCGGCACGCGGGGTAGGCGTCTCTTCGACTTCATCGAGGAAGTCATCATCCGCCAGTTCAGCGAGGTTGATGCGTTGTCCCATCAGTCCTCACCAGCCTCGGTGGTAACGCCGTTACCACCCGCGTGCTTCGGTCCTTCGCCGTTGCTGCCCAGGATCTCCAGCGCCAGCCGGAAGAAGTCCTGCCGCGCTTCCAGCGCCACCCTGTTCTTCGGGTACTCCACGACTGTCGTGCCCTCCGCTGGAGCCCGCGTGTGCAGCTTGTAGTGCCGCACAACGGTATTGAACAAAGGGAAGCCCTTGCGCTGAACGAACTCCTGCGTCTGGCGGAGATCGCTCTCGCCGTCTCGAGGGTCCCAGTTGTTGATCAACACCCGAAACGGTACGCCGGCTGGTCCAATGACCTTCTGGATCGTTCGCGCTGCCGGAGTAAAGGCGAGCACCTCGGGTTCGATCGGAACGATCACGTCGTCCGCCTGTTGAAGCACGGCCTTGAGGATCTCCTCCTTGTCGAGACTTCCCGGCGTATCCACAAAGATGTGTGAGTACTTCCGGATCCGCCGCAACTTCGACAGGATCTCGGGGTTATCGCTGCACTGCTCGAAGTCGAACGGGAGCTTGTCGCCCACACGCTTGGCCCATTCGAGCATCGATGCTTGGGGGTCCGTTGAGACGCCCAGCACCGAGGTTTCATCGGGGGTTCCGCCCATCGTGTCGGCAACGACCGCGGCAACGCTCACAGTCACTGTCGTCTTGCCGACGCCACCCTTCTGGTTGGCGACGACATGGACTCGCGCCATGTAAAGACCTCCGTATGCTTCCCGGCCCGCGAACGGGCCAGTACTTCGGATGGGATTCGTGAACAGGATGTCAGTTGCCAGCCGGGGGAGTGGGCAATGGGTGCCGCGAGTCGCACAGCCGACATCGTCGGACGTGACACCAGGCTGGACACGACCTGAACTGCAGAGGCGAATGTCCACGGTCGACGCTGGACGTCCAGCGTCGACCGACGGCAGGCTGATCCATGCGTGGACAATTCTGTCCAGTCACACCGCCACAGACATACAGCGTCTAGTACTCCGGCGAATGAGCCCTTCGTCCGATCTGACTCGCCCACTGTTCAAGTTCGTCGTTTCCCCAGTTCAGATCGGGTGGACATCGCCAGCTGTGTCCAACTTCTGCCACTCACTGGTGTCCATCTGTGCATCAAGCGACGATCAAATGGACACCACGCCAGGTGGGTGCATCTGAACTTCCACCGCACGTGCCCAACAAATCTGACGAGTGCAACACGAGCGTCCACAGCGATCCGGCGAGCCAGCTAGGTGCCGGTGGACAGGCATTGGGCCAAGTGGCACGGCCGAACAACTGCTCGCCAAACCGGCCTAGGTGGTCGTCGATCAACGGCAGATGGCAGCCGCAGGGAGCTACCCAACTGTGCAACTTTCGCTGGCCACAACACACGGACGCTTCGCGGCTCCCGACGAAGAGACGTCAAGGTGTCCCAGCACAGCGGAGGCCGGCGTTGTGACCGGACATATCTGTCCCAGGGTTGTTCCTTCAGCCATGCTCGGCAAAGTTGCAGGCCGCGTCTCTGCCAAACACGACCATAGGCCACCAACCACTAGCAACCCGCGGCGCAACCACGCGCAACTCAGCAGGCCTTCTGCCCTGGTCAGAGCGGTTGCACGTCGTGGTTGCATCCGTTCGCGTCACCCGCGGCGCAGCCGCCCCTCTCAGAAGTCGGCTCCCTCCCGCGCGTATACGCGCGCGTCGCGCGTATACACGCGCGCGTGCGCGCGCGTCGCGGCGCTTAGGCCCGTGGGACGCCTGCTGGCGCGCTCACGCGGGTCGCTGGTTGCAGTTGCACCCGTGGGGAGCGCGGGCGGGTCGCCGCGAACCGGGGCGGGCAGCAGCGCGTCGAGGCCGGGTCTCGCGGTCGGCCACGCTAGGGCGTGCAGGTGTCGCGGTGATATCCGGCGCGGCGGTCAGCCGGGTCGGTGAGCACGTCTCGGCAGCCGGGGCACGTCAGCTGACGCACCGAGGTGTCTTCGCCGGTGACGACCGTTGGTTCGATTGGCCGGACGTTGTCTCGGGCGAAAGCTGGGTGCGGTTCGGGTGGTTCCTGGTCGTGGGCCAGGTCGGCGAACCGGCTGTAGTGCAGTTGATGTGCGACGGTGATCGTGGCCTGCGGCCCCGCGCGGTGTTTGGCCAGGATCAGGTCGGCTTCGCCCACGCGGGGGTCGTCGCGGTCGTAGGCGTCGGGCCGGTGCAGCAGAATGACGATGTCAGCGTCCTGCTCCTGGCTGCCGGACTCCCGCAGGTCCGCGAGGGAGGGGCGCTTGTCCTGGCGGTTTTCGGGTCCGCGGTTGAGCTGGCTGATCGCTACCACCGGGATCTCGAGCTCCTTGGCCAGCAGTTTCAGCGTTCGGCTGATCTCGGCGACTTCCTGCTGGCGCGATTCGGTCTTCTTCGCACTGGTCAGCAGCTGCATGTAGTCCACCACGATCAGGCCGATGTTGTGCTGCTGACGAAGCCGTCGTGCCCGGGCTCGGATGGTTTGCAGGGTGAGCCGGGGGTCCTCGTCGATCCAGAGCGGCAATCCCGCTTGGTCCAGCTCAGCGCGACGCCGGCGTAGCGCCTCCCAGTCGTCCTGACTCAGGCGGCCACTGCGCATGTTCGCCAGCCGTACTCGGGCCTCTGCCGAGTACAGCCGCATCATGACTTCGGGTGCCGACATCTCGAGACTGAACAACGCCGCAGGTGTTCGGTGCCGGACCGTCGCCGAGCGCAGGAAATCCAGCCCCAACGTGGACTTACCCAGGCCAGGACGGCCGGCCACGATGATGAACTGGCCTGCCTGTAGTCCAGTGGTCACCTCGTCGAGGTCGGTGAATCCGGTGGGCAGTCCCAGCGCGCCGCCCCCGTTGGCGCGGTCCTGTATAGCGGCGAGCTCGCCGAACAGTTCTTCCGTGACGTCGGTGACCTGCCGGGCTTGGGCGTGATCCCGCCCTGCCGTGATTTCGTCGACCACGGCGCGCGCACGATCGGCAATCGATTCGTTGGGATCTGCCACACCTTGGTGACCCAGCTGCCAGATCCGTTGCCCGGCCTCGACGGTGCGTCGCTTTTCAGCGACCTCGACCACGCGGCTGGCGTGCTCGGGGACGAACGCGGTGCTAGGGCAGGCTGCCACGAGGGTGTGCAGGTAAGGCGCTCCGCCAAGCCGTTCGAGCTCACCGCGACGTTCAAGCTCGGCCGCCACGGTGATCGCATCAGCGGTTTCACCTCGGCTGTAAAGCGTCACTGCCGCGTCGTAGACGGCCTGGTGTCCGGGGCGGTAGAAGTCCTCGCGGCGGACAAGTTCCAAAGCCTCACCCACAGCGTCGGGGGAGAGCAGCATGCCTCCCAGCACCGACTGCTCAGCGAGGATGTCCTGCGGCGGCTGCGACGCGTCGTACGGCGCGTCGGTGGTTATCGACATTTCGAAGCCCCTTCGTAAAGGCTCGGTGTACGGTGCGTCAACCCACACCGAACCGGGTTTCGCGGCTGAGTTGCCCTGTGCGACCCGAAGAGTCAACCGGCCAGGAACTGGGACCACTGAGGCCCCGTTCGGCGCTCTACGGCGATCTCAGGGCCTAAAGGCACCTGTTGGAGATCAACTGGCCGCGAGGATGCGGGCGTATGCAGCCTGGTCAGCAGCTCGATTCGCTGCCTTCTCCCCATCCGACAATCCGGGCTGCGGTGTGGCACCACCGTGCGTCTGCCCGCTGAGCCGGCGCAGCCGCGATGTCACCACCGCTCCTGGCGACTGGGTTCCGGCAAGGTCCGCGGTCAGCCGCTTCACGATCTTGTCCCCAGCCCAGCCGCGAACGAGAGCCGTGACCACGCAGTCGAGGCCGTCGTGCGGTTGGTTCCACTGTGGTACCTGCTGCTGAACCATCTCGAGCAGTTTCTGCGCACGCCGCCGTCGAGCCTGGCTCAAGCGCTCTTCCTCGGAGTCCAGCTTCGAGCTGGGGGAGTGGCCGGTGCGCGCTGCGCTTGACTTGGCCACGGGTGCCGTTGTCGGTTCGGCAGAACCTCCATCCATCGATCCATCCACCGCGGTCGTTGACTGCCCCGTGGCGCTAGCGCTCGTGGATGGTTGGTGGGAAGGCAAGTTAGATGGCAAGTAGGGCACCTGTTCGCCCTGGTCAGACCCCATGTCCGGGGACAGTTCTGTCCCCGGTTCGGACAATTTTGTCCCGATCTTGGACAGAACTGTCCGGTCAGACCGACCTGCGGGACCTCGCTGTTTGCCCAGGTCAGTCTGACCGGACACATTTGTCCCGGAGCTGTTGGCGACACGGCTCGCCCGGTTTGCCGCCCTCGCCGCTTCCCGTGCTTGCCGCGCGGCTTTCTGCTCCTGCGCACGCCGCAGCTCCACCCGCTTCTTCTCGGCGTAGGCGTTAACCGGTCCGGCGTAGTCCTCTGGGACCTCGTGGTGGATCACCAGGCGCCGAAAGGTGCGCACCTCGGGCTTCGCCTTGCCCTCAACCCGGACGGACTCCTTCCAGGTATGCAATTCCTCGATGACACCGGCCGCGTAGCAGTCTTTTCTGGCCCTGCTCACCGACTTGGCATCCTTGCCGAGGAGCTCGGCGATCACCTCGTCGGTCAGATCGACCTCGAAGTCCTCGTCAGCATCGAAGATGAACGACCGGACCGCTGAGTAGTAGCGATACCCACGGTCGCTGAGCTGCTGGTTTAGCCACACCCAGTCGCCCTGGTGGGTGAACGATGGCTTCGGCGCCTTACTGCGCACCGCGCCCACACGATTGGTGGCTTCAACGTCGGAATGATGCGTACTGCTCACAGGGGTCTCTTCCCGCTCTGCGCGGTCCACTGGCCCGAGGCAAGGCTGCTCCTGTGAGACAACTCGCGTGGAAGCCATCGATCGGCCCCGACGTGTTGTACACTCATGGAGAAGACGTTGCGGGACAGGAAACCGCGTGTCGTATGAAGGCCCTTCGCCCCATGACTTGGCCGGTCTAGGCGAGGGGTCTTCTGCTGTCTGCTGGCATCTGCAGGCTGTCGAGGCCTGCATAGCCATGCCCTAACTCATGCCGCCGCCCCCTTGTGCTTAGCAAGTTCAGCACGCAGCTGCGCGACTTCGTCTTCTAGACCTTCAAAGCGCTGGTACTTCTCCTCGGGAATCACCCGCGCCCACGGCTTGTCATGAAAGGTGAGCATCATGACCTCGCCGTTCTTGAGGGCACGTCGGATGGCGCCACTACGGCTCTTAATCTCGCTGGCTGCCATGCTCGCCACAGATGCCTCCAGGTCGTTCGAGGTGACAGCAACCTAACAAAACCAGCCCAATTTCGTGGGTACTCGCGTTGTTCGGAGTGTCGCGAATGTCGGCGCGGTGCCCGGTGTCTCGGTCGGCCACGCCGGTGGGCTTGACCAACTCATCGACGCGCAGGGGCAGGCATGACCACGGAGACGAGGGCGTCTCGGTGGCAAACTCGAGGCTGTCCACCTTCATCGAAATGCAGTTCGATGTGATCTCCATCGAGCACCCGAGCATTGACGACTTCTCTGCAGACGCCACGAGCTATCACGGTCATTCCCGGTTCAACCTCGTGCGCGTAAGCGCGCCAGCGTGTCATCACAGGTCTTGCTCCTCCAGATCCTTCCGTTGCATGACCACCACCGCTGCATCGTCTTGTGTCTTGAATCTTGGCCAGATCTCGCCATACGGGTCGCGCTGTTCCGCGTCGCGGACACGAGCGATGAGCGCGTCAGGTCCGGAGTCATGGAGAATCTCCATGACTCCGAGCCACCGGGCCTCGTTGTAGAGCGTCACGAGGTGGCTAACCCCATCGGTCATCAATGCGACGGAGTCGATGTCGGCGATGGCAGTGCGTCCTGTGATGGCGTGGTCAGCGGCCTCTGGATTGGCGGCGGCAACCCAGTACCCATCCTTGACGTTTCGTTGAGTCAATTGGTCAACAGACATCGCCTTGACGGCCGCTCGCTGTGCTGCGGTGCCGATCGGTAGGTTCAGCGCTGCCTCTCGCAAGCTCGAGTCTTGGGCGTCGTCGACGCGACTGTCCGTTACGACTTGGAAGCCGTTGTTCCGGTCACGTATGAGCAGCGAGACATCCGCCAGAACCAGCCACTCGAGCCAACGACCGTTCCTTCGAGCGATGCCGACGGCGGCGGCTGGCATGGCACGGTCATCCATATTGCATTCGCCATGTTGGCCGCCGACCTGCTCGATCGCAAAGGCGAGGGCACGACTGAGGGGTAGAGAACGCGACGCCGCCGCTTTGATCAAAGCCGGCCCGAGGTGGTTGACGTACCAGGCCGGATCGTGGTTGCAGCCTGTACCCCCTGGCGCCGAGACACCATCGAGGACCACGATCAGGCCTGGTGCTGCGCCAGCCCAATCCTCATTGGGGCGAGCTGGGTCTCCAGGCTGTAGGGCCATCAGCGTCACTGAGTGGCTCCCTGCTCAGGTCGGTACAGATCGGTGACGCGTTCCGAGTCGAGGACGCGTCGAGTCTCTGGGTCGAACTCGCAGCGAACGATGCATGAGAAGCGATTCAGACGCACGTTCCGGTAGATATCCGCCAGATCGGAGAGCATGTAGTGCAGGCCACCGGTGACGCCGGGAGCGTGAATGCCCGCCGAGTAGAGGTACGTACCAGCACCATCAACCCGTGGCAACCTGGCCAGATAGCCGTAGTCGACCGATACCCCGCTGTCCATGGGTGAGCGGTAGATCTGATCGCGGACCCGATCGTGGAGGAACCAGCCATCGTCGTCATGTTCGAAGCGGATGGCGTTGTCCGCGCGAAGGGACTGTTCGATCAGAGGTGAAAGCCTCGGGCCGCAACATACAAGGAGGTTGTCGCGCGAAAGATCGACGAAGCCAGGTGGTTGAAGAACCTCGTACTCGACAGTGAAGCCGAGATCGCGGCCGGCGTCGGAGAGCAACCTGTAACCGCCGAGGTCGTCGGTCGAAACGACCGGGCCGGGTTGGGACTTGTCACCTTCGGATTTGCCGCCGACAACCATTGTCAGATTGGTCCCCTTGCCTAGAAAGGCCCGTTCAGGCTTGGGTCCACTGTTGGCGAGCTGGGTGACACGTTGACGGCTGATGCCCAGGTGATTGGCAATCTTGCCGGGCTTGATCTGCGGGTCGGAGAGTAGAACCTCCAACGCTTCACGTCGGATCCGTGAAGCCTCAGTGCTGTACTCCGCCAACTGACCTACCAGGTCATGCGCTTTGCGCACCTGTAGCCAAGGGTCAGTGATCCGGGCGAGTGCAGCGATCTCCTCTTGCATGCCCCAATCGTCCATCCGGGTACCTCCAAGTGCAACCCCTCTTGACAGTGCAACCCGGGTCACCTTACGGTCTGAACCATCGCCAAGTGCAAGGGGCCTTGACGGAGAACAGCACTTGCACATGACGTTCAGGAGTTTGAGAACTACAGAGGGAGATCCGCAGAGGCCACTGGATGAGCCCGAGCGGATGGGTCGGCCCACGTTGCGCAGTAGCTAGGGGGTCGGACCTTGTGACCGAAGAAACCCACCGCGCCGATGGAAGTCGGTTCGCAGTCGGTCGGTAGCCGGATTGACGTGTCTCCGGCCCGGCTTGGTCGGCCCTCACGGGCTTGGGCAGGGCACGAGGGACGGCGAACGGATCTCGCGCAGCGTCCCTTCGAACGGGCCGCGTCGCCTCCACGGGGAGGCGCCGATAACCGACCCGGTGCCTGCTCCGCCAGAGCCCACGCCTCGTGGGTGGGAGTTGAGAGGACCGGACATCACGTGACTTACCGCCTCGGCGGTCCGCTGTGCGACGCGACCGCGTCGATCGCATGACCGCTTGGAAGGCGTACCCGCGCACTCGGTGTGCGCCGGTGACCGCCACCTCGTTTCGGGCCTGCCCGGTGGCGGTGGCCGAGGGACACCGAGACAGAGCTGCCGCCGTCCTCGCTGCTGCGACCAAACAAGCCGGCGAGGACGGCGGCGACCAACGACTACTCACGAGGAGGAGCCGCAATGGACACGGTAACCGGCGAGGTGGAGGTGTTTCCGGATGCCTGCACCTCGGATCTGGAGACCTTCCCTGACGCGACGATGGTGGGAGGTGGGCAGCTGTGACCTGGAGGAATCGGGCGGCGTGCCGCCCGAACGCTAACGGGTTCAACCCCTTAGTGCACGAGCCCAACGTGATCGTGGCCGAGGCGTTCTTCGAGCCGGCCAGCGACCACGCCCGCGAGATGGCTAAGCGCCTGTGCCGCCGGTGCCCGGTCACCTCGGTGTGTCTGGAGGAGGCACTCGATGCAGGTCTCGACTACGGCATCTGGGGCGGGCTCGAGGAGCAGGATCGCCGCCGCTTGAAGCGGCGCGGGGCGGTGAGGGGATGAGTTCACCCTGGACTGTCGAGAAGCTGCTGCACGCCGCCGGGGACTCGACCTCACGGATCACCGTGGGAGACAACGCGGAGGTGCGCATCGACGGCTGGCCCGCCAGCCGTCGAGAGCTGGAGCTGTTGGCGCAGCTGGTGGCCAGCGGGCTGGTTGATCTGAACCTCACCCGGCCCGCGGGCAGCCGCTGTTGCTGGATCACCGCAGCTGGCAAGAAGCAGCGTCGCCGCTGGGGGTATCTGGCGGGCGCGGCCCGGTGATCCGCGCGGAGCCGCGAAGTATCGAAGGCTCTGACCGCCTCGTCACCGTCGCAGCGGCTTGCGTCTGGGACCGCGCGTGGCCGCCGTACGCGCGGCGGCCTTCTCGGGCGCCCCGTCATCGCCCGCTGACCACAGCCACACACCCCAGTCCTGCACTGGCGGGCGCCACCACGGCGCGTCGTGCACACCCAAGGAGGACTTCGTGATCACTCGCATGCCCATCTGGCACAAGGTTGTCATCACCCCCTCGGACGCCCCGGCGGCGGAGCTGCCGGAGGTGGAGCCCACCGCGGCTGACCTGCTGGCCGTGGAGATCGGCGACGACCGGGTCGCCGAGGACCGCATCGCCGCCGCCCTGGAGCTGGCGGCCTACGAACACACCCATCGCGAACTCTCGGCGATCCGCCGCGCACTGGCCGACACCTTCCTCGACGAGCTCGCCGAGGACACCACACCGGAGTGGAGGACAGCAGCATGACCAGCACCGAGCTCGACCATGAGGCGGTCGAGGACCGCACGTCCGTCCTGGAGCCCAGCGACGAGTCCGACTACCTCGAAGCCGAGGACACCGATCTGGCCGAGGATGCCCTGGACCTCGGTTCAGTCGGTGAGGGCCGACTGGCGCCGGTGCTGCTGATGATGCTCGTCGCTGGTCTCGCTGTCGTGGTCGCGGTGTTCTCGCCTGTCGGCCTGGTCACCTGGCTTGCCGCTGGCGTGGCTGTCGCCTTTGGAGTGCTCACTACCCGCGCGCTGCGGGGAGGTGCCTGATGTTCGCTCCACTCGCCGCGCCATCGACTGATCTCGGTCACTTCGTGCGGATCAGCATCCGCGCGGAGATCGAGGCCGTGCACGTGTTCCAGACCGATGCCGCGAGGCACGGCCAGTCCGAGTATCTCGCTGCGCTTGAAGCGCACGAGCGCGAGTTGTGGGACGCGCTGGCCAACGCACAGTCCCTCTGACCCGGCGCCAGCGCCGGGGCAGCCCCCGACCCCCTCATTCCTGTCCCGCATGGGTTCGGGGTCTGCCCAGACCGCTGGGGCCACCCACGTCGTGTGTGAAGGAGGCAATTCCGATGAACGAGGCCGAGCCCGCGGCGGCCATCGGGACCATGCGCCCGCTGATGAACGGCCTGTACGTGCCCGAACATGTCGACGACACCGCCCCGATCGACATCGTTGACCAACCCCTCGCGCCGACGCCGATCTCGACGGCACCGACCACGGATGCCCGATCGCGCCCCGCCGAGGCACGGCCCCCGACGCCTGGCACGCCGCTGAGCACCGCGCCTGCGGCGGTCGAGCCTCCCGGTCCGCCGGAGCCCACGAATGTGCGGGGGCCCGCCCTCGCAGAGCTGCCCGTGCTGGAGAAGGAGCCCCGCCGGCCGATTCTGCGGCCCGCGCTCGCGGACTGGATTCGGGCGCGCGCTGAGGCCAAGCGAGCCAAGCCGGTGAGGACCGCGAAGGTCGCCAAGGCGAGGTCTCGGGAGGAGGAGGATGAGACGATCACCACCGGCGCGTTTGCCACCGTGTGCGCGCTGACCGTGGCCGTGTCGGCCCTGTGCTTCGTCCTGTCGTTCGACATGATGGCCACCGCCGCCGAGCGCTTCGGCTGGTCGGAAGCGCTGGCCAAGTTGTTCCCGGTCGTCATCGACCTGGGCGCGGTCGGCGGCACCGTGATGATCGGGATTTCCACCCACCGCGTCTACCGCCACACCGGCTACCAGCTGGTGATCACCACCTTGCTCGCGTCGGTGCTGTTCAACCTTGTGGGCCACGACATTCGCGGTGAGGCAGTGCTGGGTCTGCCCCGGCACTGGGCATGGACTGGGACGGTCGCCGCGGTGCTTGTGCCGTTCCTGCTGGCGTTGTTTGTGCACGCGGCCGCGCGAGCGTTGCGGGCCTACATGACGCAGCGTCGCGCGGCTCAGGCGGCGGCTGAGGAGGCGCAGAAGGCCGCGCGGGAGCGTCGCCACGCTGAGGCCAACCGTCTTCGCCAGGGCGCACAGTCGCAGAACCCGACCGCGCAGCGGCCGGTGACGGCGCCCAACGCGAGCGCGACGACCTCGGCAGCGTCCGCGACGCTGGCCCGCACGACCGCCCCGGCGCCGGCCGCGGTGCCCGCGACGGTGGCCCCGCAGCGGAAACAGCCGCCGACCTCGGCGGCGCCGACGTCGCAGGAGGCGGCTCAGCTCGATCGCAACCGCCCGGTCAAGAAGGACGTCGCGATCCAGCTGGGCAGGCAGCACGGGGTGACTACGCCATCGCAGCTTCGGTCGTTGCTGAAGCGCGAGGGCTACGACCTGCCGAACTCGCGCACCACGCTGACCAACTGGTGCCGCGAGATCACCGAGCCGGCCGCCGAGTAGGGGCGGCTTCCAGTGTCGGTGGGGCGGGCGTGCTGCCGACCCTCGGCGGCATCCCCGAGCCGCCCGCCCCACCGGCTTTTCCTCATTGCGCAGAAAGGAGTTCGTGTGGCCGGTCATCGCCGCACTGTTGCCACAGGGCAGGTCCGGCGCACCACCGGACGCCGGGTACGGCAAGTGCGACAGCATCTGCCCGCCGGCGAAGCCGAGCAGAACGCCCGCCGCAAGGCCCGCGACGGCGCGAAAGCGGTGGCATATCAGCGCATCAGACGGACGTCCGACCCGATGCAACAGCTCGACGCGGCCCGTGACTACGTGCGCTCGGCCGCAGCGAAGTACAGCCACGGTCCGGCGCTGAACCGGCTGGTCAACGCGATGTTGGAGATCGGTGACGAAATTTTCCGCGACGGCACCCGACGCCGCCGCAGCTGAGGAAACCCACGAGAGAGAGGAGGCGGCTGTCGTGG
Organism: Prauserella sp. PE36; assembly: GCF_003311655.1. NCBI lineage: Bacteria > Bacillati > Actinomycetota > Actinomycetes > Pseudonocardiales > Pseudonocardiaceae > Prauserella > Prauserella sp. PE36. The sequence goes on along the minus strand of NZ_QEQT01000073.1, from coordinate 7,161 downwards.
CTGCCCTACCCGATGAAACTGCAGCGGTGGCCACGGACGCCGCCGCTGCCGGCGAGGACGCGGGCGTGGTGCGCCATCTGCGCGCCGTGCCCGCACCGGCCCCGGAATCGGCGGTCGAGATCACGTCCGAGATCCCGGCCGTGGTCGACGTGCCCGCCGACAAGACCGCCGACGCGGCCGCCGAATCGCCGGGGGAGGCCCCGACTGTGGCCGACCGGCGGGCGTGGCTGACCTGGCTCGCCACGGTGCTGCGACCGAACTCCGGCCTCTACACCGACAGGCCGACGTCGATCCAGGAGGAATGGCGGCGGATGCGGTACGGCGGACAGGTCGCCGACCGTGGCCCGCTGCGCGCGGCCGAAACCGCCTACGGCGCCTTCGCCGTGGCGAACAAGACCGTGGTGAAGACATGGGAGTGGATCGTCGATCACCCGGCGCGCTACGCGACCGTCTCCGCTCTGGTGGTCCTGGCCGCGTTGTTCCCACTGACCCGGCCGCTCGTGGCCGCGGTGCTGTTCCCGTTCGCGTGGATCTACTCCGTTCTCGACTGATATTCAGTGAAAGGTAGTTCTTGTCATGGTTTGGGATTGGCTGCTGTGGCCGAGCGCCGGACTGTTCTTATTCTTGCGTTCGAAGCTCCAGAAAAGTCAGAAGCTCAGCAAATTCAAGTGGATGTGGGTGCCTGAGTACGCGCTGCTGGTGCTGGGGGTGTGGGCGCTGCTCAATGCTCCGTTGCCGTTCCTGCCGAGCGGGTGGGACAGCCTCGCTGGCATCGGCGCTTCCCTGTTTGGGCTGATCGCCGGCTGGGTCATCAGCTGGTTCGGTGGCGCGCCCAGCGGTGCCGCCATCGTCGCGGGAGTGTTCCTGTTCGCGATCGTCGTCGCCGCGGCGCTCGACCTGTTGGATGGCGTGCCCGAGAAGCTCGCCAAGACTTTTGTGTACGCGGCGCCCGTGCTCGTGCTCGCGACCGGGGGATGGATCGCTCAGAGCATCGGCGGAGCGATCAATTGGGTGGCCCTGGCCGGGCCGAACATCGTGATGGCTCTCGTGCAGTAGGAGGTGAACACCGATGGAATTGCTCCTTGCGATGCTTTTAGCGCCGCTCGTGGTGAAAACGCTGGGATCCGCAGCCACTGACACCATTGCGATGTGGCGGGATAAGACCCCACCGAGCCAGAAGCGGTGGGAGAAGCGACAGCAGGAACGGGAGAAGAAGGGGCTAGCGCGGCAAGCGATGCCCACCTCGCCGTGGCGGCTGCGCTGGCAGAACCACTGCGAGACGAAGACAGAGAAGCTGCGGGCCAAGCATGCCGGGAAGATGGCCTACTTACGTGATCACCGCGACGACATCTCCGAGCGGACCCGGCGTCGCCGCGAGAAGTGGGCCCACACGCTCGACTCCGCGGCAGCCGGCATCGCGGCCGCAGGCCGCGCTGGCAAGGGCCGCTTCGCCGCGGCCAAGGACGCGATGCGCAAGCGCCGCGAGGGCACGGACACGCCCGCCGAGCCCACGCCCGGCGACGACACCGCGCCGGGCGGTCGCACCACGACCGGCGAAGACCGCCCCGGCGCGACGGTGTTGCCGTTCCAGCGTCCCGTCGAACCGATCAATCTCGACGCCATCAGCGGGCCGATCGCGCCCGACAGTGACCGGTACAAGCCGACGGCACCGGTCGCGTCGTCGCACGCCCAGGCCGAGCCGGACACCGAGGATGGACGCGCAGTGCTCGACGAGCGGCCTCTGGGCCAGTACGGCAGCGCGCACCAGCGCCTGTTGCAGGCCGCGAAGGACGATCCGGACAGCCTGGACCTCAGCTCGGAAGACGAGTTTACCCAGGACGGGCTCGCTGATCTGCGGGCTGCGGGCTGCCTGAGCCAGGACAACCGGCTGACCGAGTTCGGCGCCCGCGAGCTCGCGCGACTCAACAACAACGGCAGCCGCATCGTCGGTGGCGACCCCGCCGACGGCGCGCGGCACGACGAGTTCCCCCACCTCTCACCAAACCAGGAGGTAGCAACCATGACCGCTCCCGCCGCGACCGAGATCACTGACCTGCACACCGCCCGCCAGTTCTCCGAGGCCACGGCCAAGTACGGCAGCTCCGTGGCCGCCGAGCTGGCCGATGTGGTCGCGCAGCTGCAGACCTACCAGCAGGGCATGGCCACCGAGGCACATTCGTGCGACGGCGGCAGTGCCAACCTCACCGGTGCAGGCTTCGGTCCGAAGATCACCGGCGCCTTCGATGCCTCGTCGGAGAAGCTCAACATCGCCGCCGACGCACTGAAGAAGGCATTCGACGCGGTCGTCGAGGCCCAGGAAGCCTGCGACGCGGTGTCCGGGGAGATGCAGGCCGCGACCAACATCTTCGCCGGGCAGGAAAACGTCGCCGACACGCTCGGCGCGCACGCCCAGGCCGAGGGCGTGGCGACCAACACCGGGTTCTACACCGGTGCCGCGGTCGCGCGCGCCTGAGCCGCACTCGACCGTGCCACCCATGCAGCGTCCTGGGTGGCACGGTCTGTGGGCAGCTCAGCCCCGCACTCACCACGATCACGAGCAAAGGAGGGCGCCGTGCCCACGAAGATGGCCAAGAGCGCCGCCGTGGATGCGGCGCGCGACGAGCTCACCGAGGCATTCCCGGAGCCTGCCGAGCTGGCGAGGGATGTGCGTCGGGAAGCGCGGTTGGCCGAGTTGGTGGCCGCCGAGCAGCGGCGCGACCGCAAGAAGCCGCCACAGGAGCGACGCACGGAGAAGCAGCTGCGTGCCGCGCTGTGGAATCAGGCCAAGAAGGACGTACGCAACGCCGACATCAAACGCTGGATCGCCTCGAAGGCCCGCGCGGCCGCGATCACCGTGGCCGCGGATGTGGGCAGCGCCGCGCATCGCAACCGCAACCAGCTCGCGCCGTTCATGATCGCCGCCCCGTTCGGCGTCGTCGGCCTGGTCGCCAACCTGGCCGTAACGCAAGGGACCGCACAAGCCATCCCGGCCGCCGCAGTGATCGGTCTGGTCCTCGGATGCGCGGCAGCATGGTTATGGCACAAGGGCGCCGGAACGCGACTGCCCGCCCTGTCGCGGCGCGTGCCCGGCCGGTACCGGGCGAAAGTGCAGGCCGGCCTCGGCGCGGGCTGCGCGTGGGCGACAGTGATGCCGCTGCTGCCGTGGACGCCCTACCTGTGGGGCATGGCACTGGCGTGGCTGGGTGCGACGTGCTGGCTGTCGCTGGAGTGGTGGCGCGAGCACGACCACCCGATCCCGCTGCAGGCCAGCACCACCAGCGACCGGTCCCAGGACGGCAAGACACCGCCGCCGAAACGGTCGCGGTCGGTGGACGGCGGCTACGGCCAAGAGGTCATCGACGCGTGGGCCGCCTACGTCGACACCGACAAGCTGCTGCGCGGGAGCACGCTCACGCATGCCGAGCAGATCGAATTCGGCTGGCAGTGGCGCATCAACCTCGTCCGCGGCGCGCAGACCGTCGAACAGGCCCGCGGGCTGCGCGGCAAGATCGCCGCCGCGCTGAACGTGCCCGTCGACCGGCTATTCCTCGACAAAGACCCGAGAGAAGGCGCCACCGAGACCAGCGGGCGACTGCAGATCCTGACCGAGACCCCGGCCAACCACTACGACGGTCCGCGCATCGTCCGCGATGGCGGCGACGTCTACGTCGAGATCGGCGCCTACACCGACGGCGAGGGCTGCGAGCGCTATCACCTGTTCAGCGATCAGCTCTCGGCCGAGGACCTGGCCGCGGGCGACAAACCCCGCGGTTCGATCTTCGGCGGGTACGCCCTGGGTACCAAGGGCTCGGGCAAGTCGCGACTGCTGGAGCTGCTGGCCGACGGGCTGCGGGAGATCGGTGTAGTGGTGGCCTACCTCGACCCGCAGAACGGCAAGTCCTCGCCTGCGCTGATGGCCGAGGCGGACATGCCGCTGGCTGGGCTGCACGGCAATGAGCGCATCTACGGCAACGTGCGGGACCTGTTGCACACCATCCGCGCAGTGTGTGAGGTGCGGGAGGCTGTGGGTGCCGACGCGCCCGGGTTCCAGCATTGCCCGGAGACGCCGGGTTTCGTGGCGATCATCGACGAATGCCACGAGGTGTTCCAGGCAACTAACCCGGACACCGGGCAGACGTTCGGTGCAGATTTCGCCGAGCTTGACCGCAAGATGCGGAAGAACGGCGTCGCTCTGTTGACCGCGTCGCAGTCCATCACCCAGGACACCTTCGGTGCGGGCAACATCGCCGCTGTCCTGCGGGACGGGCTGTGCCAGGAGAACGTGTTCATCCTGGCCTACTCCGGCAAGAACCTGACCCTGGTTCCCGGCTACGACGGCCAGGATGTTGCCACCCTCCCGCTCAACCGCGGCTACGGCTACAACCCAAAGGGCCAGCGGCCGCACACGCGATTCCAGGCCCGGTACACGCCCGACTACCAGCCTCTGCTCGCGGCCAAGCCGCGCCCGGACCTGGAGCCGCTGGCACGCAAATGGATCGGGCCGGTGTGGGCCAACAGATTCGAGACCGCGCACGCCAACCTCGAGGCCTCCCGCGCGTTCTTGCGCGCGGTCGCCACATGGGACGGCGACCCGCGGACCCGACCTGTGCCGCCCGGCCTTCGCCAAGCGGAGGACAGCGAGGTTGGCGGCCCGCCCCGCCGGGTCGGGGGCACGTCGACGACGACCGTCCTGTCGCCGTCGCAGCAGCGCGCCGCCCGGGCCGCTCAGGAGAACCACACCGTCGCCGAGCCGGTCAGCGAGCCCATCAGCGAACCTGCCCGGCCCCAGCCGACCGCCGCGCAGCAGCGTGTACTCGACGCTCTGCTCGAGCTCGGCGCGTCCACCAGCCAGGGGCTGGCCGACCATCTGCGTGTTTCCCGGCAAGCTGCCGAGAAACACCTCAAAGCGCTCATCGCAATGGGCGTGGTCGACCGCCACGATGGACAGTGGACACTCGTCAACTCCTGAAAGGTCAACCATGGCTTGGGACCCGGCTGACGTTCTACGCACTTCCCGGCAGCGCTACGAGGAGGCGGAAGCCGTCTGGCGTCGCGCTGAAGGTGGCTCACCGGAGCGGCTTGAGGCCAGTCGCACGGCCTCACTGGCCGCGCTGGCAGCCTTCGCCGCGCAGGAAGCGAAAGAACGCGAAGCCAATCGGCGTCGGTAACAGCCGGAAGCGACACTTGCGTTGGTCCGCCCGGCCCGCGCCCGGAACGGCCGCCAGGCCGCCCGCCCGGCGCGAGGCCGGGCGGGCGGCGGCGCCGCAGGCGCCGCCCTTGACGGAGTAAAGAAAGTTCTCACCACGCTGCAACGTCGCCGGGTGTGATCCGTCGGGTGATGCACGACGGTACTCCGCCAGTTGATATGCGACGCTCGGGCGTGCGCCGCGAGGAGTGTTCCGCCGATGAGGTTGGCGGGGTCGCTACCGTTGGCTCCGTGAAACGCACAGTCCAGGTGGTGGCGAAGGACGGCGCGACGCTCCGCGTGCACCTTCAAGGCGATTCCACTCGGCCCGCAGTCGTGCAACTGTCGGGTGGGCCAGGCTACGTGGCATACCTCGCCGATACCGAGTGGTGTTGTCCGGCGTTCGTGATCACGCCTGAGGCAAGGGGCGTCGGCGGCAGCGCGGGGAACGCGCACGATCTCGCGCAAGCGATCGCCGACCTTGAAGACATCCGAGATCACCTAGCACTAGACTCCTGGGCTGTCGTGGGCCACTCGTGGGGGGCGGACCTTGGCCTGTTCTATGCGCTGGCGCACCCCGAACGGGTCCGGGTCCTCGTCCATGTCTGCGGTAGGGGCGTGCAGAACGATCGTGACTGGTCGGCTGCCTATCACGCGGCCAAGGACAACGACCTGAGCCCGGCCGGCGACCCCTTCCCCTATCCGTACTCCACAGAAGTTCACGCCGAGCTTCTGCGCAGCTGGCGTCAATGGATCAAGCGTCCTCAGCTCTGGCGCGAGATCGCCGGATGCTCGGCCCGCGTCATCGTAGTGGTCGCCGGGAATGACATCCGCCCTTCATGGCCCAATGCACAACTCGCCGAGGCACTGCCCTACGGCGAGTACGTCGTTGTGCCCGATGCGCATCACGATTTTTGGGCCGCACCGGGTCAAGCCTGGTGCGAGAAGGTCCAGCGCCCCGCGGTTGAGGTGGACGCAGCTCACCCTGCCGGGCCGTAGCAATCGCCACCCATCAACCGATCGCAGCAGCGCCGCTTTCGGTCGTTGGTCGCGCCGGCAGTGTGTCGCGCATCATCTGGCGGACGGCTGTCACGCATCACCCGATGGAGCACATGCAGCGTCGCCGGGCTGCCCTGTCGTGGCTGATACACGACTGCATCGACCGGCGTTTAGGCATGCTACGCAGCCGGCCCGCAGGGCGGGCTCCCCACAACCGGGAGCTCGCCCTGTTGCTGTTCGGGCCCGGACGTCTGGAGGAGATCAACCATGATGGGCCGCACTCACGCGCTCACCGGCTGGTGCGCCGGACTCGCCGTCGCCCCCTTCGCCGGGGTCACCACGCTCGCGCAGGTGCTGGTGTTCGCGGCGACGACGGCCGGTTTCGCGCTCCTGCCGGATCTCGACCATCCCGGAGCGCGGGCTTCGAAGCTGCTGGGCCCGCTCACCGGCGGGCTGTCGTGGTTGCTGCGCAAGGCATCGGCCTGGCTCTACGCGGTCACCAAGGGGCCGCGCGACGAGCGGGGCAAGGGCACCCACCGGCACCTGTCGCACACGTTGCTGTTCGCCGTGGCGCTCGGCTTCGCCACGTCGGCGGGCACCGAGGCCGGTGGCCCGTGGGCGGTCGCGGGCGTGGTCCTGTTCGGGCTGCTGCTGGCGGAGGACGCACTCGGCGACTGGCTGCTGCCCGTTTCGGGCGGCGCGGTGGTGTGGTGGGTCTACGAGAACAACCCCAACGCGCTCGCCGAGCTCGACGCCGTCACCGGGCTCCTCGGCATCGCGGTGGCGCTGGGCTGTTTCACGCACTGCCTCGGCGACGCGCTCACCGAGTCCGGTTGTCCGTTCCTCTTCCCGCTCCCGATCGCGGGCGAGACGTGGTACGAGCTGCGCCCGCCGAGCTGGCTGCGGTTCCGCACCGGCAAGGGCTTCGAGAACGGCTTCGTCTTCCCCGCGTTCGCGGTGCTCGCGGTGCTGCTGAT
>NZ_QEQT01000072.1:0-106001 GCF_003311655.1 Prauserella sp. PE36 | reverse complement strand
ACGCGATCGGCAAGGCGGCCCCGGTGGGCCTGTTCGTGGAGACGTTCGGCACCGAGCACGTCGACCCGCTGAAGATCCAGGCCGCCATCACCGAGGTGTTCGACCTGCGCCCGGCGGCGATCATCCGCGACCTCGACCTCCTGCGGCCGATCTACGCGCAGACCTCGGCGTACGGGCACTTCGGCCGTCCCGAGCTCGACCTCCCGTGGGAGCGCACCGACCGCGCGGACGCCCTCCGGAGCGCCGTGGGCGCCTGACCCGGTGCCCGCCCCGGTGGTCGGCTACTGACGGGTTTCCTTTAGGCTTCCGATCTCGTGGTGGACACTCAGGACGTCGCGGCGTCGCCAAGGGCCGGGGAACAGACCGCCGGGGCGGCGAAGCCCAAGAGCACGCGGCACATCAGCTGGGATGCCATCCGTGTCCTGGGAATCGTGGCCGTGCTGGCCTTCCACGCGACGTTCCTCGCGCCGCACACCCTGCCCGGCTTCGACATGCCGCCGGGGTCGCTGCAGATGGACTTCCCGTTCGGCGCGTCCATCCTGATCGTCATCTCCGGCTACTTCGCGGCGATGACGATCGGCAGGGGGACGCCGCTGCGCTGGTGGCTGCGGCGGCTCGCCCGCCTGCTGCCCGCGTTCTGGGTAGCCGTCGTGGTGATCTTCCTGGTCAGCATCGTGCTGCATCCCGAGGGCTTCCCCCGCCCGTCCTACGGCGACCTGGTCGGCAACCTGGCGCTCGTGCACACGCTGCTGCCGTCGGTCGAGTACATCGACCTGTCGCACTGGACCGTGCCGGTGCAGGTGTGCGGGTTCACCGCCATCGCGCTGCTCGCCTGGAAAGGCAAGGTGCGGGGACGGAACGCGACCCTGGTGATGTGGGCGGTGCTGCTGGTCCCGCTCGCCGTGCGATACCTGTTCATGCGGCCCGGCGAGGTCGCGCCGTGGGCGAGCATGATGATGGACGGCACCGGGCTCAACCGTGCGCACCTGCTGATCGCCGGCGTGGCGATCTACCGCTGGTCCAAGGGGCGCATGAGCTTCGCGCAGCTGTACTGCATGCTCGGCGTGGTCATCGTCGCGCACGACAAGCACCCGCCGCCCGGCGACTCGGTGATCGCGTTCGCGGTGGCGCTCGTGCTGATCTGCGTGGCCGCCTACCAGCCCGCGTGGGACCTGCCCGGCCTCAACCGGCTCGCGAAGCCCATCAGCTGGCTCGCCGGGATCTCCTACGGCGTGTACCTCATGCACTACGTGATCGGCACGATCGTCGCCAGGCACCTCGCCGACCTCGGCGTGCCGTGGTGGGGCTGGGTGCCCGCGTTCGTCGTCACCGCGATCCTGCTGGGCTGGGCGCTGACGCGGTGGGTCGAGCAGCCCATGTTCACGTTGCTCACCCGGTGCCTCGACGCGAAGCAGCCCCGCTGAACCGCTCTGGTAGAGAAGACGGCGTGAGCCGTCCCGAGACCACCCCGCTGTGGGAGCTGCCGCAGCCCAAGCCCGCCAAGGGCAAGCGCGCGGCGGCCTCGCGCAAGGGCCGCCGGGAGCCCGCGGAGACCGCGCCGGTCGCGAGGGTGATCGTCGACGTGCCGCTAGCGCACCTCGACCGGACCTTCGACTACCACGTGCCCAAGGAGCTCGACGAGGCCGCCGTGCCCGGCTGCCGGGTGCGCGTGCGGTTCGCCGGCCAGCTCGTCGACGGCTTCCTGCTCGAACGCGGCGACACCACCGAGCACCAGGGCCGGCTCGCGTTCCTCGAGCGCGTCACCTCCAGCGAGCGGGTACTGCCCCCGGAACTGGCCGCGCTGTGCCGGTCGGTGGCGGAGCGCTACGGCGGCACGCTCATCGACGTGCTGCGGCTGGCCCTGCCGCCCCGGCACGCCAAGGTCGAGGCGGAACCGCCGCGGGAGCCCGCGCCCGCGCCCGAACCGCCGGACGTCGCGGGCTGGCGGCGTTACCCGTGGGGCCCCGGGTTCACCGGCGCGCTGAGCGCGGGCCGGGTCGGCCACGCCGTGTGGCAGGCGCTGCCGGGCGAGGACTGGCCGGCGCGGCTGGCGGAGCTGGCGGCCACCGTCGCCGCGCGGGGCAGGGGCGCCGTGCTGGTGGTGCCCGACCACCGCGACGTCGCCCGGCTGCGGGCGGCCTGTGCCGCGCTCGCCGGGGAGGACGCCGTCGTCGCGCTGTCGGCCGACCTCGGCCCGGCCGAGCGCTACCGCCGCTGGCTCGCCGTGCTGCGCGGCGCGGTGCGCATCGTCGTGGGCACGCGTGCAGCGATGTTCGCCCCGGTCACCGATCCGGGGCTGTTCGTGGTGTGGGACGACGGCGACGACCTGCACGCCGACCCGCACATGCCCTACCCGCAGGTGCGGGACGTGCTGATCCTGCGCGCCCACGCGAGCAGGGCGTCGTTCCTCGCCGCCGGGTACGCGAGGACCGCAGAGGCGCAGCTGCTGGTGGAGTCCGGGTGGGCGCACCCGATCGTCGCCGCGCGGGAGGAGCTGCGGGCGTGCGCCCCGCGCGTGACGCCCACGGGTGAGGACTTCGACGTCGCCCGCGACGAGGCGGCCCGCGCCGCCCGGTTGCCCGCCGTCGCGTTCGAGGCCGCTCGCGCGGGCCTGGCGGCAGGCGCGCCCGTGCTCGTGCAGGTACCGAGGCGGGGCTACGTGCCCGGCCTGGCGTGCGGGCACTGCCGCTCGCCGGCGCGGTGCCGCCGCTGTGCGGGGCCGCTCATGCTCCCGGGCGGCGGCGAGGCCGGGACGCCCCGTTGCCGGTGGTGCGGGGTGGCCGACGCGAGCTTCCGCTGCGCGACGTGCGGTTCCGGGCGGCTGCGGGCCGTCGTGGTGGGCGCCAAGCGGACCGCCGAGGAGCTGGGCAGGGCGTTTCCCGGCGTGCCGGTGCGGACCTCCGGCGCGGGCGAGGTGCTGCCCGAGGTGCCCGGTGAGCCCTCGCTCGTGGTCGCGACGCCCGGCGCCGAGCCGGTGGCCGAGGGCGGCTACGGCGCCGCGCTGCTGCTCGACGGCTGGGCGTTGCTGGGCAGGCAGGACCTGCGCGCGGCGGAGGAGACGCTGCGGCGGTGGATGACGGCCGCAGCGCTCGTGCGGTCCGCCCGTGAGGGCGGCCGGGTGGTGGTGGGCGCCGACGCCGGGATCGCTCCGGTGCAGGCGCTCGTGCGCTGGGACCCCGGCTGGCACGCGGAGCTGGAGCTGGCCGAGCGCAAGGAGCTGGGCTTCCCGCCAGCGGTGCGGATGGCGAGCTTCGAGGGCACCCCGGAGGCGGTCGCGGCGCTGCTCGACGAGATCACCCTGCCCGAGCAGGCCGAGGTGCTCGGCCCGGTGCCGGTGGGGGAGGTCGACGAGGACGGCCGCGCCGAGCGGGAACGGGCGCTCGTGCGGGTGCCGCGCGCCCACGGCCGGGGACTCGCCGCGGCGGCGCACGCCGTGAACGCGCTGCGCAACGCCCGCAAGGAAGCCGACCCCGTCCGCATCCAGCTGGACCCGCTGACCCTGATCTGACCGGAACCGGCGTTCGCGAGTCGTGCACTCCCGCTCGCGCGAGTCCCCCGCTCGAGCCTGCGAGTTCCCCGCTCGAGCCTGCGAGTTCCCCGCTCGAGCCTGCGAGTTCCCCGTTCGAGCCTGCGAGTTCCCCGTTCGAGCCTGCGAGTTGCCCGTTCGAGCCTGCGAGTCCCCGCTTTTTGACCGCGAGTTGCCCGTTCGGCACCGCTGAGCGCGCAACTCGCGTGCGGGAGCGGGGGACTCGCGTGCGGGAGTGGGGGACTCGCGTGTGGGAGTGGGGGACTCGCGTGTGGGAGTGGGGGACTCGCGTGCGGGAGCGGGGGACTCGCGCGTCGCGGCAATGTCCTAGTGCGGTCGGGCGCGGGGACGTGCGGGTGTGCGGCTTAGACTGGCCGGCGATGTTGTTCTCGCTCACCGCCCCGGATCGCCGATGAGGCTCGTGTTCGCGGGCACCCCCGAACCCGCCGTGCCGTCGCTCCGCGCACTGCTGGAGTCCCCTCGGCACGAGGTGGTCGCCGTCGTCACGCGCCCCGACGCCCCCGCTGGGCGGGGCCGCAGGCTCGTGCGCTCACCCGTCGGCGCGCTCGCCGACGAACACGGCATCGAGGTGCTCACGCCGGCGAAGGCCGGCGATCCCGGGTTCCTCGCGCGCCTGACCGAGCTGGCGCCCGACGCGTGCCCCGTCGTGGCCTACGGCGCGCTGCTGCCCCAGCGCGCGCTGGACATCCCGCGCCACGGCTGGGTCAACCTGCACTTCTCGCTGCTGCCCGCGTGGCGGGGCGCCGCGCCCGTGCAGGCGGCCATCCGGGCGGGGGACGAGATCACCGGCGCGTCGACGTTCCGCATCGTCAAGGAGCTCGACGCGGGGCCGGTCTACGGCGTGGTCACCGAGAAGATCGGCCGCACCGACACCGCGGGCGAGCTGCTCGGCAGGCTGGCGGTCTCCGGGGCCACGCTGCTGACCTCCACGATGGACGGCATCGAGGACGGTTCCCTGCGACCCGTGGCCCAGCCCGCCGACGGGATCACCTACGCGCCCAAGGTGACCGTCGACGACGCGAAGGTCTCCTTCACCGACCCGGCCGCGGCGATCGACCGGCACATCCGCGCGGTGACGCCCGACCCCGGCGCCTGGGCGCTGTTCCGCGGCGAGCGGTTCAAGCTCGGCCCCGTGACGCCGGTCGAGGGACCCGGACTGGAGCCGGGCGTGGTGCTCGCCGAGCGCAAGCGGGTGCTCGTGGGCACCGCTACCACGCCGGTGCAGCTGGGCGAGGTCCAGGCACAGGGCAAGAAACGCATGGCGGCGACCGACTGGGCGCGCGGCACGAGGATCGACAACGAGGAGCGCCTGACATGAACCCCGGCAGGCAACGCAAGCCGGACCGGAACCGGCGGCCCGCGCCGCGTAAGCAGGGTCCGCGCAAACCACCCGTGGAGGACCCGGCCCGGCGGGTCGCGTTCGACGCACTGCGCGCGGTCAGCGAACGCGACGCGTACGTGAACCTCGTCCTGCCCGAGATGCTGCGCGAGCGCAGGATCACCGGCCGCGACGCCGCGCTGGCCACGGAGCTCACCTACGGCACCGCGCGGGCGCAGGGCCTGCTCGACGAGGTCATCGCCGCGTGCCTCGACCGGGAGCTGTCCAAGGTGGACAAGGCGGTGCTCGACGCGCTGCGGCTCGGCGCGTACCAGCTGCTGCGCACCCGGATCCCCGCGCACGCCGCGGTGGCGTCCACAGTGGACCTCGTGCGCGAGGAGGCGGGCTCGCACGTCGGCGGGTTCGCCAACGCCGTGCTGCGCAACGTGTCCGAGAAGGACGAGGCGGCGTGGCTCGAACAGCTCACGCCCGACCGCGACAGCGACCCCATCGGCTACCTCGCTCTGCACACGGCGCACCCGAGGTGGGTCGCGCGCTCGTTCGCGGAGGCGCTGGGCGACAAGGGCGCCGAGCTGGAGGCGGCGCTGCGCGCCGACGACGCCAGGCCGGCCGTGCACCTGCTCGCCAAGCCCGGCGAGATCAGCGCCGAGGAGCTGGCCGCCATCACCGGCGGCGACGAGGCGCCCTACTCGCCGTACGGCGTGCACCTGCCAACCGGGACCGGCGACCTCGCCGAGTCCGAGCCGATCCGCGAGCGCCTTGCGGTGGTGCAGGACGAGGGCAGCCAGCTCGTGGCGCTCGCCGCCGTCAACGCACCCGTCGACGGCGAGGACAGCCGCTGGCTCGACCTGTGCGCGGGCCCCGGCGGCAAGGCCGTGCTGCTCGGCTCGCTGGCCGCGATCTCGGGGGCGACGCTCGACGCCGTCGAGGTCACCCCGCACCGCGCGAAGCTGGTGAAGCAGGCGATCGACGGGCTGCCCGTGACGGTGCACACCGTCGACGGCCGCGACCCCGGGCTGGAGGGCGGCTACGACCGGGTGCTGCTCGACGCGCCCTGCAGCGGCCTCGGCTCACTGCGCAGGCGGCCCGAATCGCGGTGGCGCAGGCAGCCATCGGACGTGCCGGGCCTGACGAAGCTGCAGAGTGAGCTGCTCGCCTCGGCGTTCCGGCTCGTGCGGCCCGGCGGGATCGTGGCGTACGTGGTGTGCTCGCCGCACCTGGCCGAGACCGAGGGTGTGTTCGGTGACGGCGTGCGCAGGGCGAAGGCCGAGGTGCTGGACGCGCGGGAGCTCTTCCCCGGTGTTCCGGACCTGGGCGACGGGCCGTACGTGCAGCTGTGGCCGCACCGGCACGGCACCGACGCCATGTTCTGCGCGCTCGCCAGGGCGCGGTGAGCCGGGTTCTTGGGCTCGTCGCCGGCTCGTGCGGCGGCGTGGAGACCCGGTTGCGCGCCGAGCTCGCCCTTCCGGCCACGGAGCGTGGCTGGCGGCTGGCGGTCACGCTCACGCCCACGGCCGAGCGCTGGCTCGCCGCGAGCGGTGAGCTGGACCGGCTGCGGGAGCTCACCGACCTGGAGGTCCGCAGCGGCTCGCGGCTGCCGGGCGAGCCGCGCCCCCATCCCGATCCCGAGGTGTTCCTCTTCGCGCCCGCGACGGCGGGTTCGGTGGCCAAGCTCGCACTGGGCATCGCCGACAACCAGGCACTGACCGTCCTCGGTGACGCGCTGGGCGACCCGGCCGTGTCGATCGTGGTCGGCTACCAGGTGCGCGACACCCGCTCCGGCCATCCGGCCTGGCAGGGCCACCTCGACGCGCTCGCCTCCGCGGGTGTGCGCACCCACCGGCTGGACTGGACCGCGCCGTGGACGGACGTGCTCGACCTCCTGCCGTGACCGCCAGGGGAGGGTGCGCACCGATCGGGGCCGCGCGCGCCCCTCTACACTCGCGCGCGTGGCCCATCAACCGCTGATCGCACCAAGCATCCTGTCCGCCGACTTCGCCCGGCTCGGCGAAGAGATCGACGCCGTCGCGAAAGCCGGGGACACCCGCGCCGACTGGGTACACGTGGACGTGATGGACGCCCACTTCGTCCCCAACCTGACGCTGGGCCTTCCCGTGGTGCAGTCACTGCTCAAGGCCACCGACATCCCGCTCGACTGCCACCTGATGATCGAGGACCCGGACCGGTGGGCCCCCGGGTACGCCGAAGCGGGCGCCTACAACGTCACCGTGCACGTCGAGGCCGCCAACGACCCCGTGATGCTCGCCAAGAACCTGCGCGCCGCCGGAGCGAAGGCCGGCCTCTCGATCAAGCCGGGCACGCCGCTCGAGGACCACCTCGACACGCTCAGGCACTACGACACGTTGCTGGTGATGTCGGTGGAGCCGGGCTTCGGCGGCCAGTCGTTCATCCCCGAGGTGCTGGAGAAGGTCCGCACCGCCCGCCGCCTCGTCGACACCGGCCACTTGCAGGTGCTGGTGGAGATCGACGGCGGCATCAACGCCGACACCATCGAGCAGGCCGCCGAGGCGGGCGTCGACTGCTTCGTCGCGGGCTCCGCCGTCTACGGCGCGCAGGACCCCGGACAGGCCGTCGCCGCGCTGCGCGCGCAGGCCGCGGCCGCCAGGGTGGCGCACTGAGGTGACCTTCCCCGCACGCGAGCACGACACCATGGCGGTGGCGCTCGCGCTGAGCGAGACCGTGCGCGGCACCACGAGCCCGAACCCGCCGGTCGGCGCGGTCGTCCTCGACGCCGAAGGCAACGTCGCGGGCCAGGGCGCCACCCAGCCGCCCGGCGGGCCGCACGCCGAGGTCATGGCACTGCGCGAGGCGGGGGAGCGGGCCAGGGGCGGCACGGCGTTCGTGACACTGGAGCCGTGCTCGCACCACGGCCGCACGCCTCCGTGCACGGGCGCGCTGCTGGCCGCCGGGGTCACGACCGTGCGCTACGCGGTGGCCGACCCGCATCCGCTCGGCGGCGGGGGCGCCGACGTGCTCAGGGCCGCCGGGGTGGACGTCGAGGGCGGGCTGCTGGCCGCCGAGGTCGCGAGCGGTCCGCTGCGGGCGTGGCTGCACTTCGTGCGCACCGGACGCCCGCACGTGACGTGGAAGTACGCGGCCACGCTCGACGGCAGGGTCGCCGCCGCCGACCGGACGAGCCGGTGGATCTCCGGCCCCGTCTCGCGCGCTGAGGTCCACGCCATCCGGTCCGCGGCCGACGCGATCGTGGTGGGCACGGGCACGGTGCGCGCCGACGACGCGTGGCTCACCGTGCGCGACGCCGACGGCGTGCTCGCGCCCCGCCAGCCGCTGCGCGTGGTGGTGGGCACGGGCGGCATACCGGAGGGCGCGCGGGTGTTGGACGATTCGGCGGAGACGCTGCTCGCCAGGACCCGCGAGCCCGACGAGGTGCTCATGGCACTGGCCGAGCGCGGCGTGGTGGACGTGTTGCTCGAGGGCGGGCCGACGCTCGCGGGCGCGTTCGTGCGTGCCGGCCGGGTCGACCGCATCCTGGCCTACGTCGCGCCGATGCTCCTGGGTGCCGGGCCCGCCGCGCTCGGGCCTTCCGGAGTGTCAACCATCACCGAA
Source organism: Prauserella sp. PE36 (assembly GCF_003311655.1). Taxonomy (NCBI): domain Bacteria; kingdom Bacillati; phylum Actinomycetota; class Actinomycetes; order Pseudonocardiales; family Pseudonocardiaceae; genus Prauserella; species Prauserella sp. PE36. Next base: position 97,527 of record NZ_QEQT01000072.1, on the reverse strand, counting down.
GCACACCGTTGGCGGGTCGAAGGGGTCACCATGAGCGGTGACGACGTGCGGGTCGCCGCCGTCCCGCTCACCGGCGAGGGAGGCAGCTAGTGTTCACCGGGATTGTCGAGGAGCTCGGCGAGATCGCGCGCGTCGAGCCGTTGTCCGACGCGGCGCGCCTCACGGTGCGTGGTCCGCTGGTGACCAGCGACGCGCGGCACGGTGACTCGATCGCGGTGAACGGCGTGTGCCTGACCGTCGTCGAGGTCTCCGGCGACGAGTTCACCGTGGACGTCGTGCACGAGACGCTGAAGCGGTCGAGCCTCGGCCGGGCCGAGGCGGGCCGGCAGGTGAACCTCGAGCGCGCGATGCCCGCGAACGGCCGCTTCGGCGGGCACGTCATGCAGGGCCACGTCGACGGCACCGCCACGTTCCTGTCCCGGGACCCGGACGGGCTCACGCACTTCGCCTTCCCGGCCCCGCTCGGCCGCTACATCGTGGAGAAGGGTTCGATCGCGGTCGACGGCATCTCGCTCACCGTGGCCGCCGTGTCCAGGGAGGAGTTCTCGATCGCGCTCATCCCCACGACGCTGGAGCTGACCACGCTCGGCCGCACCGAGCCTGGCGACGTGGTGAACATCGAGGTCGACGTCCTCGCCAAGTACGTCGAGAAGCTGACTGCCGTCCACCTGCCCGGCGCCGGGGTGGACAATGGCAAGGGCAAGGAGGACGCGTGACCATGACAGATGCCAGTCCCTCGCTGGACGTCGAGACCATCGAGCGGGCGATCCAGGACATCGCCGACGGCCGGCCGGTCGTCGTGGTCGACGACGAGGACAGGGAGAACGAGGGCGACCTGATCTTCGCGGCCGAGAAGGCCACCCCGGAACTGCTGGCCTTCATGGTCCGCTACACCTCCGGCTACGTGTGCGTGCCGCTCACCGAGCAGGACTGCGACCGGCTCGATCTGCCGCCGATGTACCACACGAACCAGGACATGCGCGGCACCGCGTACACGGTGACCGTCGACGCGTCGGAGGGCGTGAGCACCGGCATCTCGGCCGCCGACCGCGCACACACCATCCGGCTGCTCGCCGATCCGAACTCCCAGCCGGGCGACTTCCGCAGGCCGGGCCATGTGGTGCCGCTGCGCGCCAAGGAGGGCGGCGTGCTGCGCAGGCCCGGCCACACCGAGGCCGCCGTGGACCTGGCGCGGATGGCCGGGCTCGCCCCGGCCGGCGTGCTCTGCGAGATCGTGTCGCAGAAGAACGAGGGCGACATGGCACGGCGTGACGAGCTCGAGGTGTTCGCCGCCGACCACGACCTGCGGCTGATCACGATCGCCGACCTGATCGCCTACCGCAGGCGCAAGGAGAAGCAGGTCGAGCGCGTCGCCGAGGCCCGCATCCCGCTCGCGGCGGGAACGTTCCGCGCGATCGGCTACGACAGCCTGATCGACGGCATCGAGCATGTCGCCTTCGTCTACGGCGAGATCGGTGACGGCGAGGACATCCTCGTGCGCGTGCACTCGGAATGCCTCACCGGCGACGTCTTCGGCTCGCTGCGCTGCGACTGCGGCCCGCAGCTGCAGGCGGCGCTCGAGACGGTGGCCGGCGAGGGCAGGGGCGTCGTGCTCTACGTCCGGGGCCACGAGGGCAGGGGCATCGGGCTGCTGCACAAGCTGCAGGCGTACCAGCTCCAGGACGCCGGGGCCGACACCGTCGACGCGAACCTCGCGCTCGGCGTGCCCGCCGACGCCCGCGACTACGGCACCGGCGCGCAGATCCTGGGCGACCTCGGGGTGCGCTCGATGCGGCTGCTCACCAACAACCCGGCCAAGCGGGTCGGCCTCGAGGGCTACGGGCTGCGCGTCACCGGGCGCGTTCCGCTGCCGATCTCGCCGAACCCGGAGAACCTGCGCTACCTGCGCACCAAGCGCGACCGGATGGGCCACGACCTGTCGCAGCTGGAGCATTTCGACGAGGTGGGAGCGGAGGTCGGCGACGTCCGCAACGGTGGAGGACAGGCGTGAGCGGAGAGGGACGGCCCGACGACGCAGGGCTGGAGCTGGCGGAGTGCGAGAATCTGAGGCTCGCTATCGTCGCGACGCGCTGGCACACGAAGATCACCGACAGCCTGCTGGAGAACGCGCTCAAGGCGGCGGGCGAGGTCAAGCTCGCCGACGAGCCGACGGTGGTGCGCGTGGCGGGCGCGGTCGAGCTGCCGGTGGTGGCGCAGGAGCTCGCGCGCAGGCACGACGCCGTGGTGGCCCTCGGCGTGGTGATCAGGGGCGGCACGCCCCACTTCGACTACGTGTGCGACGCGGTGACCGCGGGGCTGACGCGGGTCGCGCTCGACGAGAGCACCCCCGTGGGCAACGGCGTGCTGACGTGTGACACCGAGGAACAGGCGCTGGACCGGGCCGGGCTGCCCGGCTCCGCGGAGGACAAGGGCAGGGAGGCGACGGTCGCGGCGCTCACCGCGGCGCACGCCCTGCGTGGCCTGCGCCAGCCGTGGACGGAACGAGGATTCGGGTGAGTAGTGGCACCGTGACCGAACAGACGACCGTGCTGATCCGGCCGAGGCGGGCCGCGTGGATGGCCGGCGCCCTCGCCCTGCTGCTGCTCGTGGTGTTCACGGTGGTCGCCGTGCTGCTGCGCAGTTCGGACACGGGCGTGATCTTCCAGGTGAGCGACCAGGTCGCGATGATCGGCGTCGGCGTGCTGCTGGCGGGGGCCTCGCTGCTGTTCGCCATGCCGAGGGTGAAGGCCGACACCGAGGGCATCGAGGTGCGCAACGTGGTGGTGAGCCGCCGCTTCGCGTGGGGCGAGGTGCTGTCGGTGAGCTTCCCGGACGGCGCGTCGTTCGCCCGCCTCGAGCTGCCCGACGACGAGTACTACTCGGTGCTCGCCATCCAGGCCGTCGACCGGGACCGCGCCGTCGAGGCCGTGCGCGCCCTCCGCAAGCTCCACAAGGCCGCCCGCGGCGAGTAGACCCAACCAACTGCAGTGAAGGCCACCTTCAGTGCGTTCAACGCAGTGAAGGTGGCCTTCACTGCGGTCGGCGAGGGCGCTAGACGGTCAGGTCGACCACTACCGGGGCGTGGTCGCTCGCGCCCTTGCCCTTGCGTTCCTCACGGTCGACGTAGGCGTCGCTCACGGCGTCCGCGAACGCCGGGTTGGCGTAGACCAGGTCGATGCGCATGCCGTTGTTCTTCGGGAACGCGAGCTGCCGGTAGTCCCAGTACGTGTACGGGCGGTCGTACTTGAGCGCCCTCGGCACCACGTCGGTCAGCCCGGTCTCCCGCAGCATCGCGAGCGCCTTTCGCTCGGGCTCGGTGACGTGGGTCGACTCGGTGAACAGCGAGATGTCCCAGACGTCGTCGTCGGCCGGCGCGATGTTGAAGTCGCCCAGCACCGCGAACGGGCGGTCGGCGCCGGACTCGGCGAGCACCGTCGTCTGCAGGGCCTCCAGCCAGCGCAGCTTGTAGGCGTAGTGCGCGTGGCCGGGCTCGCGGCCGTTGGGCACGTACACGGACCACACCCGCACCCCGCCGCACGTGGCGCCGATCGCCCTGGGTTCGGTGACGTCCTCGTACGCCGGCTGGTCGACGAGCCCGCGCGTGACGTCGTCGAGGCCCACCTTCGACAGCACCGCCACGCCGTTCCACCGGCCCGTGCCGTGGCACGCCACGTCGTAGCCGAGCTCGGCGATCTCGGCTCGGGGGAACGCCTCGTCGGCGCACTTCAGCTCCTGCACGCACAGCACGTCGGGCTGCGCCGACGTCAGCCAGCCGAGCAGCCGCGGCAGGCGAGCGGTGACCGAGTTGACGTTCCACGTGGCGATCCGCATGCGGAAACCTTCGCACACATGTTCTGCGTATAACGACCTATACAGCGTGGCCCTGCGCCGTACCCTTGGCTCATGGCACGCGCGACGGCGAGGAAGCCCGAGGTGGTCCTGTTCGACGTGTTCGAGACACTCGTGCGCCTCGACCCGCTGCGGGAACGGTTCCTCGAGGCGGGCAGGCCAGGCCACGAGCTGGAGCTGTTCTTCGCCCGCACGCTGCGGGACGGCATGGCGTTCACGCTCGCCGGCGAGGCGCCTCCCTTTCGTGAGGTCGCGCGGGCGCAGCTGGCCGCCACGAGCGGCTACACCCTCAGCGACGCGTGGCTCACCCACATCCTCGACGGGTTCGCCGAGCTGCCGCTGCACCCGGACGCCGAGCCCGCGTTCGACCTGCTGGCCGGCGCCGGGGTGCCCGCCTACGGCTTCACACACGGCTCCGCCGCGGTCCTCGAGTCCATTGCGGACAGACACGGGATCCGGCACAAGCTCAGGGAAGTCCTGTCGACGGAGGCGATCCGCTCGTTCAAACCACCCGCGAAGGTCTACGACTGGGCGTGCGGGCGGACCGGCTCGGCGCCAGGGGCGACCGCGCTCGTCGCCGTGCACTCCTGGGACACCCACGGCGCGGTGCGCGCGGGCCTGCTCGCCGGGTTCGCCACGCGGCTGGAGGGCCGCCTGCCCGAGGTGGTCGAGCGCCCGCACGTGGTGGCCGAGCGGGTCGACCAGGTGGTGGCCGGGTTACTGGCGCTCTAACGGGGCCCCGGCGGGATGTCGGAGGCTCGCCATAGGCTTGAAGCGTGGCTGACCCCTCGACCTACCGCCCCTCGCCCGGCAGCATCCCGGACGCACCCGGCGTCTACAAGTTCCGCGACGCCACCAAGCGGGTCATCTACGTCGGCAAGGCCAAGAGCCTGCGCAGCAGGCTGAACTCCTACTTCGCCGACCTCGCCGGCCTGCACCCCCGGACCAGGCAGATGGTCACCAACGCGGCGAGCGTCGAGTGGACGGTCGTGTCCACCGAGGTCGAGGCGCTGCAGCTCGAGTACAACTGGATCAAGGAGTTCGACCCCCGGTTCAACGTCCGCTACCGCGACGACAAGTCCTACCCCGTGCTGGCGGTGACGCTGCACGAGGAGTTCCCGCGCCTGCACGTCTACCGGGGCCCGCGCAAGAAGGGCGTGCGCTACTTCGGCCCGTACGCCCACGCCTGGGCGATCCGCGAGACGCTCGACCTGCTGCTGCGCGTGTTCCCCGCGCGGACGTGCTCAGCCGGTGTCTTCCGCAGGCACGGTCAGATAGGCAGGCCCTGCCTGCTCGGCTACATCGACAAGTGCTCGGCGCCGTGCGTCGGCCGGGTCACCGCCGAGGAGCACCGCGACATCGTCGACGACTTCTGCGACTTTCTCGCCGGCCGCACCGACACCATGATCCGCAGGCTGGAGAAGGAGATGGCGCAGGCGGCGGAGTCGCTGGAGTTCGAGCGGGCCGCCCGCCTCCGCGACGACCTCGGCGCGCTGCGCAGGGCCATGGAGAAGCAGGCCGTGGTGTTCGGCGACGGCACGGACGCCGACGTGATCGCCTTCGCCCACGACGAGCTGGAAGCCGCCGTGCAGATCTTCCACGTGCGCGGCGGGCGGGTGCGCGGCCAGCGCGGCTGGGTGATCGACAAGATCGAGGAGATGGACGTCCCGGCTCTGGTGGAGCAGTTCCTCAGCCAGTTCTACGCCGAGCAGGCCGAGCTGGCGCAGGACGCGCCGAACGGCGGCGGCGTGGTCGTACCCCGCGAGGTGCTGGTGCCCGAGCTGCCCGCCGACGCCGACGCGCTCGCCGAGTGGCTGAGCGGACTGCGCGGCGCCCGCGTGCAGCTGCGTGTCCCGCAGCGTGGTGACAAGCGGGCGCTGGCCGAGACCGTGGCGCGCAACGCGCAGGAGGCGTTCGCCCAGCACAAGCTGCGCAGGGCGGGCGACCTCACCGCCCGCTCGGCTGCGCTGTCGGAGCTGCAGGAGAACCTCGGGCTCGACACGGCGCCACTGCGCATCGAGTGCGTCGACATCAGTCACATCGCGGGCAGCGACGTCGTGGCCTCGCTCGTGGTGTTCGAGGACGGCGTGCCCCGCAAGTCCGAGTACCGCCGGTTCGCGCTGCGCGAGGCCGCCACCGAGGGCGACGTCGCCGCGATCGCGGAGGTCGTGCGCCGCCGGTTCGCCCGCTACCTCAAGGAGACCGAGGGCAGCGGCGAGCAGGAGCAGCCCGAGACCACGCCCGGCATCGACCCGGAGACGGGCAAGCCGCGCAAGTTCGCCTACCCGCCGAACCTGCTCGTCGTCGACGGCGCGGGGCCGCAGGCGACCGCCGCCGCGGACGTGCTCGGCGACCTCGGCATCACCGACGTCGCCGTGGTCGGGCTCGCCAAGCGCCTCGAGGAGGTATGGCTGCCCGCCGACCCGGACCCGGTCATCCTCCCGAGGACTTCCGACGCGCTGTACCTTCTCCAGCGGGTACGCGACGAGGCGCACCGCTTCGCCATCCGGTACCACCGGGAGAAGCGGTCCAAGCGCGTGCAGGCCTCGGCGCTCGACGGGGTGCCGGGGCTCGGGCAGGCGCGCAAGGCCGCGCTGATCAAGCACTTCGGCTCCGTGAAGAGACTGAGGCAGGCCAGCGTGGACGACATCGCGGGCGTACCCGGGTTCGGCAGGCGCACGGCGGAGGTCGTGCACGCCGCGCTCGCCGAGGGGGCAACAGTGAAGAACGAGGGGAGTCACGGACGTGACTGACGAAGACGCCAGGACCTCGGGCATCGAGGTCGCAGTGGTGAGCGGCCTGTCCGGAGCCGGCCGCAGCACGGCGGCCAAGTGCCTCGAGGACCTCGGCTGGTTCGTGGTGGACAACCTGCCGCCGGAGCTGATCTCCACCATGGTGGAGCTCGGCGCGCAGGCCCGCGGCGCGATCACCAAGGTGGCCGTGGTGATGGACGTGCGCTCGCGGGCGTTCACCGACGACCTCGCGTCCGTGATCAAGGATCTCGACGCGCGCGGCTACAAGCCGAGGGTGCTGTTCCTCGAGGCGACCGACGCGGTGCTGATCCGCCGCTTCGAGCAGGTCCGCCGGGGCCACCCGATGCAGGGTGACGGCAGGCTGGTCGACGGCATCGCCGCCGAGCGTGCGCTGCTGGCCCCGCTGCGTGAGGAGGCCGACCTGCTGCTCGACACGTCCGCGCTGTCGGTGCACGACCTGCGCGCCAAGATCGAGGACGCGTTCGGCACCGAGGCCAGCAGCCAGACGCGGGTCACGGTGCTCTCCTTCGGGTACAAGTACGGTCTCCCGATGGACTCCGACCTCGTGATGGACGTGCGCTTCCTGCCCAACCCGTTCTGGATCCCCGAGCTGCGCGACCACAGCGGGCTCGACGGCGACGTCCGCAACTACGTGCTCACACAGGAGGGCGCCGAGGAGTTCCTGGACCGCTACCACGAGCTGCTGCGGCTGATCGGCGCCGGGTACAAGCGCGAGGGCAAGCGGTACCTGACGCTCGCGGTGGGCTGCACGGGTGGAAAGCACCGCAGCGTAGCCATTTCCGAGGAGCTCGCCGCTCGTCTGTCCAAAGAGGACGGCATGGCCGTGAAGGTGGTGCACAGGGACCTGGGCAGGGAGTGAGCTCGGGCATGCGGGCCGTCGCACTCGGTGGTGGGCACGGACTGCACGCGACGCTGACGGCGTTGCGCCGCATCACGACGGACGTCACCGCCGTGGTCACCGTCGCCGACGACGGGGGCTCGTCGGGACGGCTGCGCCGCGAGCTGGGCCTGCTGCCGCCGGGCGACCTGCGGCAGGCGCTGGCGGCGCTGTCGGAGGCCGAGGACGGCGGCGCGCTGTGGGCCGAGGTGTTCCAGCACCGCTTCGGCGGCACCGGTGCGCTCACCGGGCACGCGGTGGGGAACCTGCTGCTGGCGGGACTCTTCGAGGTGCTCGGCGATCCGGTCGCGGGGCTCGACGAGGCGGGCAGGCTGCTCGGGCTGTCGGGCCGGGTGCTGCCCATGTCGGCCGATCCCCTCGACATCGAGGCCGAGGTCACCGGGCTGGAACCCGGCGGCGAGGTCAGCCGCATCCGCGGCCAGGTCGCCGTGGCCAGCACCCCCGGGCAGGTCCGGCGCATCACCCTGCACACGGCGGGCAGGCCGGGCAAACCGCCCATGGCGTGCCCTGAGGCGGTCGAGGCCGTGCTCGGAGCCGATGCGGTGTTCCTCGGTCCCGGTTCGTGGTTCACGAGCGTGCTGCCGCACCTGCTGGTGCCCGAGCTGCACGACGCTCTCGTGCGCACGCCCGCCACCAAGATCGTCATACTGAACCTCGTTCCGCAGCCGGGAGAGACGGCTGGCTTCTCACCCGAACGGCACTTGGACGTACTCTTCGAGCACGCTCCCCGGCTGCGGGTCGACGCGGTGATCGCCGACCGTGACTCCGTGCCGACGCCGGCGCGCCTTCGCCGCGCCGCGGCCGCGCTGGGCGGGCGTGCGCATCTGGCGTCGGTGGCTGACCCGAGCGTGGTGGGACGCCATGATCCGGATGCCCTGGCTGGCTGTGTGCGAGAGGCTCTCGGTCTGACCGAGAGCGAGAGGGAGGGGCAGTAATGGCCATGACGGCTGCGGTCAAGGACGAACTGAGCAGGCTGGAGATCACCAAGACCGCCCCGCGCCGCTCCGAGGTCGCGTCGATGCTGCGGTTCGCGGGCGGTCTGCACATCGTCGCGGGCCGGGTGGTCGTGGAGGCCGAGCTGGACACCGGCTCGGTGGCACGGCGGCTGCGCAAGGAGATCCACGACCTGTACGGCCACCAGGCCGACGTGCACATGATCACCTCCGGCGGGCTGCGCAAGGGGACGCGCTACGTCGTGCGGGTCGTCAAGGACGGCGAGGGCCTCGCCCGGCAGACCGGGCTCATCGACCAGCGGGGACGTCCGGTGCGCGGGTTGCCCGCCGCGGTGGTGTCCGGGGGCATCGCCGACGCGGAGGCCGCGTGGCGGGGCGCGTTCCTCGCGCACGGCTCGCTGACCGAACCGGGCCGGTCGTCGTCGCTCGAGGTGACCTGCCCCGGCCCCGAGGCCGCGCTCGCGCTCGTCGGCGCCGCGCGCCGCCTCGGCATCCAGGCGAAGTCCCGTGAGGTGCGTGGCGCCGACCGCGTCGTGGTGCGTGACGGCGACGCCATCGGCGCGCTGCTCACCCGGCTCGGCGCCCACGAGAGCGTGCTGGCGTGGGAGGAACGCCGGATGCGCCGCGAGGTGCGTGCCACCGCCAACCGGCTCGCCAACTTCGACGACGCGAACCTGCGCCGCTCCGCCCGCGCCGCCGTGGCCGCGGCCGCGAGGGTCGAGCGGGCGATGGACATCCTCGGCGACACCGCGCCCGATCATCTGCTGGCCGCGGGCAAGCTGCGGCTGACCAACCGGCAGGCGTCGCTGGAGGAGCTCGGGCAGCTCTCCGACCCGCCGATGACGAAGGACGCCGTGGCGGGCCGCATCCGGCGGCTGCTGGCGATGGCCGACAAGCGGGCGGGTGAGCTGGGCATCCCCGACACCGAGTCGGCGGTCACGCCGGACATGCTCGAGGAGGAGGCCTGAGGCCGGTGTGAACGCGGTCCGTTACGTGGGCCCGGCACTCCGGTGATCTCGTAACGCAGCGGTTTCACGCGCGCGCCCCGGCTCGAAACGCGGCGGGCCAACTCTCGATCTCGGCAGCACAGCCGGTTCGAAGAAAGGGGCCCTCGTGCACGCGACAGGGACTGGGGTGGACACCGCCGAGGACGCCGTACCGGCGACGATCGGCACCTGGCTGCGTCGGCGCTCCGCCCGCGCCGACGACTGGACGGCGGCCGAACTGGTGGCCGCCAAACGGGGGAGCACCGTGAGCGTGGTGATCCCGGCGCGGGACGAGCAGGAGACGGTGGGCGAGATCGTGCGGACCATCCGCACGGCGCTCGTCGAGGAACACCCGCTGGTGGACGAGGTGCTGGTGGTGGACTCGCACTCGTCCGACGCCACGGCCGAGGTCGCCGCGGCTGCCGGGGCGACCGTGGTCGCGCAGGATGCCGTGCTGTACCCGCTGCCGGGCGTGCGCGGCAAGGGGGAGGCGTTGTGGAAGGGCCTCGCGGCCACCACCGGCGACCTCGTTGTGTTCGTCGACGGCGACCTCTGCGACTTCACGGCGGGGTACGTGATCGGGCTGCTGGGGCCGTTGCTGACCGACCCGGGCGTGGACTACGTGAAGGGCTTCTATCACCGGCCGCTGGTCGGCGCGGGGCACACCGACGCCGACGGTGGCGGGCGGGTCACGGAGCTCGTGGCGAGGCCGCTGCTGAACATGTACTGGCCGCGGCTGGCCGGGTTCGTGCAGCCGCTGGCCGGCGAGTACGCGGGCAGGCGGGAGGTGCTGGAGGGCATCCCGTTCGTGACGCACTACGGCGTCGAGGTGGGTCACCTGATCGACCTGGTCGAGTGGCGGGGTCTCGACGCGCTCGCGCAGGTGGACCTCGGGATCCGCACCCACCGGCACCAGGGCACGCACGCGCTGGGACGGATGTCGGGCCAGATCATGCTGACGATCATGGACCGGCTCAGCGCACACGGGCGGCTGGTGTCGGCCGAGGCCCCTGGCACGCTGCTCGCCCAGTTCCGGCGCGGCGAGCCCACCCACGGCGTCGAACGAGAGCTGGTCCTGACCGATTTGGCACTCACCCAGCGCCCGCCGCTGTCGACCTTCCGCGACAGGGAGCCCCTCCGCGACACGGCGTAGCCCGACTGCCCCCAAGGCCACCTTTGTTGCGTTCAACGCAACAAAGGTGGCCTTGGGGAGCGATCAGGCGGCCATGTCGGCGATGGCGATCACCTTGGTGATCTTGGCGCGGACCAGTAGCTCGCCCTCGACGGCGTTGCGCCTGCCGAACGCCTCAGCCTGGTCCTCACCCATGTACCTGGCGCCGATCTTCGTGGACCACGGGAGCATCTCCTCGAGGTCCTCCGAGGTCCGCGCCTCGGCCGTGAACTGCACGAAGTGGTACGGCGGCCGCTGGTCGTCGACGGTCACCGAGATGCGCGGGTCCCGGCGCAGCGCCTGGCCCTTCACCGTGTCGGCGCCGGTGTTGAAGATCAGCTCGTCGCCGTCGGATCCCTCGTCGAGCACGAACCAGATCGGCGTGACGTGCGGGGAGCCGTCGGCCCGCACCACGGCGAGCTTGCCCGTGAGCGTGCCGGTGCCCGCGAACTTCCACCACTCGTCTCTCGTCATCTCGCGCATGAGCTGAAAGCTACCTTCCTCGCAGGCGAGCCCGGGACGCCTCACCGCCCAAGAGGACACGCTCCGCGTGGCTCGCCTACTCTTCTCCGCTGTGCGTGTTGACGAGATGGCCGGACTGGGGGAGCCCGACGAGGGGCTGGCCCGCAGGCTCAAGGCGCTCGCCTGCACCGCGCCCCTGCACGACCTCGACGCGCGCAAGTCGAAGCTGGACTGGGCCGACGCGACGGTCTACCAGATGGCCGAGATCGGATTGCACACGATCGACCAGGTCACCATCGCCATGGACTTCGACACCGGGGCGGACCACCAGCAGGTGGTCAACCGGCTCCTGCCGTTCATCGCGGCACAGGCACCCGGCCGGGGGCCCGCCGAGCACACCCGCGTCGCGCGCTGGGTGCTGGACAACCTGATCAACGTCGGCACCACCGACCGCGGCTTCCGGCGCGTGTACGGCTCGGTCGACGCCGACGGGCGGTACCGGCGCCGCGCGTTCGACTTCAAGCTCCTCGTCGAGCTGGCCGCCCCGGACGGCGAGGTGTACCTGCGCGCCACGGACGAGGCCATCAACGTGCTCGTCGGCGCGCTCGACACCGACGTGGAGTCCGCGCAGATCGCCGCCGAGGTGAAGCTGGAGAACCTGATCACCAGGGGCAGGCTCGCCGACGCGAAGCTCGCCGCCGAGCAGGCGCGCTACCGCACCGTGCAGTACGGCGAGACGCTGCGCGCCAAGCTCGACGCCACCCGCCGCGACGTGCGCTCCGTCGACTGGGAGCGGGAGGTGCCGGAGCTGCTGGACTCGGCGCTGTCGCACATCGAGTCCCGGTTCCGCGCCGAGACCGCGATCCTCAAGAACATCACCGCCGCCCGCGACGAGGCCGAGGACCCCGACCGCAAACGACGCGCGGCGGAGCTCGTCGAGATCGTCGGCGACTGCATCCGCAGGCACACCCAGCTCCAGTCGCGCCTGCAGGCCGCGGGCGCGGTGTTCCGGGCCGAGCAGGACCGCCAGCAGTTCTCCGGCCCGCCGCAGCGGGCCGCGATCGACGTGTTCGGGCAACTGCTCACGCCGACGCTGGAGCTGCCGCTGGCCGACGCGGTCACGCCGACGCAGGCGTTCTTCCACGCCGCCACGGGCATCGCGGTGCCCACGGTGCCGTCGCTGCCCTCGCTCGTGTCACTGCTGCTGCGACCCGCGCCGGAACGGGAGCAGCTCGTCGGTGAGATCCCGGAGCCCGAGCTGGCGCCCGCCGAGGTGACCGACAGCTACAGCGACGAGCAGTGGCGCCTGGCCGACGAGCTGCTCGACCTGCCCGAGGTGCCGCGCAGGCTCTCCGGGCTGCTCGCCGAGGCGCGGGAGACTGACGCCGGTGTGGCCCGGCTGGTGGCACTGCGCGCGCTGCACGCCTACGGTCCCGAGGTGGGTGCCGCGATCAGGCAGGGGGAGCGGCGGGTGCTGCTCGCGTTCGACGACGGCACCACGCTGGACGATCCGGAGTTCGGTGGTGCGGACCTCTTGCTGATGTCCGCGGGCGTCGAGGGCGGCGACGGCACGGAGACCGAGGAGGTGGCGTGAGCACAGGGCATTCGTCGGCGGACGCGGAGGCCGCGGCGCGGCTGGTGTCGTTCGGCATGCGGCCGAAGCTGCTGCCCGGCCGTGACGTGGTGTACGGCGAGCTCGTGCGCCGCTACGGCGAGGACAGCGCCTTCAAGCAGCTCACGCACGCGGTCGCCGCGGGGCTCGGCCTCATGGTGCTGGAGGTCAGCACCCAGGCGGGCGCGGTGCTCGCCGCCACCGACGAGTCGATCTTCGAGATCAAGATGGACAGCTACGCGCGGCAGAGCAAGATCCGCGAGCGGCGCGACACCGAGAAGGTGCTGCACGGGCTGATCCACCTCGCCACGGCCGCGCTCGGCTACCCGCGGCCCGACGACCTCGCCAACGACACCTACATCGGCCGCGTGAGCGTGGAGCAGGTCGACGGCGTGGTGCGTGAGGCGTGCCGGATCCTCGACGAGCGGGCCAGCGGCAACAAGGACCCGCTCGCCGACGCGCCCGAGCTGGAGCAGGCGTGGCGGGCTTACGCGCGCAGACCGGCCGCCGCCGCGACCAAGGACGGCAGGCTCGCCTCGGACACCACGCGGGGGATGGTGGCCAGAGCGTTGCGGTTCCTGTCCGAGCAGGGGTTCCTGGTGCACGTGAGCGGCGAACAGGGCGGCACCTACCGCACGACGCCGCGCTACCAGGTGCAGGTGCGCGAGCTGGCCGCCGACGCCGCGTTCGACGAGCTGCTGACACTGGGAGTCGTGTCGGTGCCCGGCGGCGAAGGCAGCCTGCGGGCGACCGCGTCGGACACGCTGTAGGGACGAGACGGATGAGGGACCAGGCGGCACCCGAGCGGGCCACCGAGCGCGCGCGGGGCCGCCGAAGGTAGGGGGAAGTACATGTACGAGCTGTCGCGGGTGCGGCTGCACTCCGTGGGGCCGAGCGGTGCCCGCTACCAGGATGTGGTGCTGGACTTCAGCGGCGTCGGCGAGGTGATCACCGCGCCGAAGCAGGACGCGCTGTTCGGCGCGGGCATTCACAGCGCCGAACAGGGCCTGCCACGCAGGCCGTCGCCCGCCAGCGTGCTGTTCCTGGAGAACGGCGGCGGCAAGTCGGTGCTGATCAAGCTGATCTTCTCCGTGATGCTGCCGGGCAGGCGGCAGGTGGTCGGTACCACCAACACGCGCGTGCTGGAGAAGTTCGTCGGCGCAAAGGATGTCGCCCATGTGGTGCTCGAGTGGCAGCACACCGAGACCGGCGAGCGCGTGATCACCGGCAAGGCGTCGGAGTGGCGCGGTCACGTCGCGTCCTCCGATCCGGCGAACCTGATCGACTCCTGGTACTGCTTCCGGCCCAGCACGTCGGTGGGCCTCGACACGCTGCCGCTGACGGCCGACGGCAGGCTGCTCACGATGTCCGGCTTCCACGACCGGCTGAACGAGCTGCACGCCGAAGTGCCCGAGCTGGAGCTGTTCTGGACGCGCAGGCACCACGAGTGGACCGAGCGCCTCGACCTGCTGGGCCTCGACACCGAGCTGTTCCGCTACCAGCGGGCGATGAACGCGGGGGAGGGCGAGGCCGCCGACGCGTTCGCGTTCAACACCGACGAGGCGTTCGTCGAGTTCCTGCTGCGGGCCGTGGTGACCGAGGACGAGCCGAAGGACCTCGCCGAGGTGGTGGCCACCTACGCGCACAATCTCGCCCAGCGCGGCGACCTGATGTCCGAACGCGACTTCGTGGCCGGGGCGCTGGACCTGCTGACGCCGCTGACCGACGAGGATCGCCTCGCCGCCGCCTCCCGCAAGCTCGCGGCCTCCGCGCGCGGCGAGCTGGAGACGCTCGCCGGGCGGATCGCCGCGCGGGACCGCATCGAGAACGAGCGGCTCGCGGGGCTGGAGGCGCACGTCGAGGAGGTCGGCGACGCGGAGAAGCTCGCCGAGGGCGACCACCGCCGCCTCTCCGCCGTGGTGACCGAGCTGCGGCGTACGGTCGCGAGCCTGCTGCTCGACGAGGCGCGGGCGAGCAAGGAGCGCGTCGACGCCGAGTTGGCCGAGGCGAAGACCCTCGCCGAGGCGTGGCGCGAGACCGGCACCGTGCTCACCCACCTCAACGCCACTCGCAGGGCCCGCGACATCCGTGAGCTCGTGGGCAGCCGTGAGCAGAAGGCCCAGCCCGCGCTGGAGGCCAAGAACGCCGCCGCTCTCGCGCTCGCCAGGGGACTGCTGGGCCTTGCTCGTGAGGCGCAGGCGCAGGCCGACGAGGCCGAGACCGCCGCCGAGGCGGCGCGGGCCGAGGCCGAGCAGGCGCAGCGCGAGCGGGACGAGGCGACCGGCACCGCGGCCAACCGGCGTGCCGAGGCCGACGGGCTCGCCGCCCGCATCGAGGAGGTCCGCGCCGAGATCGCCCGCGCGAGCAAGGACGGACTGCTGGCCTCCGGCGCCGACGTCGCCGAGGCCGCCAGGATCGCGAGCGCCGCCGCCGAGACCGCCACCGCGGAGCTGGCGCGCAGGGAGGCCGAGCTGGAGCGGGTCGCCGAGGAGTTCGGCGCCGCGCAGGCCGCCGTCAACGAGGCGCACCGCACGGCCGGGTCGGCGCGCGACCGCGCGGAGCGCGCCGCCGAGGAGCTGGAGCGCGCGCAACGGCGCACCGACAGCCTCGCCGCGGAGGCCCGGCTCGGCGAGCTGCTCGGCACCGGCGACGTCGCGCTGGAGACCGATACCCCGGCGCTGCTGGACCGGTTGCGCGAGGCCCGTGCCACCGCGGAGAGCGAGCAGACCGCCTTGCGCATCGAGGAGTCACTCGACGAGCGCGCGTTGGGCGCGCTCGGCTCGGGCGGCCTGCTGCCGCCGCCACAGGAGGTGCAGGCGGCGCTCGACGCGCTGGAGGCCGCGGGCATCACGGCGTGGTCCGGCTGGCGCTATCTGTCCAAACTGGACTCCGAGCGGCGGGCGGAGGCACTGCGCCTGGCGCCGCAGCTGGTGTCGGGCGTGCTGCTCAACGACGCCGGGCACCTGCCGAGGGCGCGTGAGGTGCTGACCGAGCAGCGGCTGCTGCCGAGCGCGGCGATCGCGGTCGGGGTCACGGCCGCGTTGGCGGACGCGGACCTGGACGCCGCGCCGGGCGTGGAGTTCCTCGTACCGCCCAACCCGGCGATGTACGACGAGGAGGCCGCCGACAGCGAACGCGAGGCCATCGCGCGCAGGCAGGCCGAGCGGCACCGGCGGCTCGCGCGGCTGGAGGAGTCGATCGGCGCCGACGCCGCGCTGTCGTGGAAGCTCACCACGTGGCGCGAGGACTACCCGCCCGGCAGCATCGCGGTGCTTGCCGAGCAGGCGCAGGCCGCCGTCGCCGCGCGTGACGCCGCGGACGCCGCCGTCGCCGAGGCCGAGGCACGGCTGGAGCGGCTGACGTCCATTCGCGACACGGCGCGCGAGCGCGTCCCGGCGCTGCGGGCAACCCTGCGGGAGGCCGAGGAGAAGGCCCGCAGGCTGGAGGAGCTCGCGGGCCGGGCGGCACGGGTTCCACAGTGGACCGAGGAGACCGGGCACGCGCGGGAGATCGCCGACCGCGCCGAGGCGAGGGCCCTGGAGGCGGGCGCCAAGGCCGCGCGGCTGCGTGAACGCGCCGCCGAGCATCAGCGCACCGCCGACGGTCACCGCAGGACCGCGAGCACCGCGAGGGCGGAGCTCGCCGAAGTGCCCGGCGGCGGCTCGGTGTCCGAAGAGGACGCCGCACCCGCCGAGCCGGTGGACGCGCTTCGCCGGGCCTTCGCCTCGGCCGCGGAGGCGTACGCGAAGGTGGAGGTGGGCAGCGACCTGCGCGCCGAGCTGGAACAGGCCGAGAGCGCGGAGTCCTCGGCGAGGGCCGCGCTGGAGAACCTGCCCGAGGCCGTGCGGGCACTGGCCGGGGAGCTGCTGGAGACCCCGGACGGCTCGGACGCCTCGGCGAGGGCCGCGGCGCAGGCGAGGACGGCTAGGACCGTGTCGGCTCTGGAGGACGAGCGCGCCGAGGTGATCGGCCTGCTCGCCACGCGAAGGGCCGAGCTGGACCAGTTGCCCCGGCAGCACGGACCGCTCGACTCCTTCGACAAGCCCCGCGACGTCGAGCACGGCCGGGAGCTGATCGACGCCGCGGCGGCCGAGGTCTCCGCCGCCGCCCGCAAGTGGGAGGAGCTGCGGGAGCAGCGGGCCGCCGCGCAGGCCTCGCTGGACTCGGCGCGCCACTCGGCGTCCGGTTTCCGGCTGCTCGCCGAGTCGCTGGCCCCGTATCTGCCCTCCGGCGAGCCGGACCAGGTCTACGACGCCGACGTGGACACCGCCCGTGCGCGCTATGGCGAGCTGAGCGCGAGCCTCGCGCGTGCGCAGGAGACCGTCGACGAGTCGGAGAGGCGGGTGCGCGCGGCGGCCGACACGCTAGCCCAGTACGCGACGGAGAAGCGGTTCGAGAAGCTCACGACGCCGGTGCGCCAGCAGGTGATCTCCGTGCGCCGCGACAACCTGCCGCAGCACGCGGAGGAGTGGGCGCGGGCGCTGCGGCCCCGGCTGCGCACGCTGACCGACGACCTGGCCCAGATCGACCGGCACCGTTCCGGGATCATCACCCGGCTGCAGAGCATGGTCGAGGGTGCGCTGCGCACCCTGCGCTCCGCGCAGCGCGTGTCGCGCCTGCCGGACGGGCTCGGCGACTGGTCGGGCCAGGAGTTCCTGCGGATCCGGTTCACCGAGCTGGAGGGCACCGAGCTCGCCGAGCGGCTCGGAGAGGTGGTGGACGAGGCCGCGGCCGGCAAGACCAGCGACGGCAGGGACGTCAAGCGCGACGGCATGTCCCTGCTGCTGCGTGGCGTGCAGGCCGCGGTGCCGAAGGGCTACCGCGTCGACATGCTCAAGCCGGACTCGGTGCTGCGGACCGAACGGCAGCGGGTGTCGGAGATCCGCGACGTCTTCTCGGGCGGCCAGCAGCTCACCGCGGCGATCATCCTGTACTGCACGCTCGCGGCGCTGCGGGCCAACAACCGGGGCAAGATGCGCAACCCGCACTCGGGAGTGCTCTTCCTGGACAACCCGATCGGCCGTGCCTCGGCGGGCTACCTGCTGGAACTGCAGCGGGCCGTCGCGAAGGCCCTCGGCGTGCAGCTGATCTACACGACTGGGCTGTTCGACGCCGGGGCGCTCAGCGAGTTCCCGCTCATCATCCGCCTGCGCAACGACGCCGACCTGCGGGCGGGCCGCAAGTACCTGTCCGTGGAGGCGACGCTGCGGCAGCAGCTCGACGAGCTGGCTGAGCCGGACGGCGTGGCCCGCCTCTCGGCGACCCGCCTCTACGCCAAGCCCGCCGCCACCGGCTGACCACACAGGTGCTGGTCAGTCCTTGCGGCCCGTGAAGGCGAGGGTGGCGCCGAGGCCGATCATCGTGAGGCCGCCCGCGCCGCCGACCAGCTCCAGCCTGCGCGGCGAGCGGGCGAACCAGTCCCGCGCCGTGCCCGCGACGAACGCCCACGCGCTGTCCGACAGCACCGCGATCACCGGCAGCAGGATGCCCAGCACCAGGATCTGGGCCGGCACAGACCCGGCCTGCTGGTTCACGAACTGCGGCAGCACGGCGGCCAGGAACACGATCGACTTCGGGTTGAGGAAACCCACCAGGAACCCGTCGCGCAGCACCCGCAGTGTGTGTCCCCGCGTGGCCTCGATCCCAGCGCGGAACACGTCGGCGAGCGAGCGGCGGTGCCGCCATGCCTGCACCCCCAGGTACACCAGGTAGGCCGCGCCGGCGAGCTTGACGATCGTGAACACCGTCGCCGAGCGCTCGACGAGCGTGCCCAGTCCGAAGGCCACGGCGACGACCTGCGCGTACACCCCGGTGGCGTTGCCGAGCACGGTGAGCAGCGCATCGCGCCGCCCGACGGTGAGCGCGCGGCTGATCGTGAACAGCACGCTCGGCCCGGGGACGACGACCATGACGAACGTGAGGGCGGCGAAGGCGGCCAGCTGGCTCGCGGAGACCATGCGTCAGAGGCTACGGCCATTGTCGGGGGGCGGTGGTAGGAAAGCGCCGTGACACGGAACGTGAGCGTCGCCGAGCGGCGGGCGCGGCTGGGCGTGCGGCACCGGCTCGCGCGATCGGCGCGCGCGGGCACTCCCGAGGACGTCGCGGAGAGCCTCCTCGCGCTGCACGCGACCGACCCGGCGAGCGTGTACCTCGCGGCGGCGGCGAGGATGGCCGAGCCGGAGGTGCGCGCGGTCGAGCACGCGCTGTACGAACGGCGCTCGCTGGTGCGGATGCTGGGCATGCGGCGCACGATGTTCGTCGTGCCCGCGGAGGTGGCTCCGCTGGTGCAGGCGGGCTGCGCCGTCGACATCGAGCGCAAGCAGCGGCGGCTGCTCCTGCAGCACCTCGAGCAGACGGGCATCCCCGGCCTCGACGCGTGGCTGCGCGACGTCGAGGACGCCACCGTGCGCGCCCTCGAGACGCGGGGCACCGCGCACGCCACGCAGCTGGCCGAGGACGAGCCGAGGCTGCGCACGGAGATCGTCATGGCACAGGGCAAGCCGTACGAGTCGCGGGGCTACGTCACGAACCGGGTGCTGTTCCTGCTCGCCGTGAGCGGGCGGATCGTGCGCGGGCGCCCGCGTGGCACGTGGCTGTCGACGCAGTACGAGTGGGCGCCGGCGGAGAAGTGGCTGCCGGGCGGGCTCGGCGACCTCGACCCCGCCGCGGCGCGGGTGGAACTGGTGCGGCGCTGGCTAGCGGTCTTCGGTCCCGCGCAGGTGAGCGACCTGGTGTGGTGGACGGGCTGGACGGCGCGACAGGCCAAGCAGGCGCTGGCCGCGCTGGACACCGTCGCCGTCGACATGGACGGCATCCCGGGCATCGTGCTGGCCGACGACGCCGGGCCGGTCCCGGAACCGGAGCCGTGGGTCGCGCTGCTGCCCGCGCTCGACCCCACCGCGATGGGCTGGGCCGAGCGCGGCTGGTTCGTCGGCGAGCACCGGGCGGCGCTGTTCGACCGCACCGGCAACATCGGGCCCACGGTGTGGAGCGACGGCCGGATCGTCGGCGGCTGGGCGCAACGCCCGGACGGCGAGGTCGTGGTCCGGCTGCTGGAGGATCCCGGAGCCGAGGCGGCCGCCGCGATCGAGGCCGAGGCGGCCCGGCTGACGGCGTGGCTCGGCGACGTCGTGGTGGTCCCGAGATTCCGCACACCGGTCGAGAAAGAGCTGTCTTCTTGATCGATTCGCTGAATGCTTCGAGGTGGGGGACGTCTCGGTCGGGGGATGAGGGTCCGCCCTGGCCAGGCACGCTAGGGTGGCGGTTGAACCCGAAGATGTGTAGCCCCGGCTGCGGCCGGGTCGAACCCTTGAGGAGAGAAGAGCAGTGACGGTTCGCGTAGGCGTCAACGGCTTCGGCCGCATCGGCCGCAACTTCTTCCGCGCGGTGCAGGCCAGCGGCCACGACATCGAGGTCGTCGCGTTCAACGACCTGGGCGACGTCGCCACGATGGCCCACCTGCTCAAGTACGACAGCGTCCTCGGCCGCTACCCGGAGGAGGTCAGCGTCTCCGACGAGGGCATCGTCGTCGGCGGCAAGACCATCAAGGCGCTCGCCGAGCGCGACCCGGCCAACCTCCCGTGGGGTGACCTCGGCGTGGACGTGGTCGTGGAGTCCACCGGCTTCTTCACCAACGCCGACGCCGCCAAGGCCCACATCGCGGGCGGCGCGAAGAAGGTCATCATCTCGGCGCCCGCCAAGGGCGAGGACCTGACCGTCGTGCTCGGCGCCAACGACAAGCTCTACGACGGCTCGCAGACGATCATCTCCAACGCTTCCTGCACCACCAACTGCCTGGCCCCGCTCGCCAAGGTGCTGCACGACACGTTCGGCATCGAAAAGGGCCTGATGACCACCATCCACGCCTACACGCAGGACCAGAACCTGCAGGACGGCCCGCACAAGGACCCGCGCCGCGCTCGCGCCGCCGCGCTGAACGTCGTGCCGACCTCCACCGGCGCCGCGAAGGCCATCGGCCTGGTGCTGCCGGAGCTCAACGGCAAGCTGGACGGCTACTCGCTGCGCGTCCCCGTGCCCACCGGCTCGATCACCGACCTCACGGTCAACCTGACCAAGAAGGCCACGGTCGAAGAGATCAACGAGGCCTACAAGGCAGCCGCGGAGGGCCCGCTCAAGGGCATCCTGCGCTACAGCGAGGACCCGATCGTCTCGTCCGACATCGTCAACGACCCGGCCTCGTGCATCTACGACGCGCCGCTGACGAAGGTCATCGACGACCAGGTCAAGGTGTTCGGCTGGTACGACAACGAGTGGGGCTACTCCAACCGCCTCGTGGACCTCGTCGGCCTCGTCGGCTCCAAGCTGTCCTGACCGATGGCGCTCAAGTCACTCGACGACCTGTTGTCCGAGGGTGTCTCCGGGCGGTACGTGCTGGTGCGTTCGGACCTGAACGTGCCGCTCGACGGCGCCACCATCACCGATGACGGCCGCGTGCGGGCCGCCCTGCCGACCATTGAGCGCCTCGCCGACGCGGGCGCGAAGGTGGTCGTCACGGCCCACCTCGGCAGGCCGAAGGGCGCACCCGACGAGAAGTACTCGCTGCGCCCGGTCGCCGCGCGGCTCGGTGAGCTGCTCAGGGCCGAGGTCCAGCTGGCCGGTGACGTCGTCGGCCAGCAGGCGAAGGCCGTCACCGGCTCGCTCGCCGACGGCCAGGTGGCCCTGCTGGAGAACGTGCGCTTCGACCCGCGCGAGACGAGCAAGGACGAGGGCGAGCGGGCCGGGCTGGCCCGCGAGCTCGCCGGGCTCGTCCCCGGCGCCGCGTTCGTCTCCGACGGCTTCGGCGTGGTGCACCGCAAGCAGGCCTCCGTCTATGACGTGGCCCGCGTGCTGCCCGCCTACGCGGGCGGCCTGGTGCTCGCCGAGCTGGAGGTGCTCGCGAAGCTCACGGGTGACCCGCGGCGGCCCTACGCGGTGGTACTCGGCGGCTCGAAGGTCTCCGACAAGCTCGCCGTGATCGAGGCGCTGCTGCCGAAGGTCGACCGGCTGCTCGTGGGCGGGGGCATGTGCTTCACGTTCCTCGCCGCGCAGGGCCACGGCGTCGGCAGCTCGCTGCTGGAGACCGACATGGTCGACACGTGCAAGCGGCTGCTGGCGGAGGCGGGCGGCAAGCTCGTGCTGCCGGTCGAC
This sequence comes from Prauserella sp. PE36, assembly GCF_003311655.1. Lineage (NCBI taxonomy): Bacteria > Bacillati > Actinomycetota > Actinomycetes > Pseudonocardiales > Pseudonocardiaceae > Prauserella > Prauserella sp. PE36. Next base: position 75,675 of record NZ_QEQT01000072.1, on the reverse strand, counting down.
GTCGTCGCCGCGGACAGGTTCGCCGCCGACGCCGCCACCCGCACCGTGGCCGCCACGGAGATCGAGGACGGCTGGATGGGCCTCGACATCGGCCCGGAGACCACCACCGCGTTCGCGGCCGCCATCACCGGAGCGGAGACGATCTTCTGGAACGGGCCCATGGGCGTGTTCGAGATGGCGCCCTTCGCCGAGGGCACCCGCGGGGTCGCGCAGGCGATCGCCGGCTCGTCGGCGTTCAGCGTCGTCGGCGGTGGCGACTCGGCCGCCGCGGTGCGCCTGCTGGGCCTGCCCGAGGACGGCTTCTCGCACATCTCCACCGGCGGCGGCGCGTCGCTGGAGTACCTCGAAGGCAAGGAGCTGCCCGGCGTGGCGGTCCTGAGTGAAGGAGCCTGATGGCGCGCAAGCCGCTGATCGCGGGCAACTGGAAGATGAACCTCAACCACCTCGAGGCCATCGCCCTGGTGCAGAAGATCGCCTTCTCGCTGCCCGAGAAGTACTACGCCAAGGTCGACGTCACCGTCCTCCCGCCGTTCACCGACATCCGCAGCGTGCAGACGCTGGTCGACGGCGACAAGCTCCTGCTCACCTACGGCGCGCAGGACCTCGCGCCGCAGGACTCCGGGGCCTACACCGGTGACGTGTCGGGCCCGATGCTCGCCAAGCTCGGCTGCACCTACGTCGTTGTCGGTCACTCCGAGCGGCGCGAGTACCACGCCGAGACCGACGAGATCGTGAACAAGAAGGTGCGGGCCGCCCACAAGCACGGGCTCTCGCCGATCCTCTGCGTCGGCGAGCAGCTGGAGGTGCGCGAGGCCGGCGGGCACATCGAGCACACGACCGCGCAGCTCATCGCCGGGTTGAAGGGGCTCAAGGCCGAGCAGGTGCAGAACACGGTCATCGCCTACGAACCCGTGTGGGCGATCGGCACCGGCCGTGTGGCGACCCCGGCGGACGCCGAGGAGGTGTGCGCGGCCCTGCGGACGGCGCTCACCGAGAAGTACGGCGCCGAGGTGGCCGAGCAGGTCCGCGTGCTCTACGGCGGTTCGGTGAAGTCGGGCAACATCGCCGACCTGATCAAGTGCGACAATGTCGACGGCGCGCTCGTGGGCGGCGCCAGCCTCGACGGTGAAGAGTTCACGAAACTGTGCGCTCTCGCCGCCGGAGGGCCTCTACCCTGATCTCAGTGGGGACCCGCTACTCTGGGTACCCCCGCCACCCGCAGTACACAGAGGATGACATGAAGCTTTTCCTGCAGATCCTGTTGATCGCGACCAGCGTGCTGCTGATCGTTGCGGTGTTGCTGCACCGTGGCCGCGGTGGCGGGCTGTCCTCCCTGTTCGGTGGTGGTATGCAGTCGAGCCTGGCCGGGTCGAGCGTGGCCGAGAAGAACCTCGACCGCATCACGCTCGGCCTCGGCGCCGTATGGATCATCTCCATCATCGGTCTCGGTCTGCTGCTGAAGATCTGATCGGAATCGGCGTGCCTGGCGGGGTACGTCAACTTCACTGGTGGGTGTGAGGAAGCATGGTTGGCGGTAACGCGATTCGAGGCACGAGAGTCGGGGCGGGTCCCTCCGGCGAGTCGGAGCGTGGGGAGGCCGCTCCGAGGCGCCGGGTGTCCTACTGGTGTGCCAACGGGCATGAATCCCGGCCGTCGTTCGCGATGGATGCCGAGGTTCCGGAGGAGTGGGACTGCCCTCGGTGCGGGCTGCCGGGCGGACAGGACGAGCAGAACCCGCCCGCGGCTCCGCGCACGGAGCCGTACAAGACTCACCTGGCGTACGTGAAGGAGCGGCGCAGCGACGCCGACGGTGAGGCCATCCTCGCCGAGGCGCTGGAGCGGCTGCGGCAGCGCCGCCAGATCTGAGAGTCGGCTCGACGACGGCCGCCGGGCACCCGCCCGGCGGCCGCCGTCGTGCCCAGAGTCAGAACGACACGGGGTACTTCGCGGCCACCCGCCAGCCGCCGTCCGGCGTCGGCGTGGTCTCGAAGGTGCCGCCGAGCAGGCGCGCCCGCTCCGCGAGGCCCGTGAGCCCGTAGCCGCCGGAGGGGAACTCGTCGGCGCCGCCGTGCGGCTCGTCCGGCCGGTCGTTGCTCACCTCGACCGAGAGGCCCTCCTGGTCGCCGCGCAGGCGCACGAACGCCGTCGCGCCCGGTGCGTGCTTGCGGACGTTCGTCAGGCACTCCTGCACGGTCCGGTACGCCGCCGCGGACACCTTCGGCGGCAGGTCCTCCGGCACCCGCTCGACGGCGAGCTGCACGGGCACGTCCGCGGCCCTGATGAGCTCCGAGAGGTCCGCGAGGTCGGGCTGTGGGCCGTCGTCCTCGGTGCCGGAGCGCAGCACGCCCACGAGCGCACGCAACTCCTCCAGAGTGCGCGTGGACAGCTGGCGGATCGTGCGGGCCGTGCGCTCCGCGTCGCCGCTCGGGCTGATGGCGGCCAGCGCGCCCGCCTGCATGGCGATGAGGGTGATGTCGTGGGAGACGACGTCGTGCATCTCCCTCGCCAGCCGGGCCCGCTCGTCCGCGCGCACGGTCTCGGCGTACAGCTTGCGTTCCCGGTCGCGGCTGGCCGCCAGTTCCGCGAGCCGGGCGGCCAACTCCTGCCGCGCCCCGATGAGCAGGCCGATCGCCACCGGCATCCCGGCGACGATCACGCCGTAGATGGCCGAGAGGGCGTGCTCGCGCCACGTGAGCGCGACGAAGTCCGGCAGCGGCCACAGCACGAACCTGGACAGCCACACGAGCCCCGCGCCGACCCAGGTCTGCCAGTGCATCTGCTTGCGGGTCGCCAGGTAGCCCAGCGCGATCATCGCGGCCAGCTGCGCCCACCCGGCGATGAACCCGGGGAACGTCAGCAGCACGACCGTGAACGGCAGCCAGCGGCGCGCCACCAGCGCCACGCAGCTCGCCGCGGAGAGCCAGACGGAGTACTTTTCGGCGCCTTCCGGGATCACCAGCCAGACGTCGAGTACGGCGATGAGGATGACGGCCGCGTCGACCGCGACCTTGCGCACGCCAGGGTGGTTCCACAGTGCTGTCGTCGCTCTCGGGACGGTCGTCCGGCGCGACCGCGCGCGGTCGGCGGCCCCCGCGCCTGGGCCGCCGACCGAAACCCCGGGGATGGTCATTCCCTCTGTGGTCATGGCTTGGACCTCTCGTCTTGTGGACTCGACAATGAGAGGTCATGAGGACGGGTTTGGGACGCGAAAACCTGAAAAAGTGTGCGGAAGTTAACGCCCCGCACACACGGTGTCACGCGTCCGTGTGTGCGGGGCCAGGGGAAACGGTGGCGTGTGCCGGTGAAAACCGCCTACACGCGAGGCGATGTCGGCACGTCGCCGAGCTTGCCCGCGGCGGCCTTGTCCAGCAGCCACAGCGTGCGGCGCCTGCCCCGCGCGCCCGCCACCGGCAGCTGCACCTCGCCCGCACCCGAGAGCGCCAGCGCCACGGCGTCGGCCTTGGCCTCGCCCGTGGTCACCAGCCACACTTCGGCCGCGCTGCGGATCGCCGGGAACGTCAGCGAGACGCGGGTGGGCGGCGGCTTCGGGCAGTTGCGCACCGCCACCACCGACCGCTCGTTCTCGTACGCGGCGGGCGACTCGGGGAAGATCGACGCCGTGTGGCCCTCACCGCCGAGGCCGAGCAGCATGACGTCGAACGTCGGCACCGGGCCGTGGTCCTCCGGCCGCGCGTTCGCGGCCAGCACGTCGGCGTAGGCGGCCGCCGCCGCGTCCGGGTCGTCGCCGAACTCGCCGTCTGACGGCGCCATCGCGTGCACCCGTGCCGGGTCCACCGGCACGTGGTCCAGCAGCGCCTCGCGCGCTTGCTTCTCGTTGCGCTCCGGGTCGTCCGCGGGCACGAACCGCTCGTCGCCCCAGTACAGGTCGAGCCGCGCCCAGTCGATCGCGTCCCGTGCGGGGGAGTGGCGCAGCTGCTCCAGGATCGCGATCCCGGTGCCCCCTCCGGTCAGCACGAGCGACGCCGACCCCCTGGCGGCCTGCAGGTCCACCAGCTTCGTCACCAGCCGGGCCGCGCACGCGGCCGCGAGCAGACCGGGGTTGGCGTAGACCACCACCTCCGAGGCCGGGTTCATGCCTTCGCCTTCGTCTTCGTCGCGGCGGCCTTGCCGGCCGCCGGCTTCTTGCGGGCCGCCGACAGCTTGCCGAGTCCCAGCAGCGCGGCCTCGTAGATCTCGTCCGGATCCAGCCTGCGCAGCTCCTCGATCAAGCAGTCGCGGTTGTCCCTGCGGTGCAGCGAGATCCGCCGGGTCGGCTGGCCCGGCTGGGTCAGCGTGCCGGTGCGGCCGTCGGGCCGGTAGATCTCGATCGCGCCGGAGGGGCGCTCCAGCGACACCGCCACGATGCCCTGAGCCGTGGTGGTCTTGACCCGCTTCACCGGCACCTTCAGGTACTCGGCGAGCCAGCCCGCCAGCAGCTCGGTGGACGGCGAGTCGGCCTCCCCGGTCACCGACGCCGCGGTGACCCGCTCGTACGGCGGCAGGTCCAGCGCCGAGACGAGCTGCGCCCGCCAGTTGGTGAGCCTGGTCCAGGCCAGGTCGGTGTCACCGTCGACATAGGACTTCGCCCGCGTCATCAGCGCCCTGATCGGGTTCTTCTCCGCGGCCGAGTCGGTGATCCGCCGCTGGGCGAGCTCGCCCAGCGGGTCCCTCGCCGGTGCCTTCGGCCCGCTTCCCGGCCACCACGTGACGATCGGGGCGTCGGGCAGCAGCAGCGGCACCACCGCGCTCTGGCCCTGGCTCGCGAGCGCGCCGTAGAGCCGGAGCACGATCACCTCGCTGGCCCCCGCGTCGCCACCGACGCGGATCTGGCCGTCGATGCGCGGCGCCGCCGTGCGGGCGCCCTTGGCCACCACGATCACCCGCGACGGGTGCTCGCGGCTGGCCTCGTTCGCCGCGTCGATGGCATCCTCGAGCTGCTCGTCGTCCTCCGCGGCGATCACCAGCGTGAGCACGCGGCCGAGCGCGATCGCGCCACCGCGCTCGCGCAGCTCGACCAGCTTCTTGTTGAGCTGGGACGTCGTGGTCGATGGCAGATCGATGATCACGGCCGCCTCCAGTGCCTACCCGAACGCTCCAGCATCGCCTCCGCCGACGGCGGCCCCCACGAGCCCGGCTGGTACGGCTCGGGCGCCCCGCGCTTGGCCCAGTGCTCCAGAACCGGGTCCAGGATCTGCCAGGACAGCTCGACCTCCTCGTTCACGGGGAACAGCGACGGCTCGCCCAGCAGCACGTCCAGGATCAGCCGCTCGTACGCCTCCGGCGAGGTCTCGGTGAACGCGTGGCCGTAGCCGAAGTCCATCGTGACGTCGCGGACCTCCATCGTGGTGCCGGGCACCTTGGAGCCGAACCGCATCGTGATGCCCTCGTCCGGCTGCACCCGGATCACCAGCGCGTTCTCGCCCAGCTCCTCGGTTGCCGTGTAGTCGAACGGCAGGTGCGGCGCCCGCTTGAACACCACGGCGACCTCGGTGACCCTGCGGCCGAGGCGCTTGCCGGTGCGCAGGTAGAAGGGCACCCCGGCCCAGCGCCGGTTCTGTACCTCCAGCGTCACCGCGGCGTAGGTCTCGGTGGTCGACTCCTTCGAGAAGCCGCCTTCCTGCAGCAGGCCCGGCACCTTCTTGCCGCCCTGCCAGCCGCCCGCGTACTGGCCCCGCGCCGTGGTCTCGTCGAACGGCCCGACGGGCTTGGTGGCGCTGAGCACCTTGACCTTCTCGGCGCGCAGCGCTCTCGGGTGGAAGGAGACCGGCTCCTCCATCGCCGTGAGGGCAAGCAACTGCAGCAGGTGGTTCTGGATCACGTCCCGCGCGGCGCCGATGCCGTCGTAGTAACCGGCGCGGCCGCCGAGGCCGATGTCCTCGGCCATCGTGATCTGCACGTGGTCGACGAAGTTGGCGTTCCAGATCGGCTCGAACATCTGGTTGGCGAAGCGCAGCGCCAGGATGTTCTGCACCGTCTCCTTGCCGAGGTAGTGGTCGATGCGGAACACCGACTCCTCGGGGAACACGTCGTTGACGACCGCGTTGAGCTCCTTGGCGCTCGTGAGGTCGTGGCCGAACGGCTTCTCGATGACGACCCTGCGCCACACGTCCTCGCTGGACTCCGCGAGCCCGCAGCGCGCCAGCTGCTTGGTGACCACGGGGAACGCCCACGGCGGGATGGAGAGGTAGAACGCGGTGTTGCCGCCCGTGCCGCGCGCCTCGTCGAGGTCGTGCACGGTCTGGGCGAGCCGGTCGAACGCGTCGTCGTCGTCGAACGTGCCCTGAACGAAGCGGATGCCCTCGGCGAGCCGGTTCCACACCGACTCGCGGAACGGCGTCCTGGCGTGCTCGGCCACCGAGTCGTGCACGAGCTCGCCGAAGTCCTGGTCCTCCCAGTCCCGCCGCGCGAACCCGACGAGCGAGAACCCGGCCGGCAGGAGGCCACGGTGCGCGAGGTCGTAGATGGCGGGCATGAGCTTCTTGCGCGAGAGGTCCCCGGTGACGCCGAAGATCACCAGGCCCGAGGGCCCGGCGATCCTCGGCAGCCGCTTGTCGCGGGGATCCCGCAGCGGGTTGGTCCACCCTCGTTTCATGAAGCGAGCTCCTGTACGGCGCGCATCAGTTCGGCCAGCCCCGCGGCCCGGTCGGTGAGGTGCAGCCGCAGCACGGGCCTGCCGCCCGCGGCGAGCACCTGACCGTCACCCAGCGCCTGCGCCCGCTGCAGCTGGCCCAGCGTGTACGGCCGGTCCGGCACCTCGAGGTCGTTCTCCGGCGTGCCGGTGAGCTGCAGGAAGACGCCGTTCGGGTGGCCGCCCTTGTGGTACTGGCCGGTGGAGTGCAGGAACCGGGGTCCCCAGCCGAACGTCGTCTGCAGCCCGGTCCGCTTGGCCAGCTCGGGGCGCAGCAGCGAGGCCGACGCGTCGTCGAGCCGGTCGAGGTAGGCCTGCACGGCCACGTAGCCGCCCTCGGGGGCGCTGTCGAGGAACTCCCGCAGGACGTCGGTCAGCGAACCCTCTCCGGTGGTTCCCGCGCCGCCGTACACCTCGACGGAGCCGAGCACCGCCGACGGCTCGGCGGAGCCGGTGAGCGCTGCCGGGTCGTCCAGCAGCGACCTGGCCGCCTTCTTCGCTGCCTCCACGTCGGGCTGGTCGAACGGGTTGATCCCGAGCAGCCTGCCCGCGATCGCCACCGCGAACTCCCACAGCAGGAACTGGGCGCCGAGCGGGCCCGTGACGGCGACCTTGGCCTCACCCGACGCGGGGCCGACGGCGACCGGGGTCGCGTCGGAACCCGCGCTCGTGAAGCCGGGTGCGGTGTGGCCCTCGACGACGACGGGCAGCAGGCCGGTGCCCTGCTTGCCCGTGGACTCGGCGATGAGCTGCTCGGCCCAGTCGCCGAGGCCCGTGATGCCGGAGCCGGTGTCGGCGAGCACGACCTTCTCGGCGCCGTCGGCGTGCGCGGCGCCGAGCGCCGCCGCGAGCCGCAGTGCCGGGTTGTCCGTCGAGTCGGCCGTGAGCGTGTCGGCGACGCCGGCCGCCTGGTCGAGCAGCCGCGCCACGTCGGCGCCGGCGAGCCCGGCCGGGACGAGCCCGAACGCGGTGAGCGCCGAGTAGCGGCCGCCGACGTTCGGGTCGGCGAGGAACACCTTGCGGTAGCCCTCGGTCTCGCCCAGCTCCGCCAGCGGTGAGCCGGGATCGGTGACCACGACGATGCGCCGGGCCGCGTCGATGCCCGCGTCGGCGAACGCCTTCGCGAAGATCCGCCGGTGGCTGTCGGTCTCCACCGTGGTGCCGGATTTGGACGACACCACGATCACCGTGCGGTCCAGGTCGCCGGCGAGCGCGTCGGCGACCTGGCCGGGGTCGGTGGTGTCCAGCACCGTCAGCGCGACGCCCTCGGTGCCGGTGATCACCTCCGGCGCCAGTGACGAGCCGCCCATCCCGGCGAGCACGACGCGGTCGACGCCCTCGGAGCGCAGCTCGGTGCGCAGGGCCTCGATCTCGCCGATCAGCGGGCGGGAGCTCCTGTGCAGGGTGGTCCAGGACAGCCGGATGGACGCCTCGGACTCCGCCTCGGCGCCCCACAGCGTGGCGTCCTGGGCGCCGACCTTGCTCGCCACCCCGTCGCTGACGAGCTTGTCGAGCAGCGGCGCGGCCGCGGTGTCGAGTGCGGTGTCTTCGATCGTGACTGAAGTCCGTTCTCCAGCCATCGCCGGCTCAGCCCTTCGCCTTGTCGAGCTGGCCGGTGACGGTGTCCAGCAGCTCGGCCCAGGACTTGTCGAACTTCTCGACGCCCTCGTTCTCCAGAGTGAGGAACACGTCGGTCACGTCGATGCCGATGGCACGCAGCTTGTCGAACACCTCCTGCGCCCGCGCGCCGGTGCCGCTCACCTTGTCGCCCACGATCTCGGCGTGGTCGGCGGCGGCGAAGAGCGTCTTCTCCGGCATCGTGTTCACCGTGCCGGCCACCACGAGCTCGTCGACGTAGCGCGTGTCGGAGTACTCCGGGTTCTTCACGCCGGTGGAGGCCCACAGCGGGCGCTGCGGGTTCGCGCCCTCGGCCTTGAGCGCGGCCCACCGCTGCGAGGCGAACAGCTCCTCGTACGCCGCGTAGGCGAGGCGGGCGTTGGCGATCGCGGCCTCTCCGCGAAGGGCCAGCGCCTCGTCGGTGCCGATGGCCTCCAGCCGCTTGTCGACCTCGGCGTCCACCCGGGACACGAAGAACGACGCGACGGACTGGATGCCCCTGAGATCGTGGCCGTTGGCCTTGGCCTGCTCCAGCCCGGCGAAGAACGCCTCGATGACGGCGCGGTACCGCTCGACGGAGAAGATCAGCGTGACGTTGACGCTGATGCCCTCGGCGAGCGTCCGCGTGATCGCGGGCAGACCCTGCTCGGTGGCCGGGATCTTCACCAGGATGTTCGGGCGGTCGACCGTCTTCCACAGGTCCTGCGCCTCGGCGACGGTCTTCTCGGTGTCCCGCGCGAGGCCGGGGTCGACCTCGATGGAGACGCGGCCGTCGACCCCGTTCGTGGCGGTGTAGACGTCGCGGAAGAGGTCCGCGGCGTTGCGCACGTCGGTGGTGGTCAGCTCGCGCACCGCGGCGTGCAGGTCGGCGCCGCGCTCGGCGAGCTCGCGCACCTGCTCGTCGTAGGCCTCGCCCTTGGACAGCGCGCCCGCGAAGATCGTCGGGTTGGTGGTGACACCCACGACGTGCTTGTCGCGGATGAGCTCGGCGAGGTTGCCCGAGGTGAGCCGCTCCCTCGACAGGTCGTCGAGCCAGATCGACACGCCTGCCTGCGAGAGCTGGGCCAGCCGGTCGGTGTTGCTCATGACGTGTTCCCCTTTGATAGTCGGGAGTTGTTTGTCAGGAGTTCTTCTCCAGCGAGCGGCGGGCCGCGGCGACCACGGCCTCCGCCGTGAAGCCGAACTCGCGGAACAGGGTCTTGAAGTCCGCCGAGGCGCCGAAGTGCTCGATGGACACGATCTCGCCGCCGTCGCCGACGAAGCGGTGCCACGGCTGTGCGATGCCGGCCTCGACGGCCACGCGGGCCTTGACGGTCGGCGGGATCACGGCGTCGCGGTAGCTCTGCTCCTGCGCGTCGAACCACTCGACACACGGCATGGACACCACACTCGTGGCAACGCCGTCGGCCTCGAGGACCTTCCTGGCCTCGACGGCCAGCTGTACCTCGGAGCCCGTGGCGATGAGCACGACCTCGGGGTTGCCGTTGGAGGCCTCGGCCAGCACGTAGCCGCCCCTGGCGACGCCCTCGGCGTTCGTGCCCTCCAGCACCGGCACGTTCTGCCGGGTCAGCGCGAGGCCGGACGGCGCGTCGGTGTCCTCCAGCACGGCCTTCCACGCGGCGGCGGTCTCGTTGGCGTCGGCGGGGCGCACGACGTTGAGGCCGGGGATGGCGCGCAGCGAGGCCAGCTGCTCGATCGGCTGGTGGGTGGGGCCGTCCTCGCCGAGGCCGATCGAGTCGTGCGTCCACACGTAGACGACCGGCGCCTTCATCAGCGCGGCGAGCCGCACCGCGGGACGCATGTAGTCGCTGAAGATCAGGAACGTGGCGCCGTAGGGCCGGGTGCCGCCGTGCAGCGCGATGCCGTTGAGGATCGAGCCCATCGCGTGCTCGCGGACGCCGAAGTGCAGCGTGCGGCCGTACGGGTTGGCCTTCCACATGTCGGTGGAGGCGCTCTCGGGGCCGAACGAGTCGGCGCCCTTCATCGTGGTGTTGTTGCTCTCGGCGAGGTCGGCGGAGCCGCCCCACAGCTCGGGCAGCACGTCGGCGACGGCCGACAGCACCTCACCGGAGGCCTTGCGGGTGGCGATGCCCTTCTCGTCCGGCTCCCAGCTCGGCAGCTTCTCGGCCCAGCCGGCCGGCAGCGAGCGGGTGGCCAGGCGGTCGGCCAGCTCCTTGCGCTCCGGGTTGGCCTCGGCCCAGGACTCCCACAACTGGAGCCACTTGGTGTGCTCGGCCTTGCCGCGGTCGAGCGCCTTGCGGGTGTGGGCGAGGACCTCGTTCTCGATCTGGAAGCTCTTCTCCGGGTCGAAGCCCAGGATCTCCTTGACGGCGGACACCTCGTCGGCGCCGAGCGCGGCGCCGTGGGCCTTGCCGGTGCCCATCTTCTTCGGCGCCGGGTAGCCGATCACGGTGCGCAGCAGGATGAACGACGGGCGCGTGGTCTCGGCCTTGGCGGCCTCGATGGCCTGCTCGAACGCCACGACGTCCTCGCCGCCGTCGACGATCTGCACGTGCCAGCCGTAGGACTCGTAGCGCTTGGCGGTGTCCTCCGACAGCGCGATGTTGGTGTCGTCCTCGATGGAGATCTTGTTGTCGTCGTAGATCACCACGAGGTTGCCGAGCTCCTGGCGGCCCGCGAGCGAGGAGGCCTCGGAGGTGACGCCCTCCTCGATGTCGCCGTCGGAGGCGATCACGTAGACGTGGTGGTCGAACAGGCTCTCGCCCTGCGGCGCGTCGGGGTCGAGCAGGCCGCGTTCGCGCCGGGCGGCCATCGCCATGCCCACGGCGTTGGCCAGGCCCTGGCCGAGCGGTCCGGTGGTGGTCTCGATGCCGGGGGTGTGCCGGTACTCGGGGTGGCCAGGGGTCTTCGAGCCCCACTTGCGCAGCTGCTCGAGGTCCTCCATCTCGAGGCCGTAGCCGGCGAGGAAGAGCTGGATGTAGAGCGTCAGGCTGCTGTGCCCCGCCGAGAGGATGAACCGGTCACGGGCCGGCCACTCCGGGTCGCTCGGGTCGTGCCGCATCACGCGCTGGAACAGCGAGTAGGCCACCGGCGCCAGGCTCATGGCGGTGCCGGGGTGACCGCTGCCGCAGTTCTCCACCGCGTCGGCGGCCAGTACGCGGACGGTGTCCACCGCGCGGGTGTCCAGCTCGGTCCAGTCGGCCGGGTAGTTCCGGCGCAGTAGGGGGTTGTTCTCGGCGGTCGTGGCGTTTTCCGACACTGAACTCGGCTCCTGAGTCGATTGCGCGTAGTAGCTCTTCGTGGTTACCCGGTGGCGCCCGGCCGCCACCCACCTTAATCGATCCGGAGCCCGTTATCCTGCAATCTTGCGAGGTGACCCGGGATCCGCGATCGACGAGGGCCAGCCTAGTAGGTACCCGGTTTGCTCGCGGGGGCACCAACGGGCGGCCCCGCATGCGACGCACGTCTCTTCCGCGCGATGCCGCCACGGGGCCCCGGAACGCCTTCTACTACGATCTGTCAAGGCAGTGGCCGCTGAGCAGTGGCAGGGCTGCCGACCCCGATCTGACGCAGGGAGCGAAATGTCGTTGGTGCACGCTGCGCACGGTCGCAGTGAGAACACCAGCGCCGTGCATCCCACCGGTGAGTCCCCAGCCGGTGGCCGGCGAGGTTTCCGCCAGGTGGTCGGCGCGTACGCCGCGCTCGCCAAGCCGAGGGTCATCGAGCTGCTGCTCGTGACCACGATCCCCGCGATGTTCCTCGCGGGGCGCGAGATCCCCTCGCCGTGGCTGGTGCTCGCCACGCTTCTCGGCGGCACGATGGCGGCGGGCAGCGCCAACGCGCTCAACTGCGTGATCGACGCCGACATCGACAAGGTGATGAACCGGACCAAGCGGCGCCCGCTGGTTCGCGACTCCGTGCCGAGGCGCGGCGCGCTGATCTTCGGGCTCGCGCTCGGCGGCGCCTCGTTCGCGGTGCTCTATCTCACCGTGAACCTGCTGGCGGCGCTGCTCGCGATCGCCACGATCCTCTTCTACATCTTCGTCTACACGCTCGTGCTGAAGCGGCGCACGCCGCAGAACGTCGTGTGGGGCGGTGCCGCCGGCTGCATGCCGGTGGTGATCGGCTGGGCCGCGGTGGAGGGCACCGTGCAGTGGCCGGCCTTCGTGATGTTCGGCGTGATTTTCTTCTGGACGCCGCCCCACACGTGGGCGCTCGCCATGAAGTACCGCGAGGACTACGAGCGGGCCGGCGTGCCGATGCTGCCCGTGGTGGCCACGCCGCAGCACGTGGCCAAGCAGATCGTCATCTACTCGTGGGTGATGGTCGGCTGGACGCTCCTGCTCGCCCCGGCGACGAGCTGGCTCTACGCGTCCTTCGCGGCGCTGGCCGGCGCGTGGTTCCTGTTCTACGCCCACCGCCTGTACTCCTCCGTGAGGCGCGGGGTGGAGACCAAGCCGATGGCCCTGTTCCACCGGTCCAACACCTACCTGATGATCGTGTTCTGCGCGCTGGCCGTCGACTCCGCGATCGGCCTGCCGGTGCTGGGCCTGCCCTTCTGAGTCCGGCGCCGCCCGGCGGGGCGGGGAATTCTCGCGAGCCGGTGTTCGTTATGACTCGGCCACCGATTCCCGTCGTTCGAAAGCAGGCTGCCCTTGTCCGTGTCCCCGTCCGACGACGGCAAGTCCGCCGACATCGCCGCCGAGCAGGAGTACCTCTCGCTCCTCTACGCCAAGCTCGACACCGAGCGGGAGCTGGCCTCGCGCAGGCTGACCGAGGCGCTGCGCTCGGGCGGCAGCGGCCCGCAGGCACAGGCCGAGCGGGAGGCCGCGACGGCGACGCACAGCGACCGGCTGGCACAGCTCAGCTCGGTGGAGCAGGGCCTGTGCTTCGGCAGGCTCGACTTCGCCGAGGGCCACGACGGTGACTCGCCCATCTACATCGGCAGGCTGGGGCTGTTCGACGAGGACGACGACTATCAGCCGCTGCTGATCGACTGGCGTGCGCCCGTGTCGCGCCCGTTCTACCTGGCGACGGCAGCCTCGCCCGACGGCGTGCGGCGCAGACGCCACATCCGCACGCTGACCCGGCGGGTCGTGGGCGTCGACGACGAGATCCTCGACCTCGGCTCCGCCGAGAGCAGCGACCACCTGGGGCTCGCGGGCGAGGCGGCGCTGCTGGCGGCGCTGGAGAAGCGGCGCACTGGCGCGATGTCCGACATCGTCGCCACCATCCAGGCCGAGCAGGACCGCATCATCCGCGCCGACCTCGGCGGCGTCATGGTGGTCCAGGGCGGCCCTGGCACCGGCAAGACCGCCGTCGCGCTGCACCGGGCCGCGTACCTGCTCTACACCTACCGGCGTCAGCTCGACACGCGTGGCGTGCTCGTGGTGGGCCCCAACAGCACGTTCCTGCGCTACATCGGCCAGGTGCTGCCGTCGCTGGGCGAGACGGGCGTGCTGCTCTCGACCGTCGGAGAGCTGTTCCCCGGCCTCGCGGCCACGGGCGCCGACTCGCCGGAGGCGGCCGAGATCAAGGGCAGGCTCACGATGGTCGATGTGCTCACCCAGGCCGTCCGCGACCGCCAGACCGTGCCCGAGGACGTGCTGGAGATCGAGGTCGAGGGCGAGACGCTGACCCTCGACCGGGCCACGTGCGAGCGGGCGAGGGAGCGGGCGAGGAACACCCTCAAGCCGCACAACCTCGCGCGCCGCGGCTTCGTCGACGAGCTGCTCGACGCGCTGGCCGCGCAGTCGGCGCAGCGGCTGGAGTCCGTTGTGCTCGACAACGTGCCCGACATCCCGCTCGCCGAGGACGAGACCGACGACGGCGAGCTGCTCGACGCTCGCGACCTCGCCACCATCCGGCAGGAGCTGGCCGAGGACCCGGCCGTGCTGGCCGCGCTGAACGGGCTGTGGCCGAAGCTCACGCCGCAGGAGCTGCTGGCCGACCTGCTGACCTCGCCTGCCCGGCTCGACTCCGCCACGCGCGGGCACCTCACCGACGACGAGCGCGACGTGCTGCTGCGCCTGCCCGGCTCGCTGTGGACGCCGGCCGACGTCCCGCTGCTGGACGAGCTCGCCGAGCTGCTCGGCGAGGACGACACGGAGATCCGCGCCCGCAGGGCCAAGCGCGAACGCGAGGAGAAGGCCTACGCCGAGGGCGTGCTCGACATCCTCGAACAGGACGAGGAGATCTTCGACGAGGAGCGCATCCGGGTCTCCGACGTGCTGGACGCCGAGCTGCTGGCCGAGCGGCAGGACGCCGCGAGCGTGCTGACCGCCGCCCAGCGTGCCGCCCAGGACCGGACGTGGACCTTCGGGCACGTGATCGTGGACGAGGCACAGGAGCTCTCCGCGATGGACTGGCGCATCCTCATGCGCCGGTGCCCCAGCCGGTCGATGACGATCGTGGGCGACGTGTCGCAGACCGGCTCGCCAGCGGGCACGTCGTCGTGGGCGGACGTGCTCACGCCCTACGTCACCGACCGGTGGCGGCTGCGGGAGCTGACGGTGAACTACCGCACGCCCGCCGAGATCATGAACCTCGCAGCCGGGGTGCTCGCCGAGATCGCCCCGGAGCTGCGCGCGCCGACATCGGTGCGCGAGACCGGGATGGAGCCGTGGCAGCGCGAGCTGCCCCGCGACGCCGTCGTGGGCGAAGCCCGGTCCATTGTGGACCAGGAGTTGGCCGAGGTGGAGGGCGGCACGGTGGCCGTGCTGGTGCCAGCCGGCCTGGAGGGACCGCTGTCGGCGGAGCTGGCCGGCGCCGGGGGCACCACGGCAGAGGACGACAACCCGAGGGTGTCGGTGCTCACGGTCGACCGGGCCAAGGGGCTGGAGTTCGACGCCGTCGTGGTGGTCGCCCCCGACGAGGTGGTCGCGGAGTCCCGGCGCGGACTCAACGATCTCTACGTCGCGCTGACGCGAGCCACGAAACGCCTCGGCATCGTCCACACCGGACCACGCATCCCCGCACTGTCAGGTGCGCAAAGCGCCCGGTAGACGCCCAGCTAGGGTGTCCACATGCGCAATGCTGGCAAGATCATGATCGTGGCTGCCGCCGCCACGGCACTCGCGGCGTGCTCGCCGTCTCTCGAGGAGCCGACCGACCTGCAGCCTGGCGAGCAGCCGACGCACACCCCGGCCCCGGTGTCCGTGTCCGCCTCGGCCTCCGCGTCCGAGTCGCACGCCGCCGGGCACGCGATGGAGTGCACGGCCGCCGACCTCACCGTCGACACCGCCGGTGAGCAGCCGCGCGTGCAGATCCCGAGGGACTGCGCGGCGCCGACGACCGTGCTGACGCGTGACCTGGCGGAGGGTTCCGGCGCCGGCGCCGAGCCCGGCGACACCGTCGACGTGAACCTGCAGGTCGTCGCCTGGTCGAACGGCGAGGTCGGGCAGAACACGTTCGCCCAGGAACGGCCGGTGTCCGTCCGGCTTGGCGAGCCGCAGGACATCGAGGGCCTCACCGAGGGCCTTACCGGCATCATGCAGGGCGGCAGCAAGGTGTTCGTGCTGCCGCCGGACCTCGGCTACGCCGAGCAGAGCGGCAACCCGCTCGCCGGCGAGACCCTCGTGGTCGTCGCCGAGGCCGTCCGGGTGACCACCGGCAGCTGAGCTCCCTGATCACCCCGCAGTGAAGGCCACCATGCCTGCGTTCAACGCAGTGAAGGCCACCATGCCTGCGTTCAACGCAGTGATGGTGGCCTTCACTGCAGGAGGCGCCTAGGGGAGTAGCAGCACCTTGCCCGTGGTGCGGCGGCCCTGGAGGTCCTCGTGGGCCTGGCGGGCCTGCGCGAGCGGGTACCTCGCCCCGATGCGGATGCCGAGCGATCCCTCCGCGACGGCGTCGAACAGCTCGCGGGTGCGCCACTCCAGCTCCTCCCGAGTGACCACGTGGTCGTCGGTCTTCGGCCGCGTGAGGAACAGGGAGCCGCCCGCGTTGAGCCGCTGCGGGTCGATCGGCGGCACCGGCCCGCTCGCGGCGCCGAACAGCGCCAGCAGGCCGCGCCTGCGGAGGCTCTTGAGGCTGCCCTCGTAGGTCGACGCGCCGACCCCGTCGTAGACCACGTCCACGCCCTCGCCACCGGTGAGCCGCCTCGCCGCCTCGGCGAAGTCCTCCTCGGTGTAGCGGATCACCTCGTCGGCGCCGGCCTCGCGCGCGAGCCGCTCCTTCTCCTCCGTGGACACCGTGCCGATCACCCGCGCGCCCTTCGCCTTCGCGAGCTGGACCAGCAGTAGCCCCACCCCGCCCGCGGCGGCGTGGACCAGTACCGTCTCGCCCTCGGTCACCGGATGGGTCGAGTTCAGCAGGTAGTGCGCCGTGATGCCCTGCAGCATCGTGGCCGCGGCCGTCTCGGCGGACACGGCGTCCGGCACGCGGACCACGATCCCCGCGGGTACCAGCGCCTGCTGGGCGTATCCGCCGGGATGACCCTGCCACGCGACGCGGTCACCCACCGTGACCTCGGTGACCTCGGCGCCCACCGCCGACACGGTGCCCGCGCCCTCCAGTCCCGGCGTGTAGGGCAGCGTCATCGGGTAGATCCCGCTGCGCTGGTAGGTGTCGATGTAGTTCACCCCCGCGGCGGCGACATCGACGACGACCTCTCTCGGCCCGGGCGGGCCGATCTCGACATCGGCGACCTCCAGCACCTCTGGACCGCCGGTCTGCTGGATTCGAATCGCCGTGGGCATGCCAATCTCCGTTTCTCGAGCACGATCGTGTTCGCCGTTGAAGAATCCTTCACGCCTGGTAGACGCCTCCGCACGGGGGCCGGTGTAGTCTGCGTGAACCACCACAACGGGGGCATTTCACCGATACAGCCGGAATCCTTTCCCGGCGCGGAGTGCTGGTAATAGATGTGTTAGCGCCTGTCTTCCTCGGCTTCGGCGCGGCGTTCTTCTTCGCCGCGTCGGCCGCGTTGCAGCGGCGCGCGGTGCTGCGGGCCGCGGACAGCGACACCGAACACCGCGCCAGCAGGCACCAGATCCCCGTGGTGTGGCTCGTGCGCAGGCTGCTGCGGCAGCGCCTCTGGCTCATCGGCTGGGCCACCAACCTCCTCGGCTTCTTCTGCCAGGCCATCGCGCTCCACCTCGGCTCCATCGCCCTCGTCCAGCCGCTGCTGGTGACCCAGCTGCTGTTCGCGCTGCCGATGGCGTCGGCGGCGATCCGCAAGTGGCCCCCGCTGCGGGACTGGCTGGCCGCGCTCGCCGTCAGCGGCGGCGTCGCGCTCATCCTGACGGTCGAGGGCGCCGCGCCGCTGGAGGGCACGCCGAACCGCGACCGGCTCCTCATCGCCGTGCTCATCGCCGCGGCGACCGTCGTGACGCTGGTGCAGCTCGCCCAGCGCGGCGGACCCCTGTTCTACGGTGGGCTGATCGCCGCATCGGCCGGGATCTGCTACGCGATCAGCGCCGCGATGATGAAGCTCACCGCCGACAGTCTGATCGCCGAGGGCGTGCTCGCCACCGCACTCGACTGGCCCGGCTACGTGCTCGCCGCGTCGACCCTGTGCGGGCTGCTGCTCGGGCAGCAGGCCTACGGCTCCGGATCGCTGCCCGAGGCGATCGCGATCATGTCCATCGTCAATCCGGGCGCGAGCTACGCGCTGGGTCTGCTCGCCTTCCACGCACATCTCTCGACCGCTCCCGCCGCCCTCGCCGCGACGGCCGGAGCCGCGTTGTTGCTGATCATCGGGGTGATCGGGCTCGCGCACTCGCCGACCGTTCGGGAGGAGACCTCGCGCACGACGACACGCGGGATTTACCCCGCACGGGGTAAAGTCTCAAGAACGGCCGCCACGCGGGCACCTAATCACGGTTCCGACACCTGCCCGCAGGAGTGAGCGCCGGAGTGAGCCAGGACCCCCTGGAGGCGTAACCCGTGCACCATAGATCGTCGCACCCGGAGCGACATCATCTGGTCATCGAGATCCCGCATTTGCGGAGCACCGTCGGCAGAGCGCTGGTCATCGCGCTCGAGACCGCGGTCATCCCCACGGTGCTGCTCATGCTGCTGCTGCACTACGTCGGCCTGGTGGCCGGCCTGTGCGCGGTGCTCGGCTGGTGCGCCTTCGTGCTCGGCACCCGGCGTGCCCTCGGCAAGGAGATGCCGCGCACGCTCCTGCTCTGCACCGGGATGCTCGCGGGCAAGGCGGCCTTCGCGCTCGTCACGTCGAGTGCCGTGGTCTACGTCCTGCAGCCCGCGGTCGGCTCGGTGCTCATGTTCCTGCTCTTCGTCGGTAGCGCGGCCCTCGGCAAACCCATCACGGAACGACTCGCGAAGGACTTCGTGCACCTGCCCGCCGAGGTCTTCGCCAACAAGGCCGTCCGCCGCGTCTTCATCAACGTCGCCCTGCTGTGGGGCGGGTCGCGGCTCATCGACGCGGCGATGACCCTCGGGTTCCTGCACTGGAGCGTCGAGGCCGGGCTGTTCTCCCGCGGCGTGCTCAGCGGCCTGCTCACGGCGCTCACCATCGCGGTCTGCGCGGGCCACGGCTGGCGCGCTCTGCGCAAGCTGCCCGGAGTCACTCTGAGACTCGGAGCGAAACCCGCCGTCGCGTGACCTTCGGCCCGCGCGCGCCCCTGGCCGGGCGTGATATATGGAATTGTGCTCACTGCGGGTTCGACCGGCAGTACGGGGCTGACGGACGGTAGGGCCGCCGGCTCGACGCGGCGAGCCCGGTGGTGGACGGAACTCCTGCTCGGTCTCGGGCTGTTCGGCGTCTACCTGCTCATCAAGTTCCTGCCGCTGCCCGCCAACCTCGAGCGGGCGCAGGCCAACGGCGAGGCGATCCTCGCGCTGGAGCGGTTCCTCGCACTGGACTTCGAGCTGCCCGTCAACCTCTGGCTCGCCGACCAGGGCTGGCTGCGCGTCGCCGCCAACTACGAGTACGCCTACACATACATCATCACCACGCTGATCCTGCTCGTGTGGGTGTTCGCGCGGCGTCCGGAGCACTACCGCTGGGTGCGCAACTCGTTCCTGTGGATGAACCTGCTCGCGCTCGGGGTGTTCTGGATCTTCCCGGTGGCGCCGCCGAGGATGCTGCCCGACGCCGGGTTCGTCGACACCGTCCGGCTCGGCCGCACGTGGGGTTCGTGGGGCTCGCCGATGGTGGACAACGCGAACCAGCTGGCCGCGATGCCGTCGCTGCACATCGGCTGGGCGCTGTGGGTGTCGGTGGTGCTGGCTCGCATCGCGGGCGGCTGGCTCGTGCAGGTCGTCAGCGCGGTGCACGTGCTGGTGACTTTCGTGGTGATCGTGGCGACCGGCAACCACTACTGGCTCGACGCCGTGGGCGGCGCCGTGGTGGTGTGGCTCGGCGTCGCGCTCACCGGCGTGGGCAGACGACAAGCGGACCGCCTCACGCCCGGGGAGGCACGGTTGCTGGCCACCGCGAACGGGGCGTGCGGCGCGCTGGCGCTGCTCGACACCTCGCGCGGCTCCCAGCCGGGGCCGGAGCAGGTGAAGGCACTGGTCGGGGCGCGGCTGGCCGACCGGCCCCGCCTGCGGCAGCGCCCGCCGCGCCCCGGCCGCCGGCGACCGCGCTGGCTGGAGCATCCGCGGCTGGACTGGGCGTGGCACGTGCCCGTGTTCGACCTGTCCCGGCCGGGTGGCACGGCCGCGCTGCACCGCCTCGTCGCGGACCTGGCCGCCGAGCCGCTGCCCGGCGACCGGCCGCTGTGGCGCGTGGCGGTGGTGACCGGGGTGGCCGACGACGTCGCCGCCGTGGTGACGCTCGTGCATCCCGCGCTCGCCGACGAGGCCGGTGCCGTGGAGCTGGCGTTCGATCTGCTCGGCGGCACGCCCGTGCCCGGATCGCGCGAGCGGAGGCCCACGTCGGCGCCGCCGCCTCCCAGCGGCCGGGCCTTCACCGCGCTGTGCCTCGACCCAGAGACGCGCCCGGGGGCCCTGTCGAGCGTGCTGGGGCGCACGGTACCGGTGCTGACAGGTCCGGCGGGCCAGCTGCGTTTCGGCGAGCTGCCGGTCACGGTGGTGGTTCCGGTGCCGCTGCCCGCCGACGGCGTCTCGGCGGTGGCCCTCGACCGCGGCGGCGTGCTGACCGTGGGGGCGCTCGCGGCGGACGGTGACATCGACCGCTTCGGCGCCAAGATCCGCGCGGAGCTGCCCGGGCTCCGCCTAGACTCACGGCGTGGCTGACACCGAGAGCACCGAGAAGACCGAGGCACCCGCGGCCCCCACGGGCCGCCAGCTGGCCGCGGCCCGCGCGTTCGTCGCGGCGCACGGCAAGCCGTCGAAGGCCGTGGTCGAGCGCATCGGCAGGGCGGGAGCCCGGGTCGTGCTCGTCGGCGCGGACGGCGCGCTCGGCGACGTGGTCGTGCCCAGCCCGGAGACCGGCGAGGCGCTGGTGGAGGCCGTCGAGGACCTCCAGGCCGCCACGTGGGACGCCGAGACGGTCAACGCCACGGTGATCGGTCCGGCGCACCGGCGGCGGATGGCGGTCTCGTTCCTCCGGCGGTGAGGGCGCGAGCGATCCTCGTCGGCTGCGCGGGCCTGCCCGAGGGCGACGGCGACGAGGCGGGCGCCCAGCAGGCGCTCGCCGAGGTCGGGGTCGGCACCCGGTGGGCCGTGTGGGACGACCCGGACGGGGACTTCACCGATGCCGACCTGGTGATCCTGCGCGCGACCTGGGACTACTCCGCGCGGCGGGACGCCTTTCTCGACTGGTGCGCGTCGGTCCCTTCGCTGCGCAACGACGTCGACGTGGTGCGGTGGAACACCGACAAGGCCTACCTGCTCGATCTCGAGAACGCCGGGATCCCGATCGTGCCGACCCGGCTCGTCGCGCCCGGCGCCGAGCCGGAGTGGCCGGAGACGGAGTTCGTGGTGAAGCCCTCCGTCGGCGCCGGCTCGCGGGGCGCCGCCCGGTTCGCCGCGGATGAACGGGAGCAGGCCGAGACGCACCTGCGCTCGCTGCACGCCGATGGCCGGTCGGTGCTGGTGCAGCCGTACCAGCGAACCGTGGACTCCGAGGGCGAGACGGCGCTCGTGTTCTTCGGCGGCGCGTACTCGCACGCCTTCACCAAGGGCGCGATGCTGACGGGCGCGGCGGTGGACGAGTCCGGACTGTTCGTGACCGAGAAGCTCGGCGTCACGCAGCCCGAGGCCGCCTACCGGGCGCTGGCGGAGGATGTGCTCGACGCCGTGGCCGGGTGGTTCGGCGCAGGACGGTCCGGGCTGCTGTACGCGCGGATCGACCTGGTGCGCACCGACGACGGCACGCCGGCGGTGCTGGAGGTGGAGCTGGCCGAGCCGAGCCTCGGCTTCGGCCAGGCGGGGCCGGGCGCCGCCGTGCGGTTCGCGTCCGCGGTGCGCCGCGACCTGCGCCGCTGAACTTCGCAAAAGATCTTCAGCTGGACGTCACCGCACGGTCAGCCGGCCACGCTTGGCTGTCGATCATGCGAAGACTCCGGAAAGCATGGCTGGCCCCGCTGCTCGCCGCTCTGACCGTGGCGGCGCCGCTGCCCGCCACGGCCGCCGAGGGAGGACGGGACGCGGGCTCCATCGGCTCGATCGTTCTGACCGAGCAGGCGTCGCGGCGGATCCTGGTGCTGCCCGCCGACCAGGACGCGTGGAATGCGCGGGAGTTCACGTGGTCCTGGGCGCCCAGCGCCGCGGGCGGCCTCGGTGACCTGGTCTCGGCGTGGACCAACCCCGACGAGGCGAAGCTCACCGAACGCGACGGCCGGCGGTACCTGATGACGACCGCGTCCGGCGGGTTCGCCGCGGTGGTGCCCTACCCCGAGGGCACCGGCGCCTACTGGGCGGCCGACGTGGGCGGGTCGAACAACCCGCACAGCATCGAGCTGCTGCCGGACGGCAACGTCGCCGTGGCCGCGAGCACGGGCGGCTGGCTGCGCGTCTACACCGCCTCACAGGGACCGAGATCCACGCACTACGCCGAGTACCCGCTCGTCGGCGGGCACGGCGCGGTGTGGGACGACCAGGCGAAGGTGCTGTGGGCGCTCGGCACGCACGAGCTGGTGGCCCTGCGCGTCGGCGGCACGCCCGCCGAGCCGGTGCTGACCCCCGAGCGCGTCTACCAGCTGCCCAGCAAGGGCGGTCACGACCTGCAGCCGGTGCCGGGGGAGCCGCGCCAGCTGTGGGTCACCACGGAGTCGGAGGTGCTGCGGTTCGACAAGGGCACGGGCCGGTTCTCGAAGCACTACCGGGGCGCCCGCTCGATCAGCGACGAGCACGTCAAGAGCGTGACCACGAACCCGCAGACGGGTCAGGTGCTCACGGTCTCGCCGCAGGAGGGCCACCTGTGCACGTGGTGCAGTGACACCGTGGACCTCGACCTGCCGCACGGGGACCTCACGCTGCACGGCGCCTGGATCTACAAGGCCCGCTGGTGGAACGACTGAGGTGGAAAGCGAACGGCCCGGCCCCTCTCGCGGGGACCGGGCCGTCGCCGTCTCGGGGTGATCAGGCGGCCACGCGCTTGGCGGCGATGCGCTCGGGCTTGGGCCAGCGCACGTTGTGGGCCCAGCCGAGCTTCTCGAAGATCCAGATGAGCCGGGCGGACACGTCG
Organism: Prauserella sp. PE36; assembly: GCF_003311655.1. Classification (NCBI taxonomy): domain Bacteria; kingdom Bacillati; phylum Actinomycetota; class Actinomycetes; order Pseudonocardiales; family Pseudonocardiaceae; genus Prauserella; species Prauserella sp. PE36. The sequence goes on along the minus strand of NZ_QEQT01000072.1, from coordinate 52,906 downwards.
ATCTGGCCGCGCAGCACGCCGTGGCGGGCGCAGGTCGGGTCGGCGTGGTGGGAGTTGTGCCACGACTCGCCCATCGACAGGATCGCGAGCGGCCAGAAGTTGGCGGCCCTGTCCCTGCTCATGAAGGGGCGCTCGCCGAACATGTGGCAGATCGAGTTCACCGACCAGGTCACGTGGTGCAGGAACGCGATGCGCACGAGCCCGGCCCAGAAGAACGCCGTCACGGCGCCCCACCACGTCCACGTGAGCAGGCCACCGAGCACGGCGGGCAGCGCGAGGCTCAGCGTGATCCACAGCCAGAAGTAGCGGTTGACCACGCGCAGGTCGTTGTCGGCCAGCAGGTCAGGGGCGAAGCGCTCGTAGTTGGTGACCTCACGCTTGAACATCCAGCCCATGTGGGCGTGCCAGAAGCCCCGGGCCAGCGCCATCGGCGACGAGCCGAACAGCCACGGCGAGTGCGGGTCGCCCTCGCGGTCGGCGAACGCGTGGTGCCTGCGGTGGCTGGCGACCCAGAAGATCACCGAGCCCTGCACGGCCATGCTCCCAGCGATGGCGAGCGCGACGCGCAGCGCGCGGTTGGTCTTGAACGCGCCGTGGGTGAAGTAGCGGTGGTAGCCGACGGTGACGCCGAGCGTCGCGACCGTGTAGAACACGGCCGCCAGCACCAGGTCGACCCAGCTCAGCCCCCAGCCCCACGCGAAGGGGACCGCGGCGACCAGAGCGACGAACGGAATCAGCAGGAATGCCTTCAGCACGATCATCTGGCCGGTGGTGCGCTCTTCGCCGGTGATCGGCTTCGGTTCGGATTTGGTTCCGGACACGCTTGCGGTGCTCATGGTTCGGTGCGACCTCGCATCGGATGAAAGGGTGTGGTGGGGAGCGGATTCGATCATTCGGACAAATACCCGGTCACGCTAGAGCGTAACGGCGTGGACCATCACACACGCGCCGTCGGGATGACGACCGTGTGACGGGCCGCGGACGCGCGCGTTAGCGGGAGCTCGCGGCGGTCGCCTCGGCCGGGGCGGGGGAGAAGCTGGTCACCGGGCCGCGGTCCCTGGCCGCGCACCACAGCGCCGCCGTGGCCACGATGACGGCGGCCGAGCCGAGGACGTGGAACGAGACCAGCGCCTCCGGTACGCCCAGCGCGTACTGGACGCTGCCGAGCGCGCCCTGGGCGAGCGCGACCACCCAGACCACGGTGTAGCGGCGCCAGAGCTGCTTCGGCGCGCCCGTGCGCAGCCACTGCAGGCCGAGCACGGCCAGCACGATCAGGTAGACCACCAGTAGGCTGCCGTGGACGAACGTGAGTGTCTCGATGGGCGCCTGCAATCGCGGGGTGTCGGGGTCGCCGCCGTGCGGGCCCGCGCCGGTGACCGTGGTGCCGGCGGCGAGGAGGCCCGCCATGGAGACGACGAGCGTCACGAGCAGTGCCCTGCCGCTCCCGGCGACGCGCCAGCGCGGCCGCTCGTCACCCTCGTTGAAGGCGTGCAGGAGGAGTGTGGCGAGCCACACCAGTACCGCCGAGGCGAGGAAGTGGATGGCGACCGTCCACCAGAGCAGGCCCGTGAGCACGGTCATGCCGCCGATGACGGCCTGAGCCACGACGCCGCCGGGCATGGTCCAGGCGAGCTTGACGAGGCGCTTGCGCTCGGGGTGGTCGATCTGGATGCGCCAGGCCGCGAGCACGCAGAGCGCGGCCACGATGCCGACCACACCGGTCAGCAGGCGGTTGCCGAACTCGATCCACTGCGTGAGCGTCTCGTACTCGGGGTGCTGGACGGGGAACATGCTCCCCTCGAAGCACTGCGGCCACGTCGGACAGCCGAGTCCGGATCCGGTGACCCGCACGACCGACCCGGTGACCCCGATGCCGCCCTGGGTGATGATGGCGGCTATCGCGAGGGCCCGCTGCACCGCCTTCGAGGGGTACGGCAGCCGGGCGACGAGGGAAGTCAGTTGCACGACAATAGATAGTAGAGCGGCGCGTAGCGCCTCCGTTTGGGTGGTGGTGGGGAAGTGGCTGGCCAGTAGAGCGGCGCGAAGCGCCTCCGTCTGACGGCCCCCAAGGCCACCTTTGGTGCGTTCAACGCACCAAAGGTGGCCTTGGGGGCCGTTATGTGGGCTTCTGGGGCAGTTACGTGAGCTTCGTGGTGCGGGTGGCGATGGCTCCGGCGGCGACGGCCCAGACGGCGAGCGTGGCCAGGGCGTCCCAGGCGAACATGCCGTCGACGAGCGCCGCGCGCAGGCCCTCCGCGAGGGCGCCCGAGGGCAGCAGGGCCACCAGGTCGCCGAGCACGCCGGGCAGCGACGACGGCGCCATCAGGATCCCGCCCGCGAGCAGCAGCACGAACCACACGATGTTGGCCAGCGCCAGCACCGCCTCCGCCCGCAGCGCCCCGCCGAGCAGCACGCCGAGCGCGCCGAAGGCGAGCGTGCCGAGCACGAGCAGCACGATCGCCGCACCGATGCCCGCGCCTGATGGCGACCAGCCGAGCAGTGCCGCGACGATCCCGAGCACCACCACCTGCAGCAACACCACGACCAGAGCGGCCACGAGCCGCCCGGCCACGAGCAGCCAGCGCGGCAGCGCGGTGGCGGAGAGGCGCTTGAGCACGCCGTAGCGGCGGTCGAAGCCGAGCGCGATGGCCTGGCCGGTGAACGCGGACGACAGCACTGCCAGCGCGAGAATCCTCGGCGTCACCCAGTCGACCCGGGACAGGGAGCCCAGCTCGCCGGTTGGCAGGAAGTCGAGCAGGCTCAGGCCCACCAGCAGCGCCAGCGGGATGAGCAGCGTGAGCAGGATCTGCTCGCCGTGGCGCAGCGTGAGGCTCGTCTCGATCCGCGCGTGGGTGAGCAGCATCCGGCCGTAACGGCCCGCGCCGGGGGCGGGCGTGAACGTGCCGGGCTCGAACCGGGTGCCTGTCGCCGTCACGTCCGCAGCTCCCGTCCGGTCAGCTCGAGGAAGACCTCCTCCAGGTCGCGCTTGCCGACGTGCAGCTCCTCGGCCAGCACGCCCTGCTGCGCGCACCAAGCGGTGACCGTGGACACGACCTGAGGGTTGACCAGCCCGGCCACCCGGTAGGCGCCGGGGGAGGACTCGCGCACCAGGTAGCCCTCCGGCAGCGCGGCGCTGAGCAGGTCGGTGTTGAGGCCGGGACGCGCCTTGAACCGCAGCTGGGCGTCCTCGGCGTGCTCCGCGGTCAGCGCGCTCGGCGAGCCCTGCGCGATCACGCGGCCGCCGTCGACGATCACCACCTCGTCGGCGAGCGTCTCCGCCTCCTCCATGAGGTGGGTGGTGAGCAGCACGCTCACGCCGTCGGCGCGCAGGGCGGCGAGCAGGTCCCACACCAGCCGCCGCGCCTGCGGGTCCATGCCCGCCGTCGGCTCGTCGAGAAACACCAGCTCGGGGCGGCCGACCAGCGCGCACGCGAGCGAGAGGCGCTGCTGCTGGCCGCCGGAGAGCCGCTTGAACGGCGTCCGCCGGGCGGAGGCGAGCCCGAGCACGTCGAGCAGCCAGGCGGGGTCGAGCGGGGTGGCCGCGCACGCGGCGACGAGCCTCAGCATCTCCTCGGCCCGCACGCCCGGGTAGGCGCCGCCGCCCTGCGGCATCACGCCGATGCGGGGGCGCAGCGCGGCGCCGTCGCGGGCGGGGTCGAGGCCGAGCACGCGCACGGTGCCGGCGTCGGGGCGCAGGAAGCCCTCACAGATCTCGACCGTGGTGGTCTTGCCCGCGCCGTTGGGGCCCAGCAGGGCGAGCAGGCCGGCCCTCGGCATCTTCAGATCGAGTCCGTCGACCGCCGTGACCGCCCCGAAGCGCTTCACCAGCCCGGTGATCTCGACGGCTGCACTCACAGATGTAAAGGGTACGGCGTGACCTCAGACGGCCTCGGGCCGCGTCTCGCCCATCCGCCGGGAGAACAGCAGCGGGGCGCTGCGCCACACGATCACGAGCGCGCCGAGAAGCACGATGCCGCCGGCGACGTAAGCCTGCGAGACGATGTACGAGCGTCCGTCGAACGTGCTGCCGGTCGGCGGGATCACCATGGCCAGCACGGCGCTCACCGCCGTGGCCGCCGCCCGGAACCGGGACGTGCCGGCCGAGGCCGCGAGCGGGATGACCGCCCACAGCAGCCACCACGGCTGCATCGCGACGTGCAGGGTCATGAACGCGCCCAGCGAGACGCCGAGGCCGATGATCGGGCGGTAGCGCCAGCGGAAGCTGTCCCACAGGAACTTGGCCGTGATCGACCCCGCAACCACGTAGCCGAGGATGCCGAGGATCGCGATGACGGCGGCGGTGTGGTTGCCGAGGCCGAGCATGATGCCGAGGATGCCGCCCAGCTGGCCGAGCTCGGCCACGGGCGAGATCCAGTTCCACACCATGCCGGGCGTGCCCAGCGCGCCGACCCAGCCGAAGCCGAGCCCGGTGCCGAAGCAGATCGCGGCCGTCACGGCGGCGCACACGACGGTCATCAGCGCCGCGGCCCACAGCAGGTCGGTGATCCTGCCGTACCAGCGTCTCGCGATCATCACGCCGAAGAACCCGAGCGCGACGATCGCGTGGATCTTGATCATGGCGGCGGCGGTGATCACGACGGCGCCGAGGACGATGCAGGCGAGCTCGCCCTTCGCGAACGGTGGCGGACTGTCGCCGGAGACGCGGATGGGCAGCCTGCGGATGCCCAGCTCGAGGCCGGCCAGCATCAGGCCGATGCCGAGCGCCTCGTTGTGCGCGCCGGCCACCAGGTGGAACAGCACGAGCGGGTTGGCCGCGCCGAGCCACAGCGCGGTGCTCGGCTGCACGCCGAAGCGCCGCGCGAGGCGGGGCAGCGCCCACACGATCAGGCCGAACCCCACGAGCGCGAGCCCGCGCATGAGCAGCACGCCGACGGCGACGTGGGTGCCGACCGCACCGGAGATCCAGCTGCCGATGTCGAGGAACAGCGGGCCGTAGGGCGCGGGCGTCTCGCGCCACATGTTCGACACGCCCGCCGTGAGCGGGTCGGCCACGCCGAGCGCCTGCGCGGGACCGAGTTCGTAGGGATCCATGCCGCGGTCGACGATCGCGCTCTGTGCGAGGTAGCTGTAGACGTCGCGGGAGAACAGCGGCGGGATGACCAGCAGCGGCACCGTCCACATCGCGAGCGTGCGGTACAGCTGCGCGGGGCTGGCGAGCCGCGTCCTGCCCGGCCTGGCGAAGCGGCCGAGCAGCAGCCAGCCGGCGACCATCATGCCCATGCCGGTGAAGGCGATCGCCAGCGACACGGTGGGGATGCGGGCGAAGAGCCGCAGCACCGGGATGTTCAGCACCGGGTTCAGGATCGGCGCGGCGCCCGCGCCGAGCGAGCCGAACGCGAGGAACAGCGCGCCGACGATGCCGAGCCGGTTGACGACCCGCAGCGCACGGTTCTCCTCGGCGTTCAGCGGCTCCGGGTCGCCGGGGTGGACCGGCGAGAGCGCAGGGGCCGCGGCGCCGGCGGCGCTGACGACCGCGAGGTCGCCGTCCGCCTGCTGTTGCGTACCGCCTTTGCCCAGAGCCACGAGCGAGAGCGTATCGACTGCCCCCTCGACGTGAGACCGGTCACTCGGATTTCGCGGGTCTTTGCTCCCCGCCGGGAAATACGACACACTTATGTTGTGAAAAAGCAGGACACCTTCGACCAGCACGATGGCGGCCAGTCATCGGCTGCCACCGGTGTTCCTGTCCAGGTGACGGCCGAGGGCCGGACCCGCAACGAGGTCGCCCGGCTGCTGCTTGAGCAGGGGCCGATGACAGCGGTGGCGGTGGCCGAGCAGCTCGGCATCAGCCCGACGGCGGTGCGTCGCCACCTCGACGTGCTGCTGGCCGACGCCGAGGCCGAGATCAGGGAAGCCCCCCGGCGAGGGCCGAGGGGCCGGGGTCGCCCGGCCAAGCTCTTCCTGCTGACCGAGCAGGGCAGGGCGCGGTTCGGGCATGCCTACGACGACCTGGCGGTCGCCGCGGTCCGGTTCCTCGCGGAGCACGCGGGGGACGACGCGGTACGGGCCTTCGCCGAGAGCCGCGTGGCGGCGCTCGTCGAGCCGTACCGGGACTCGGTCACCAGCGAGGCCGCGCCGGCGTCCAGGGCGGAGGCCCTGGCAACGGCGTTGACCAGGGAGGGTTACGCTGCGTCGACCCGGCAGGTCGGCGCGGGCGAACAGCTCTGCCAGCACCACTGTCCCGTCGCTCACGTCGCAGCCGAGTTCCCGCAGCTGTGCGAGGCCGAGACGGAGGCATTCGCCAAGCTGCTCGGCACGCACGTGCAGCGGCTGGCGACGATCGCACGCGGCGACGCCGCGTGCACCACGCACGTGCCCGCCGACAAGCCGGGTGACGAAGCACGATCTCCGAATGGAGGGACCACCGCATGACTGCCGCTGCCGAGCAGCGCAATCCCGCCACCACGCCGCTGAGCCAGGAAGAGACCATCGAGTCTCTCGGCAAGTACGCGTTCGGCTGGGCGGACCCGGACACCGCGGGCGCGAGCGCCCGACGCGGGCTCAACGAGGAGGTCGTCACCGACATCTCCGAGAAGAAGTCCGAGCCGGAGTGGATGCGCGAGACACGCCTGAAGGCTCTGAAGCTCTTCGAGCGCAAGCCCATGCCCAACTGGGGCGCGGACCTGTCGGGGATCGACTTCGACAACATCAAGTACTTCGTTCGCTCCACGGAGAAGCAGGCCACCAGCTGGGACGAGCTGCCGGAGGACATCAAGAACACGTACGACAAGCTCGGCATCCCGGAGGCGGAGAAGCAGCGCCTCATCGCCGGTGTCGCGGCACAGTACGAGTCCGAGGTGGTCTACCACCAGATTCGCGAGGACCTCGAGAAGCAGGGCGTGCAGTTCCTCGACACCGACACCGCGCTGCGTGAGCACCCGGAGCTGTTCAAGGAGTACTTCGGCTCGGTCATCCCGGCCGGTGACAACAAGTTCTCCGCGCTGAACACCGCCGTGTGGTCGGGTGGCTCCTTCATCTACGTGCCGCCGGGCGTGCACGTGGACATCCCGCTGCAGGCCTACTTCCGGATCAACACCGAGAACATGGGCCAGTTCGAGCGGACCCTGATCATCGTCGACGAGGGTGCCTACGTGCACTACGTCGAGGGCTGCACCGCGCCGATCTACCAGTCCGACTCGCTGCACTCCGCGGTGGTCGAGATCATCGTGAAGAAGGGCGGCCGCTGCCGCTACACGACGATCCAGAACTGGTCGAACAACGTCTACAACCTGGTCACCAAGCGCGCCAAGTGCGAAGAGGGCGCGACGATGGAGTGGATCGACGGGAACATCGGCTCCAAGGTGACCATGAAGTACCCGTCGGTGTTCCTGATGGGCGAGCACGCGAAGGGCGAGGTGCTCTCGGTCGCGTTCGCCGGTGAGGGCCAGCACCAGGACGCGGGCGCCAAGATGGAGCACCTCGCGCCGCACACGTCCTCGACGATCGTGTCGAAGTCGGTGGCGCGCGGCGGTGGCCGCACCTCCTACCGGGGTCTGGTCAAGGTCGCCAAGCGGGCGCACCACTCGCGCTCCAGCGTGGTCTGCGACGCGCTGCTGGTGGACACCATCTCGCGCTCGGACACCTACCCCTACGTCGACATCCGCAACGACGAGGTGTCGATGGGCCACGAGGCCACGGTGTCCAAGGTGAGCGAGGACCAGCTGTTCTACCTGATGTCGCGCGGCCTGTCCGAGGACGAGGCGATGGCGATGGTGGTGCGCGGGTTCGTCGAGCCGATCGCCAGGGAGCTCCCGATGGAGTACGCGCTCGAGCTGAACCGCCTGATCGAACTGCAGATGGAAGGAGCCGTCGGCTGACATGACGGTGACGAACGACGCGGCGCGCACGGCCGAGGCGGTGGAGGCTGCGACCGTCCCGGCCGCCTCCCGTGCCGAGCGGTTCGCCTCCTACGACGTCGAGGCATTCGAGGTCCCCGGCGGCCGCGAGGAGAACTGGCGCTTCACGCCGATGAAGCGGCTGCGGGGCCTGCACGACGGCTCCGCGGCCGCCACCGGCGAGGTCAAGGTCGACGCCGACGCCGCTCCCGAGGTGCGCGTCGAGACCGTCGCCCGCGACGACGAGCGCCTCGGCGAGGCAGGCGTGCCCAGCGACCGCATCGCGGCGCAGGCGTACTCGGAGTTCGAGTCCGCCACGCTCGTGACGGTGCCGAAGGAGACGGTGGCCTCCAAGCCGAGCCTGATCCGGCTGACCGGTCCCGGCGATGGCAAGACCGCCTACGGCCACGTCCAGGTGCGGGCGGAGGCGTTCGCGCAGGCCACGATCGTGCTCGACCACGTCGGCTCCGGCACCTACGCCGACAACGTGGAGTTCGTGATCGGCGACGGTGCGCAGCTCACCGTGCTGAGCGTGCAGGACTGGGCCGACGACGCGGTGCACGTCTCCGAGCAGCACCTGCGGCTCGGCCGGGACGCGCGGCTCAAGCACGTCGTGGTGACGCTGGGCGGCGACCTGGTGCGCGTGAGCCCCACGGCCACGTTCGCGGGTCCCGGCGGCGACGTCGAGATGCTCGGCCTGCACTTCGCCGACGCGGGCCAGCACCAGGAGCACCGGCTCTTCGTGGACCACGCGGTGCCGCACTGCAAGTCGAACGTGCTCTACAAGGGCGCACTGCAGGGCGACGACGCACACACCGTGTGGATCGGCGACGTGCTCATCCGCGCGGCCGCCGAGGGCACAGAGACGTTCGAGCTGAACCGCAACCTGGTGCTCACCCAGGGCGCGCGCGCCGACTCGGTGCCGAACCTGGAGATCGAGACCGGCGAGATCGCCGGTGCCGGTCACGCGAGCGCGACGGGAAGGTTCGACGACGAGCAGTTGTTCTACCTGCAGTCGCGGGGCATCGCGGAGGAGCAGGCGCGCAGGCTGGTCGTGCGCGGGTTCTTCCACGAGATCCTGATGAAGATCGACGTTCCCGAGGTGCGCGAGCGCCTCGAGGCCGCGATCGAGGCCGAGCTGCAGGCCGTCGGCGCCTGACCCACCCCCGAACTGACGAGAGAAAACGAGAAGCATGAGCTCACTGGAGATCAAGGATCTGCACGCCGAGGTCGTGACCGACGAGGGCAACAAGGAGATCCTCAAGGGCGTCAACCTGACGATCCGCTCGGGCGAGACCCACGCGATCATGGGCCCGAACGGTTCCGGCAAGTCGACCCTGTCGTACGCGATCGCCGGCCACCCGAAGTACGAGGTGACCTCCGGCGAGGTGCTGCTGGACGGCGAGAACGTGCTCGACATGAGCGTCGACGAGCGCGCCCGCGCCGGCCTCTTTCTTGCGATGCAGTACCCGGTGGAGGTGCCCGGCGTCTCGATGTCGAACTTCCTCCGCTCCGCCGCGACCGCGGTGCGCGGCGAGGCCCCGAAGCTGCGGCACTGGGTCAAGGAGGTCAAGGAGGAGATGGGCAAGCTCGACATCTCTTCCGAGTTCGCCGAGCGCAGCGTCAACGAGGGCTTCTCCGGCGGTGAGAAGAAGCGTCACGAGATCCTGCAGCTGGCGCTGCTCAAGCCGAAGATCGCCATCCTCGACGAGACCGACTCCGGCCTCGACGTCGACGCGCTGCGCGTGGTGTCCGACGCGGTCAACGAGTACAAGGCCAACAACGAGGTCGGCGTCATGCTGATCACTCACTACACCCGGATCCTCAAGCACATCCACCCGGACTTCGTGCACGTGTTCGCCGGTGGCCGGATCGTCGAGTCGGGCGGCAAGGAGCTCGCCGACGCGCTGGAGGAGAGCGGCTACGTGAAGTACATCGGCAAGGCCGAGCCCGCCAAGGTGTGATCCTCACGTTCCCGACTGGCCCCAGAGAGGAGTTGGCGCGATGACCACCACCACGGCCAACACCACGCCTTTGGACGTCGCCGCCGTGCGCGCCGACTTCCCGATCCTGTCCCGCACGGTCCGTGACGGGAAACCGTTGGTGTACCTGGACTCCGGGGCCACGTCGCAGCGGCCGGTGCAGGTGCTCGACGCGGAGCGGCGGTTCCTGGAGACGTGCAACGCCGCCGTTCACCGTGGCGCGCACCAGCTCGCGGAGGAGGCGACCGACGCCTACGAGGGCGCCCGCGCGAAGATCGCCGACTTCGTCGGCGCGACGCCGGGCGAACTCGTGTTCACCAAGAACGCCACCGAGGGCATCAATCTGGTCGCCTACGCGATGAGCAACGCCGCGACGGCGGATGACGGGGCCGAACGGTTCGTCGTCGGTCCGGGTGACGAGATCGTGGTCACCGAGATGGAGCACCACGCGAACCTCGTGCCGTGGCAGCAGCTGTGCCAGCGCACCGGGGCGACGTTGCGCTGGTTCCCCGTCACGGCGGAGGGCAGGCTCGACCTCTCGGGCATCGACGAGCTGATCACCGAGCGCACGAAGGTCGTCGCCTTCGCGCATCAGTCCAATGTGCTCGGCACGGTCAACCCGGTGGACGCGCTGGTGCGCAAGGCCCGCGAGGTCGGTGCGCTGGTGCTGCTGGACGCCTGCCAGTCCGTGCCGCACTTCCCGGTGAACTTCCGAGAGCTGGACGTCGACTTCGCGGTGTTCTCCGGGCACAAGATGCTGGCGCCGTCGGGCATCGGCGTGCTCTACGGGCGCCGGGAGCTGCTCGAGGCGATGCCGCCGTTCCTCACGGGCGGGTCGATGATCGAGCTGGTGCGCATGGAGGGCTCCACGTTCGCGCCGCCGCCGCAGAAGTTCGAGGCGGGCGTGCCGATGACCTCTCAGGCGGTGGGGCTCGGCGCGGCGGTCGACTACCTGAACGCGATCGGCATGGACCGGGTCGCCGCGCACGAGCACCAGCTCGTCGAGCGGGCGCTGAACGGGCTCAAGGAGATCCCCGGCGTGCGGATCATCGGCCCACCGGACACGGTGGACCGGGGCGCGACGGTGGCGTTCGTGGTCGACGGCGTGCACCCGCACGACGCCGGCCAGGTGCTCGACAGCCTGGGCATCGCGGTGCGGGTGGGGCACCACTGCGCGTGGCCGCTACACCGCTCGTGCGGCATCCCCGCCACGGTCCGCGCCACGTTCTACCTCTACAACGAACTGTCCGAAGTGGATGCCCTGGTGAACGGTGTCCGTGAGGCGCAGCGTTTCTTCGGGGTGGCGTAAGTGAACCTTGAGGGCATGTACCAGGAGATCATCCTGGACCACTACAAGAACCCGCACGGCCGCGGCCTGCGGGAGCCGTACGACGCCGAGTCGTTCCAGGTCAACCCGACCTGCGGCGACGAGGTGACGTTGCGGCTCAAGGTGACCGACGGCAAGGTCGCCGACGTCTCCTACGAGGGGCAGGGCTGTTCCATCAGCCAGGCGTCGACGTCGGTGCTCACCGATCTGGTCACCGGCCACACGATCGACGAGGCTCTGTCCACGATGGACGCTTTCGTCGAACTGATGCAGGGGCGTGGCAGTGTCGAGCCGGACGAGGACGTGCTCGAGGACGGCGTCGCGTTCGCCGGTGTCGCGAAGTACCCTGCGAGAGTGAAGTGCGCGTTGCTCGGCTGGATGGCGTTCAAGGACGCACTGGCCCGGACGTCGAACGAGGTGGAAGCATGACCGAGACGCCCGAACACCGCGAGGGCCGGACCGCTGCGGATCTGCCGGAGCAGACCCAGCCTTCTGCCGCCGAGGTGGCCAGGATCGAGGACATCGAGGAGGCCATGCGCGACGTGGTCGACCCCGAGCTCGGTATCAACGTCGTCGACCTCGGCCTCGTCTACGACATCCGCGTGGAGCCGGACAACACGGCCACCATCGACATGACGCTGACCTCCGCGGCGTGCCCGCTGACCGACGTGATCGAGGACCAGACCGCGTCCGTGCTCACCGGTCCCAGCCTGGTGAAGGACTTCCGGATCAACTGGGTCTGGATGCCGCCGTGGGGCCCGGAGAAGATCACCGAGGACGGCCGCGAGCAACTGCGAGCCCTGGGCTTCACGGTCTGACCGACCGCGAGTCCCCCGCTCCTGACCGCGAGTCCCCCGTTCGGGACCGGGAGTTCCGCGTTCGGGACCGCGAGTTCCGCGTTCGGGACCACGAGTTGCCCGTTCGGGACCGCCCGAGCGGGCAACTCGCGAGCCGGAGCGGGCAACTCGCGCGCCGGAGCGGGGGACTCGCGCGCCGGAGCGGGGGACTCGCGAGCCGGAACGCGCAACTCGGCCTCGGGAACGCGCAACTCGGCGTCCTGGGCGTGCGACTCGCGGCCGGGAGTGCACGACTCGCGTGTTACGGCACGCTCGCCATCGGCTCCGGCTCCGGCTCCGGCTCCGGCTTCGGCTCCGGTTTCGGTTCCGGCTCTGGGGCGGGGAGCCTCGCCGACAGGGCCCAGCCGGTGCCCTCGGGTCCCACGCGCAGCGTTCCGCCGAGCAGCTCGACGCGTTCACGCATGCCGATCAGACCGTGGCCCGAGTGCTGGGCGGAGCCCGAGTGCTGGGCGGAGACGGTGCCGGAGGGGTCACCCTCGCCGTCGTCGGCGATGTCCAGCCGCACGCCGTCGCGGGCGAGCTCGGCGGTCAGCCACACCCGGGCGGAGGAGCCAGCGTGCTTGGCGACGTTGGCCAGCCCTTCCTGCACCAGGCGCAGCACCGCGAGCGCCTTCACGGCGTCGAGCCCCGCGAGCGCGGGGTCCACCGTGGCGTCGATGCGCAGTCCCACCTGACGGCACCGGTCGATCACCGCGGCGACGGCGGCGGGCAGCTCCGCGGGATCCACGAGGTCTCCGCCCGCCGTGTCCGTCGCCTCGGGGTCACGCAGGACCGCGACGAGCCGCCGCAGATCCGTGAGCGCGCCGGAGCCGGTGGCGTGGACGTCGTCGAGGACCTGCCGCATCTGCTCGTCGCTCTCACCGAGCAGATGCCGCGCGACCCCTGTCCGCAGCACGATCGACGCGACGTGGTGGGCGACGAGGTCGTGCAGCTCGCGGGCGATCGCGGTCCGCTCGGCGACGCGCACCATCTGCGACTCCGTGCGGCGCAGGCGTTCCTGCTCCGCCGCACGCTCCTCAGCCTGCCTCGCGCGCGCGTTCATCCCGCCGATGTAGGCGCCCAGCACGAGCGGTCCCACCACCACGACGGCCGTCTGGAACACGATCTCGGCCGGGGAGCGCAGCGGGTTGGTCAGCCCGATGAGGAAGTACACGGCCGACAGCACCGTGGCCCCGGCCGGCAGCACCCAGCCGGTCCGCCGCATGGCCAGCTCCAGCAGGGCGAAGCTCGCCAGCACCTTGAGGGGAATCATGTTGTCGATGCCGAGGAGCTCGCCGGTGGCGAGCATGGCCGCCTGCGCGAGCGCGCTGGCCAGCGGGCTGCGCGGCGAGAACCAGGCCGCGGCGAGGGCACCGGACAGCAGCGCCCAGCCGGAGGGGTCCGGCAGTTTGTCGGGCGGGGCGAGCAGCAGCAGGTACCCCACGGCGATCGCGGCCAGCAGCGAGACCCGCACCGGGGTGAGCTTGCGGTCGAAGAGTCGTTCGATGAGCGAGGCGAGCATCGGCGGGTCCCGGTTTTCTCGTTGGGCGGCGCACACAGGCTAACCGTGAGGGCCGCCTTGTGGATCTCCCGCTGAGGAGGGAGGCGCGTTCTCTCAGCTTTTGCGAGGATCGCCTGGTGATACGGCGGATCCTCGGCCCGGTGACGAGCCGCTCGACGTACCGCCGGTGGGTGTTCCTGGTCCTCGGCGGGGCGTTGTCGGCCCCGTACGTGCTGTTCGGCGCGGTGGTGGTGCCCTCGGTCCTGCCGCTGTCGACCGACGACCTGGCGAGCGCGTTCCTCCTCGGCGGGGCCGGGGCGCTGGTGGTGCTCGCCGCGACGTCGCTGCTGCCGCCGGTGCGCGCGCTGGAACTGGCCGCCATCCGTGAGCTGCTGGACGATCCGGTGCCCGAGGCGGCCTCCGGACCCGTGAGCGGGCGAGCCCGCGTGCGAGCGGGTGCGATGTTCGTGGCGCACGTGCTGGTGGGCGCGCTGATCAGCCTGGCGAGCCTGATGCTGCCCGCGTTCCTCGGGCTCGCGTTCGCCGCGCCGTTCACCGGGAGCTTCGGTGCTGGCACCGACGGGCCGCTGCTGGTGCCCCGCGGCTGGGCGAGCGCGTGGCTCCCGGCGGCCTTCCTGCTCGCGATGCTGCTGCTCTTCCACGCCGTCGCGGGCGCGGGCGCGCTGCTCACCCGCGCGGCCCGTGCCTGGCTCGGGCCGTCCGCCGCCGAGCGCGTGGCCCTGCTCGAACGACGCACCGAGCGGCTGGCCGAGCGCAACCGGCTCGCCCGCGAACTGCACGACTCCGTCGGGCACGCCCTCAGCGTCGTGTCGCTGCAGGCGGGGGCAGCGCGGCGCACGCTGCGCCGCGACCCGGACACGGCGGAGCGGGCGCTCGAGGCGATCGAGGAGTCCGCCCGCGCCGCGCTCGACGACCTCGACCACGTGCTCGGCCTCCTACGGGAGGAGCGGGCGGGACGGGCGCCGCAGGCCGGGCTCGCCGAGCTGCCCGCCCTGCTGTCGGCGACGAGGGCGGCGGGGGTCGAGGTGGACAGCGAGGTGCGCGCCGAGGCCGCCGCGGTCGCGCCGGTGGTGTCGCGCGAGGCGTACCGGATCCTGCAGGAGTGCCTTACGAACGTTCTGCGGCACGCGGGCAAGGTGCCGGTCACGCTCAGGGTGGCCGAGGCCGACGGCGGGCTCGAGCTCACCGTGCGCAACCCCGTCGGCGCCGCGCGTGACTCGGCGCGCAACGGTGGCGGCAGCGGGCTGCGCGGCATCGCGGAGCGGGTCGACGTGCTCGGCGGGCGGTTGCGCGCTGGGAGACAGGGACGAGACTGGGAGGTCGGCGTGTGGCTGCCTGCCGGGGGACGAGGGGGCGAGTGAGTGGACGACAACCGCATCGGGGTGTTGCTCGTGGACGACGAGCAGCTCGTTCGCACGGGACTACGGGCCATCCTGGAGTCCGAGCCGGACCTGGCGGTGGTCGGCGAGGCCGCCGACGGCGCGGAGGTGCCCGGGCTGGTGGCGCGGCACCGGCCGGACGTGGTGCTGATGGACGTGCGGATGCCGTCGGTGGACGGGATCAGGGCGACCGAGCACCTGCTGTCCACAGCGGACCGTCCGCCGAAGATCGTGGTGGTGACGACGTTCGAGAACGACGACTACGTCTACGACGCGCTGCGGGCGGGCGCGAGCGGTTTCCTGCTCAAGCGCGCGCGGCCGGAGGAGATCCTGTCGGCGGTGCGCACCGTAGTCGCCGGTGACTCGCTGCTGTTCCCGGCAGCGATCCGCAGGCTCGCGGCCAGGAACGCGCGGGGTGCGGGGCGGGACGGTCTGCGCGGGGCGAACCTCACCGAACGTGAGTCCGAGGTGCTGCGCCTCATGGCGTCCGGTTTGTCCAATGTGGAGATCGCGGAGCGGTTGTTCCTCGGGTTGCAGACCGTGAAGACCCACGTCGGCAACGTGCTCGCCAAGCTCGGCGCCCGCGACCGCACCCAGGCCGTGATCGAGGCCTACGAGTCCGGGTTCGTCTCGCCGAGCGACGGCGTCCGCCGGTCTTGATCGCTCCCGTACGGTTATGCGCATGGAAGCAGAGCCGGACCCCCGGGCACGGCGCCGGGACGAGCCCGCCGAGGCAGGCGGGTTCGCCGACCTGATCAGCAGCCCGTTCCGGCTCGACCGGGACCGGATCGCCGCGTCGCCGTTCTTCGCCCGCCTCGGCGGCGTCACGCAGGTCGTGAGCGCGGGCGGGTCGGGCCTGCTGCACAACCGGCTCACCCACAGCCTCAAGGTCGCGCAGGTCGCGAGGGCTATCGCCGAGCGCATCACCGCGCACGGTGACACGGGCGGGATCGTCGCCAAGCTGGGCGGCTGCGACCCCGATGTCGCCGAGGCCGCCGCGCTGGGCCACGACCTCGGGCACCCGCCGTTCGGCCACCTCGGGGAGCAGGTGCTCGACCGCATCGCGCGGCACCGCTACGGCCTGCCCGACGGGTTCGAGGGCAACGCGCAGACGTTCCGGATCGTCACCAAGACCGAGGTGGGCGGGCCAACGCCGCAGGGGCTGAACCTGACGGCCGCGGTGCGGGCCGCGCTGCTGAAGTACCCGTGGGCGCGCCTGCACTACCCGGACCCGCACCCCGCCGACCTGAGCACCCCGCCGAGGGGAGCCGCGGAGCCGGACGACGCGCCGGGCACGGGCTCGGCGAAGTTCTCCGCGTACTCCACCGAGCTGGACGACCTCGAGCACTCGCGCACGCCGTTCTCGGGGCGCGTGGAGCGCTGGCAGCAGACGGTGGAGGCCTCGGTGATGGACCTCGCCGATGACATCGCCTACGCCATCCACGACATCCAGGACTTCCACCGCATCGGGGTGCTCCAGCACGCCGCCGTCGCCACCGAGCTGGGCCAGTGGCTCTCGCGCGCGGGCGAGCTGGCCGAGCTGCCCTCGGCCGCGCTGCGCGACGAGCACCGCAACCCCGGCCGGTCACTGGAGTACGTGCGGCGCCGGATGCACGCCAAGGACGCGTGGGTGGTGGACGACGACGCGTTCGCGCACGCCGTGGCGCGGGTGCGGGCCGAGCTGGTTGACGACCTGCTCGCGATCCCGTTCGACGGCTCGATCGAGGCCGAGCAGGCGATGGCGACATTCTCCGCGCGCTGGACGGCCCGGCTCGTGGAGGGCGTGCTCGTCACCCCGTCGCCGCCCACCCGCACGGGGCACGTGACCCTGCGGCCCGCACAGTGGCACGAGGTGCAGGTGCTGAAGTTCGTGCACCGGCGGTTCGTGCTGCAACGGCCCGATCTCGCCCTGCACCAGCGCGGGCAGGCCAGCATGCTCACCAACCTGGTCGACGCGCTCGACGCGTGGCTCACCGACCGCGACGAGGCGCGCCGCCTGCCGCGCAGGCTGCACGACCTGGTCGCGCTCGCGCACCTGGAGTACACGGCGCTGGCCGAGCGGTCACCGGAGCTGCTCGTGGGCGCGACGGGCGAGCCCGTGCGCGGCAGCGACGCCGTGCGGGCCCTCGCGCGCGGGCGTGCTGTGGTGGACTTCGTGGCGTCGCTGACCGACCGGCAGGCGGCGAGCATGCTCGACGCGATCTCGGGGCACGCCACGCAGCCGTGGTCGGAGTCGTTCGTCCTGTGAGCGCGCGGCAGGTGCGGGGCGGCGGCAGGGCCGTCGAGGTGGAGCCCGCGCGGCTCGCCGGGTGGTTCGAGCGCTTCGCCGCCCGCAACGACGGCGTCGTGAGCACCCGGCTCGGCTCCGGCGAGGTGGTGGTGACCGGCGGCAACGGCACCACCGCGACCGTGGCGGTGCCGTTCCCGCCGCTTCCGGCCGAGGGCGAGCGGGAGGGGCTCGCGGTGGGGCCGCTCGTCGACCACGTGCGCGCGCCCCGGCGGCTCGGGCTGCTGCTCGTGCGGCTCGGAGGGCACAGCGTGGGCGTCGCCGAGCAGGGCAAGGTGCTCGTGTCGCGCACCGACCGGCATCTCGTGCACGGCCGCAGCGCCGCGGGCGGCTGGTCGCAGCAGCGGTTCGCCCGCCGTCGCGAGGGGCAGGCGCGGCAGGCGTTGCGTTCGGCCGCCGACGACGCCGGGGCGGTGCTGCTGCCGAGGTTGTCCGAATTGGACGCGGTGGTGCTCGGCGGGGACCGCAGGGCGCTGGACGAGCTGCGGGCCGATCGCCGGCTCGAGCCGCTGTTCGCGCTGGCCGTCCCCCGGGTGCTCGACATCGGCGAGCCGCGCCGCTCGGTGCTTGACGACGCGGCCGTGCGTGCGCTCGCGGTGGAGATCGTCCTGCGGTGAGGCCGGTCACCGCCGGGGAAAATCGCTCGACCCCGGCCCGTACACTGGCAGTCGTGGTCGTTCGCCTGGAGTAGCCGTCCCGCCCTGCGCGGGTATCGCATGCTGTCCAGTTCCGCTTCCAGGTCACGGAGATTCCCTTGATCACGGCCACCGGCCTCGAACTGCGCGCGGGTTCGCGCGTGCTCCTCGCCGACACCACCCTGCGTATCCAGCCCGGCGACCGCATCGGTCTCGTCGGCCGCAACGGCGCGGGCAAGACCACGACCCTCAAGGTTCTCGCCGGTGAGGGCGAGCCCTACTCGGGCATCGTCCAGCACGGCGCCGAGCTCGGCTACCTGCCGCAGGACCCGCGCGAGGGCGATCTGTCGGTCACCGCGAAGGACCGCGTGCTCTCCGCGCGTGGCCTCGACACGCTCGTGCGCGACATGGAGAAGGCGCAGACCGCCATGTCGGAGCTGGTCGACGACAACGAGCGCGACAGGGCGGTGCGCCGCTACGGCAGGCTCGAGGAGCGGTTCGCCGCGCTGGGCGGGTACGCGGCCGAGAGCGAGGCCGCGCGGATCTGCGCGAACCTCGGCCTGGAGGAGCGGGTCCTGGGGCAGCCGCTGCGGACGCTGTCCGGTGGCCAGCGCAGGCGCGTGGAGCTGTCCCGCATCCTGTTCGCGGCCTCCGAGGCGGGCGCCGGGGGCAAATCGGGCACGATCCTGTTGCTCGACGAGCCGACCAACCACCTCGACGCCGACTCGATCAGCTGGCTGCGCGGCTTCCTCAAGTCCCACGACGGCGGTCTCGTGGTGATCAGCCACGACGTCGAGCTGCTCGACGAGGTCGTCAACAAGGTCTGGTTCCTCGACGCGACGCGCGGGGAGCTGGACAACTACAACATGAACTGGAAGCGCTACCTCGAGGCGCGGGCCACCGACGAGAAGCGCCGCCGCCGCGAGCGGGCCAACGCCGAGAAGAAGGCGGCCGCGCTGCAACAGCAGGCCGCCAAGCTGGGCGCCAAGGCCACCAAGGCCGTGGCGGCGAAGAACATGGCGCGCCGGGCTGAGCAGATGCTCGCGAACCTGGACGACGAGCGCCAGGCCGACAAGGTCGCGCGTATCAAGTTCCCCGCACCGGCCCCGTGCGGGAAGACCCCGCTCACGGCGGAGGACCTTTCGAAGTCGTACGGCTCGCTGGAGATCTTCACCGGCGTGGACCTCGCGATCGACCGCGGCTCGAAGGTGGTCGTGCTCGGGCTCAACGGCGCGGGCAAGACCACGCTGCTGCGCCTGCTCGGCGGCATGGAGACGCCTGACACCGGCCGTGTCGTCGCGGGCCACGGGCTGCGGCTCGGCTACTACGCGCAGGAGCACGAGACGCTCGACCACGACGCGACCGTGTGGGAGAACACCCGGCACCTCGCGCCCGACACGGGTGCACAGGAGCTGCGGAACCTGCTCGGCTCGTTTCTGTTCTCCGGTGAGCAGCTCGACCAGCCCGCGGGCACGCTGTCGGGTGGCGAGAAGACCCGGCTGGCGCTGGCCGGGCTGGTGTCGAGCGCGGCGAACGTGCTGCTGCTCGACGAGCCCACCAACAACCTGGACCCGGCGAGCCGCGAGCAGGTGCTCGACGCGCTGCGCAGCTACACCGGTGCGGTGGTGCTCGTGACCCACGACCCGGGCGCCGTGGAGGCGCTGGAACCCGAACGCGTGATCCTGTTGCCGGATGGCACGGAGGATCATTGGTCGGCCGATTATCTCGAACTCGTGCAGCTCGCCTGAGTTGACTCGACGCCAAATACGCGGCCAAGTCGTTAGTTGATGTTCGACAAACACTGAATCGGCCCAATATCTTCGCGGTTTCGGAAGGTTTTTGGCCCGTCGTCTGGCATTCCGCCGCTCAGTGTTCGATCATTGCGGCGGCAGGGGTCGAATGTGGCCCGAAACACCATACGGGTGGAAGGTGGATCGACGTGGCAGACCTGAAGAAGGGTGCGCGCATCACCGGAAACACACGCGACAAGTTGGCCGCTGACCTGAAGAAGAAATACGAGAAGGGGGCGAGCATTCGCTCGCTGGCGGAGTCAACCGGACGTTCCTACGGTTTCGTGCACCGGGTCCTCTCGGAATCCGGCGTGCAGCTCCGCGGCCGCGGCGGCGCCACTCGCGTCAAGAAGAAGTAAGGGGAGCCGACTCCGGCGTGGTGCCTGAGCCCGGCGTCGCGGCGACGCGGGAGGCCGACCCCTGGCTCGGGAAGCACAACATCGCGCCAAGCAGGACAACCGGATACACCAGATAACCGAATCGGGTGGCCGGCGTGAGCATCGTGAAGGTGCCCAGGCCGACCGCGATGCGAAGCAGTGCATCCGCACCGGCGACGGGCGGTCGCCGGATGAGCCACCACATGATCGCCAGTGCCGCGGCAGCCAGCAGCACGAACGCGAGCACCTTGCCGACCGGGCCGGTTCCGGCGATGAGGTGCCCCGGCAGCGGGCTCGCGGCTGGTGAGGTGACCGCTCCGAGCCCGGCCGGGAACCGGATCACGTGCTCGGCGAACGCGTCCGGATGCACGAGGTACACCGGCACGTTCACCACCGCGCACACGGCGAGCAGCACCAGCACGAAGCGGGCCAGCGCGCGACGGCCGAGCCGCGCGAGCACGAGCACCCCCAGCACGACCGCGGCGGGCAGCACGATGAGCTTCGCACTCGTGACGAGCGCCAGCACGGTGCCCGACAGTGCGGGCCGGTCCGTCGCGGCCAGCGCGGCACCCAGCACGAGCAGTCCGACGATCGCGAGGTCGGGGCCTGCCGTGGCGAAGGTCAGCGCGGTGAGCGGGAACACCGCGACGAGCTGCGCCGCGCGGACCGGGATCCCCGGCCTGCCCAGCAGGCGCCACGCACCCCACGCGCAGAGCACCGCCGTGAGGGCGAAGTACAGGCGCGCGTCCGTGAGCACGTCGGTGACCGGCGTGCCTCCCGCGAGCGCCCTCGGCAGGCCGAACACCGTCATCACCGGGCCGTACGGCGTGTAGTCGTTCACCGCGGGCGGGCGGCCGAGCGCGGTGACGTCGGTGTAGGGCGTGCCTCCCGCGAGGAGCAGGCTCGCCGACCGTTCGATGACCCACACCTCGGGCTGCGCGCTCCACGACCACGGGGTGTCGAGCCAGTCGACACCGGTGAGCCTGCGCACGAGCAGGAACACCAGCGGCGCGAGCATGCCCACCACCGCGACAGCGCCGACGCCGACCCAGCGCGACCGCCAGCGGCCGCCCTCGCGGCCAGGAGTGAGGCGCAGCCAGCACGTGTGCGCGAGCGCGAGCGCGTAGCCGGCGATGGCGAAGTTCGCCCAGATCCGGAAGCCGTAGTGCTTGTCGGTCAGCGCGAGCGCGACGGCGTAGCCCGCGGCGACGAGGTAGAGGACGAGGTCCAGTCCCAGCGGCCGCTCCTCCCAGCTCCGCCGCAGCCACTGCTGAACCCGGTGACTCCCCATGGCAGCAGGTTAGGCGATGCGCGGAGACTGTCGGACCTCACGGGCAGAATTGGTCCGCGGGATCGGGAAGGATCGCGTGGTACCTGGTGTTGTCCAGGACATATCGGAAGTGGATCTCGAGTAATGTCGAGGTATTGCGCGCTCAGGGGCGAGCGGGGAGGGGCCGGTGGGACATGGACAACACGTGGACGTTGCTGAGCGGCGCGATGAGATCGGCGGACGCGCCGAGCGGTCTGCGCAGGGGGACGGTACGGAGGGTCGCGCGCTTCGCCCGCCCGCACTGGGCACGCCTGGGGGTCTTCCTCGCCCTGACCGTGGTCTCCGCGGTGCTCGCGGTGAGCACACCACTGCTCGCGGGCCGTGTCGTCGACGCGATCGTCGGCGGGGGAGCGGCCGCCACGGTGATCTGGCTGGCCGTCGCGATCGCCGGACTCGCCATCGCCGACGCCGGGCTCGGGCTCGCCGAGCGCTGGCAGTCGGCGCGCATCGGTGAGGGACTGATCTTCGACCTGCGCCGGGCCGTGTTCGAGCACGTCCAGCGCATGCCGATCGCGTTCTTCACCCGCACCCGCACCGGCGCGCTGGTGAGCAGGCTGAACAACGACGTCATCGGGGCGCAGCGCACCTTCACGGCGACACTGTCCGGCCTGGTCACCAACGTGATCCAGCTGCTGTTGTCGCTGGCCGTGATGGTCACGCTGTCCTGGCAGGTCACGCTGCTGGCGCTGGTGCTCCTGCCGGTGTTCGTGCTGCCCGCGCGGCGCATCGGCAGGCGGATGGCCGACCTGCAGCGCGAGTCGTCCGAGCTCAACGCGTCCATGACCACGCAGATGACGGAGCGGTTCTCGGCGCCGGGGGCCACGCTCGTGAAGCTGTTCGGCAGGCCGCACGCCGAGGCCGCCGAGTTCGGTTCCCGTGCGGGCCGTGTCCGCGACATCGGTGTGCGGACGGCGATGCTCACGCGCTGGTTCATGACGAGCCTTACGCTGGTCTCGGCGCTGGCGCAGGCGCTGGTCTACGGCCTCGGCGGCTGGCTCGCGCTGCGCGGCGACCTCGCGCCAGGCACGGTCGTCGCGCTGGCCCTGCTGCTGACCAGGCTGTACTCGCCGCTGACCGCGCTCGCCAACGTGCGGGTGGACGTGATGACCGCCCTCGTGTCGTTCGAGCGGGTCTTCGAGGTGCTCGACCTCGACCCGATGATCAAGGAGAAGCCGGACGCGCGGGCCGTTCCGCCCGGGGGCGTCTCGGTGGAGCTCGACGAGGTGCGCTTCGCCTACCCCTCCGCCGACCGCTACTCGCTGGCCTCGCTGGAGGAGGTGTCCACACTGGACAACCGTGGTGGCGAGGAGGTACTGCACGGCGTGAGCCTGAGGGCGGAGCCGGGCCAGATGGTGGCCCTCGTGGGCTCCTCCGGCGCGGGCAAGTCCACCATCGCGTCGCTGGTGCCGCGGCTCTATGACGCCGACTCCGGCTCGGTGCGGCTGTCCGGTGTGGACGTGCGCGACCTCACGTTCGCGTCGCTGCGCGAGACGGTGGGCGTGGTGACGCAGGACGGCCACCTGTTCCACGACACCATCCGCGCCAACCTCGCCTACGCGGCCCCGGACGCCTCGGACGCCGAGATCTGGCACGCACTCGACCGCGCGCGGCTGGCCGATCTGGTGCGCTCGCTGCCGGACGGGCTCGACACGATCATCGGCGAGCGCGGCTACCGGCTCTCCGGAGGGGAGCGCCAGCGGCTCACCATCGCGCGGCTGCTGCTCGCGCAGCCGAGGGTCGTGGTGCTCGACGAGGCGACCGCGCATCTCGACTCGGAGTCAGAGGCGGCGGTCGGCGAGGCGCTCACCGACGCGCTCGACGGGCGCACCGCGATCGTGATCGCCCACCGGCTGTCCACCATCCGGGCCGCCGACCGCATCATGGTGGTGGAGGCGGGCCGGGTCGTCGAGCAGGGCACCCACGAGCAGCTGCTCGCCGCCGGAGGACGCTACGCGGAGCTGTACCACACGCAGTTCCGGCAGGAGACGCCCACAGCGGCGTGAGGAGGTCGTGGGTGATCGACGACGAACCGGCGATGGCCGTCCGGCGCTCGCCGGTTCCCGCCCGCGCGGTGGCGCTCGTGCTGCACGGTGGGGCCGAGCACGGCGCCGGCGCCGTGCGGCCGTGGGGGCTCGCCTACCTGCGGATGGTGCCCTTCGCCCGCGCGCTGCGCGCGGCGGGCGCGCGGCACGGGCTGGAGGTGCGGCTGCTGCGCAACCGCATGCGTGGGTGGAACGAGCCCGCGCTCGACCCGGTGCGCGACGCCCGCTGGGCGCTGGA
This sequence comes from Prauserella sp. PE36, assembly GCF_003311655.1. Taxonomy (NCBI): domain Bacteria; kingdom Bacillati; phylum Actinomycetota; class Actinomycetes; order Pseudonocardiales; family Pseudonocardiaceae; genus Prauserella; species Prauserella sp. PE36. The sequence continues at coordinate 29,305 of NZ_QEQT01000072.1, read as the reverse complement.
GCGCGTCCACGCCGAGAGCCCCGGCCTGCCGGTGGTGCTGGTGGGCCACTCGATGGGCGGCCGGGTGGCCCTGCGCGTCGCCGACGACCCGGCCGTGACCGGGGTGTGCGCGCTCGCGCCGTGGACCCCGCAGGACGAGCCCGTGGAGTCCGTGCGTGATCGCACGGTCGTGCTCGCGCACGGCACGCGCGACGCCGTGACCAGCCCGGAGGCCTCGCACACCTACGCCAGGCGGGCCCAGGCGACCGCGCGCAGGCTCGCGCGCTTCGAGGTGGCGGAGGAGGGGCACGCGATGGTGCGAAGGCCGGCGTTGTGGCAGCGGCTCGTGGTGGGTTTCACCGCCGACGTGCTGGGATTCCCGGCGGGGGACGGCCTGCCCGCCTCTGCCTGGGACCGGCCCGTGGACGCGCGCCTGCGCATACCCCTGTAGCGGCCGTCCGCGGCGTGTCGCGCACAACCCGTCCGGGGGACCATGCGTCCATGGATCGGGGGCATGAGGTTTAGTAGGGCCCGCACGGACGCGGCACGACACCGATCGGGAGACGGCGATGACGTACGGCGGACACTACGGCGGACAGCAGCCACCCGGCGGCAACCGCCGGCCGCCCCGCGGTCCCAGGGAGCACCAGAGCGCCCAGATGCTGCCCGTGCCGGGCAGCGACCGGGCCCGTCAGGGGCCGCCGCCCCGCCCTCGGCACCAGCCGACGCGCGTGGCGCCCGTGCCCGGCCACCAGCCGCCCCCGGGCGGCGAAGGGCCGAGGCCGCCGCGTCCGCCGCGGCGCAGGCGCTGGACGTTCGGCCGGGTGCTGATGGCGCTGGTGCTGGTGTTCGTGCTGTTCATCGGCGCCGTGTGGCTCTACCTCGAGTTCTCCATCAACCGCATCGACGCCCTGCCCGACTACGAGGGCAGGCCGGCCGCAGCGTCGGGCACGAACTGGCTCATCGTCGGCTCCGACTCGCGGGCGGGCCTCGATGCCGACCAGCAGGCGCAGCTCGTCACCGGTGACACCGGCGGTCAGCGCACCGACACGATCATGATCGCCCACATCCCGGACAACGACACCGCGCCGACGCTGCTGAGCCTGCCGCGCGACTCGCAGGTCGAGATCCCCGGCCACGGCACCAACAAGATCAACGCGGCGTTCTCGTTCGGTGGTGCACCACTGCTCGCGCAGACGGTCGAGCAGGCCACCGGGCTGCGAATCGACCACTACGCCGAGATCGGCTTCGGTGGGTTCGCCAACCTCGTCGACGCCATGGGCGGGGTCGAGATGGACATCCCCGCGGAGATGCGCGACACCAAGACCGGCATCGTCATCCCCGCGGGCAAGCAGACCCTCGACGGCGCGCAGGCGCTTGGCTTCGTGCGCATGCGGTACAGCTCGGCGACGCCGAGGTCGGACCTCGACCGCGTGGCCAACCAGCGGCAGTTCATCGGCGCGATGGCGAGCCAGATGGCGAGCCCGTCGACACTGCTGAACCCGTTCGACGTGTTCCCGCTGCTCGCGGAGGCGCCGGACGCGCTGACCATGGACACCGGCGACCATCTGCACAACCTGCTCGGCCTGGCGTGGGCGATGCGCGGGATCTCCGGCGGCGGCGTGGTGACCACCACCATGCCCACCACGGACAGCTCGGCGCAGTACTGGGACGAGGAGAAGTCGCAGGTTCTCTTCGACGCGTTCCGCAACGACACCCCGGTCCCAGACAGCGTGATCGTCAACTAGCCGCTTGATCGGCCCCCAAGGCCACCTTTGTTGCGTTGAACGCAACAAAGGTGGCCTTGGGGGCCGATCTGTCGCAACGCGGACGAGACGATCCGCTGGCCGATGGTGATCGAGGCCGAGCTCGGCGGCTGAGGGAGACCCACGTCACGTCCGGCGACGTCACAGGAGAGCCGGGCTACCTCGTCTCGGGGGTTGTAGCCAACGACGACCCTGGAGGAACACCATGGACGCGCGACTGAACTTCTTCACCAGCCCCACCGCGGGCAAGGTCCTCAAGCAGTTCATGTCGGTGGGCAAGACGCTCAGGGAATCGGCCCTGCCTGCCGCTACGCAGGAGCTGGTGTCGCTGCGCGTGAGCCAGATCAACGGCTGCGCCGTCTGCCTCGACATGCACACCAAGGAGGCCGCCGCCGCGGGCGAGACGCCCGTGCGGCTGGGCCTGGTCGCGGCGTGGCGCGAGGCCACGGTCTTCACCGAGGCCGAGCGGGCCGCGCTGGAGCTGGCGGAGGAGGGGACCAGGGTCGCGGACGGTGCGGGCGGCGTCAGCGACGAGGTGTGGGAGCGCGCCGCCAAGCACTACGACGACGAGCAGCTCACCGCACTGGTGCTCCTGGTGGGCTTCATGAACACGGCCAACCGCATGAACATCATCACCCAGCAGCCCGCTGGCGACTACGTTCCGGGCCAGCTTCACTGAACGGCACCGCCGAAGGGAGGAGATCCGGGTGAGCAAGGTCGAGGAGTTCGAGGATCTGCGGCCGCTGCTGTTCTCGATCGCGTACCGCATCCTGGGCAGTGTCAGCGAGGCCGAGGACGCGGTGCAGGAGACGTGGCTGCGGTTCGACGCCTCGGCGACCCGGCCCGAGTCGGTCAAGGCGTTCCTGTCGGCCACGGTCACCCGGATCTCGATCGACGTGCTGCGCTCCGCGCGGGTGCGGCGGGAGGCCTACGTCGGCCCGTGGTTCCCCGAGCCGCTGCTCGACGACCCCTACCAGGACCCGGGCCGGGCGGCGGAGCTGGCCGACTCGGTGTCGATGGCGGCGCTGTTGCTGCTGGAGCGGCTCAGCCCGCTGGAGCGGGCGGTCTTCGTGCTGCGGGAGGTGTTCGCGTTCGGTTTCGGCGACATCGCCACTGCGGTGGGACGGTCGGAGGCGGCCTGCCGGCAGCTGCTGGTGCGGGCGCGGCGGCACATGGATGCCGGACGCCCCCGGTTCGAGGCGGACCGGAAGGAACGGCGGGAGCTGGCGACGCGGTTCTTCGACGCGCTGGCGGGCGGTGACGTGGACGCGCTGCGCAGTCTGCTGGCCGCCGACGTGCAGCTGGTCGGGGACGGCGGCGGCAAGGCCCCGCAGCTGGCCAGGGCCGTCGTGGGCGCGGACAAGGTGGCCAGGTTGCTGGGCGGGGTGTTCCCCTGGCTGTTCCAGGTCGACGTGTCGTTCGAGCCGCACGAGGTCAACGGCCAGCCCGGCGCGATCTTCCGCGACCGCGGAGGGCGGATCCTCCACACCCTGGTCCTCGACGTGCTCGACGGGCGGATCCAGACCATCCGCTCGGTGATCAACCCGGACAAGCTCGGGCACCTCGGCCCGGTCGCCGACGCCTGGGCCGTCGACCGCGAGGTGAGGCAGGCCCGCGGCCCGCAGGCCTGACCGCCCCGCTCAGCACGCCGGCGTGGCAGGCTCGTCCGCGCCGGTGTCGAGGTAGGCGGCGCAGACGTGGTGGTCCGGCCCGAGGCGGTTCCAGGCGCTGGTCCCGCTCGGTGATCACGTGGCCGATGGCGGTGCCGCGAACCAGCCCTTCGCGCGTGGCGAAGACAGGGCAGTGCCGGTGTACCGGACGCCGCTGTCGTCGGCATCCACAGTGGACATATCGGCCGACCAGCCGAGTGGGAGAGCGGGTTCGGCAGCCGGGGCAGGGCACCGGCGCGGTCTCCACAAGGGACGTACAGGGCAGTTGCAAACAGGCTGCTCGGGCCATTCCGGTCGGGTACGCATCGCCGCGCAGCCTGCTGGTGAGCGGACGGTTCCCGCCACAGGGCGAGTGCGCTCGCGAAGAAGCGGCGGGAGCGGTCGTGCGGGCCGAGCGAGCGGTGCGGCTCGCCGAGGCTTTGGTGGGCGTACCCCGCGCGGTCACGCGCGACCAGCTCCCCGGCCGCCTCGGGCCAGGTAGGCCGGTGGGTGAACGCTGGGGCGTCAGGCTTGACCGCGGCACGCCGCCATCGCGGCGATCGCCAGCGGCCATCCGAGACCCGGTTCCCTGGGGGTGGCCTCGAATGGCCTGCTGCCGTGCCGGCCGCGCCGCTCAGCGGGAGCGCAGGACCTCGAGCGCCTTGTCGGCGTGCACGGCCATGCGCAGCTCGCTCTTGATCACGGCGAGCACCCTGCGGTCGGTGTCGATCACGAACGTGTGGCGCCTGGTCAGCAGCGGGCCGAACCTGCGCCGGACTCCGAACCGCGTCGCCACGGCGCCGTCGGCGTCGGAGAGCAGCGGGAAGTCGAAGTCGTGCCTGTTGGTGAACTCGAGCTGCTTGTCGACCGGGTCGGGGCTGATCCCGATCCGGTGCGCGCCGGCGTCGGTGAACTCGGCGGCGAGGTCGCGGAACTGGCAGCTCTCGGCGGTGCAACCCGGCGTCATGGCCGCCGGGTAGAAGAACAGCACCACGGGACCGGTCTCCAGGAACTCCGAGAGAGTGCGTGGCTTGCCGTTCTCGTCGGGCAGCGTGAAGTCCGGCGCGAGATCTCCCTGCTTCATGGTCACGAGCCTACGGGCCGGGGACCGCGCTGCTCGATGAGCGAGGTGATCTCGTCGGCGTTCGCCGCGCGGCCGAACAGCTCGCCGCGCCCGGCGACGATGCCGAGCTCCCGCAGCCTGTGCGCGTGCTCGACGGTGTGCACGCCCTCGGCGCCGATGCGCTTGACGCCCAGCGCCGCTGCCCGCTCGAGCAGCGCGGTGAGGTGCTTGCGGGCGGTGTCGGCCTCGGGGCCCTCCACCGCGAGCGCGTCGACGAGCGGTCCGGCCAGGATGAGGAAGCCGACCGGCAGCTGATGCCTGTGGATCAGCTCCAGGTCTGCGCCCGCCGACACGGCGAGCGTGATCTTGACGTCCAGGTCGGCCAGCACGGCCAGTGCCTCCAGCACCTCCCCGCGCGGATCGGACAGCGCGGCGGCGTCGGTGCAGATGCGCAGCTTGTGCGGCGGCAGGCCCGTCGACTCGAGCTGGTCCCTGATGATGCCGACGAGGTTCGGGTCGATCGCGAACCGCAGCGGCAGGCGGACGCAGAGGTCGGGCGTGGCAGGGAAGGCGGCGTGCCAGGCGGCCGCGTCCGCCATCGACCGGGTGAGCAGCCACCGGCCGAGGCCCGGCGTCATGCCGGTGGTGTCGGCGAGCGGGAAGAACTCGTCGGGCCCGAGCACGCCGTGCTCGGGGTGGTTCCAGCGCAGAACCGCGTTGACGACGGCGATCTCGTCGCTGCCGTCGAGCTTGACGGTCGGCTGGTACTCCAGCTCGAACTCGCCGTTCTCCAGCGCGCCGCCGATCACGGCGCCGATGCCGTATCGGCGCCGGTCGCGGCTGTCGAGCTCCTCCTCGAAGAGCATCCACTGCGCGCGCCCGTTCTCCTTCGCGCGGTGCAGCGTGATCTCGGCGGCGCGGTGCAGGTCCTCCTGCGTGCGGCCGTGGGCGTCCTGCACGACGATCCCGACGCTGACGCTGACCCCGATGCCCTTGCCGTCCACGTAGACCGGCTCCGCGAGCTCGGCCATCGCCTCCTCGACGAGGTCGATCACGGCGGCGCTCGTGAGCGCGCCGCGCATCAGCACGGCGAAGCCGTCGCCGGAGAGGCGGGCGAGGAACACGCCGGGGCCCGTGAACGTGGCCTCGAGCTTGCGGGCGACGTGGCGCAGCACCTCGTCACCGGCGCCGGGACCGAGGCCGTCGTTGACGACCTTGAAGCCGTCGACGTCGAGATAGACGAGCGCGATCTGGTCGTCGTCGGGCGTGGCCAGCGTGGCCTCGAGCTTGTTGACGAAGCTGCGGTGGTTGGGCAGGCCGGTGAGCGGGTCCTGCACGTTCTGCTTGCGCAGCGCCTCGCGCAGCAGGCTCAGCTCGCTGACGTCCTCGACCAGCAGCACGGGGTAGATCGTGCCGGGGGTGTCGCCGGGCAGGCCCGCGATGGTGACTTGTGTCCGCAGTGGACCGTCCTCGGCGTGCTCCAGCTCCACGGGCTCACGGTGCCGGGACTTGCGCAGCGAGCGCAGGTCCTCCAGCCCGGCGAGCACCGCCTCGGTGTCCTTGGGCGTGGCGCAGAGGTCGGTGACCGGCTTGCCTGCGAGGTCCTCGGGCCGGTGGCCCAGCAGGTGGGTGAGCGCGGGGTTGGCGTCGAGGACCTTGCCCTCCTGGTCGGCCAGCAGCACCCCGACGGGTGTGGTCGAGTACAGGTCGGCGAAGCGCTGGATCGCCGCTTCCTTGGCGGTGTCGGCCTGTGCGTAGGCTTCCTCGGCCACCGACATGAGGATGCGTTCGAGCTCGCCGGCGGACAGGGCTACCCCGTTCGTGTCGGCAAGTTGTGCCGCCCAGCGGCGGGCGATGTCCACCAACCCTGGTGTGCCACCAGGCTTCGGCACCTTGCACCTCTCCACACAAGCGTCGAAGGCCAGCTCGGTGCCGGTGTGGGCTGGCGCGCAGCGCACCCGGGCCCCGAGTCGGCCGAGAGCCTTGCAACAGCATCATGCGGCCAGCGGTGTGTCTACCGGCTGTCCGAGTGGTTCTCTTGGCTAAATGATCACTCTTCGTAGTCAGATGCGCTGGAGGTGGATGGGCAGCCCGTCGACCGGCACGGGCAGCGAGACGTAGTCCCAGCGGACCTGGTAGCCGCGCGGGACGCTCCACCGGTACCGGCGCAGCATCTCGTGCAGCAGCGCCTTGACCTCGTAGGTCCCGAAGTGCAGGCCGATGCACTTGTGGGCGCCGCCGCCGAAGGGCATCCACGCGAAGCGGTGGGACTTGTCCTCCCTGCGCTCGGCGTTGAACCGCTCGGGGTCGAACGTGTGCGGGTCGGTCCAGTGGTTCGGGTCGAAGTGATTGACGCTGGGCGATACCCCGACGAGCGTGCCCTCGGGCAGGTAGTAGCCGAGCACCTCGGTGTCCTTGACCGTCTTGCGCGACATGCTCGGCACCGGGGCGACGAGCCGCAGAGCCTCCTTGATCACCAGGTCCAGTGTGTCCAGCCGGTCGAGCGCCTCGGTGCCGGGCAGCTCGTCGCCGAGCGCGAGCGACTCCTCGCGGGCCCGCTCCTGCCACTCCGGGTGCTTGGCGAGGTAGTACGCGGCGGCCGTGCTCGTGATCGTTGACGTGTCGTGCGCCGCCATCATGAGGAAGATCATGTGGTTGATCACGTCGGCGTCGGTGAAGCGCTCGCCGTCGTCGGTTGTGGCGTGGCAGAGCGCGGAGAACAGGTCGGTGCCCTCGCCCGCCCGCTTGGCCGGCAGGTTGCTCGCGAAGTAACGCTCCAGCAACCGCCTGCCCCTGAGTCCCGCGCGCCAGCGGCCGCCGGGCACGGGCCGGCGGACCACGGCCGTCGCGGCGCGCACGCACGCGACGAACGCGCGGTTGATCTTGAGTGCGTCGGCGCCGCTGGGCATGTCCATGAACACGCGGGTGGCGACGTCGAGGGTCAGTTGCTTGAGCGCCCAGTAGAGGCGGGGGTTCGGGGTGCCCGCCCACGAGGCGACGCCCTCGCGCAGGGTGGGACCCATGCTCTCGACGTAGCCGACGAGACGGTCGCGGGTGAAGGCCTCCTGCATGATCCGGCGGTGGGTGTGGTGCTCGCCGAAGTCGAGCAGCATCAGGCCGCGGTTGAAGAAGCGCTCGATGAAGAAGCGCCAGCCCTCCTGGCTGAACGCCTTGTCCTTGTTGACGAGCGCGACCTGCGTGGCGTCCGGGCCGGTGAGCGACACGATGCGCCTGCCGAACGCGCCCGACCACCACACGGGCCCGTAGCGCTCGTAGCGCTGCAGGCCGTAGGGCACGCCGTAGCGCATCATGCGGACGGTGTGCCCGAGCAGCGGTGGCCCTGGGTCGCCGGGAATGGCCTTGAGCCCGCTGCCTGCGGGCGGGGCGGCGAACTCGCTCGACGGCCACTGCCTGCGCAGCACGCGGTTGTCGACCGCGCGGGGCAGTGGCACGGCTGTGAGCGGCGGGATCCGCTCGCGAAGCGTCTCGGTCATCCTGTCGACGGCTGTCACCATGGCGACCATCTCCTCGTTGAGCCGGTTCCACGGTCCCGCACTATTGGCATCCTGACAAGAGCGTTCCGCCGGTCGGGTGCCAGAGCTTGCTCAGGTCTCGTCGTCCAGCAGCGGGCGCAGGACCTCGACGAGCTCGGTCGCGTCGTCCGCGGCACCGCACTCCAGCTCGATCTCCCGGCCGGAGGGGCCGCGCATCGTGAGGGTGACCCTGTCCAGCGCATGGTGGCGGGAGAGCCAGGTGAGCAGGGAGGTCACGAACGCGCTCGCCGTGTCACCGCAGAGCACGACCACGACGGCATCCGGAACGCCGCTCGGCTCGCCGTCCCAGTCCGGCTGCTCGCGCAGCGACACGCAGCCGTGGAACTCGTCCTCGGCACTCATCCAGAAGGCGAGTGACCGCAGTTGCTCAGGGGAATCGGCAACACTGACGGCAACTGTTGCGGACGACACGGAAAGCTCCCCCGCGGGTGGTGGGAAAGGCGCAGGCTAACAGCGCCCCAGCGGGTGCCACCAGCACAGCGGGCCGCGTCTTTTTCAGGTCCTATCCGGCGGCCCCGACGCGGAAGTCGGCGAGGTTCACCTTGCGGGTGCGCCTGCGGTACTCGTGCGTGCGCCCTGGCCAGTTGGACACCACGCGGCCGTGCTCGTTGCGGTACCAGCTGCTGCAGCGGGTCCACACCGATTGCGCCAGCCGCGTCTGCACCTCCGTGTCCCACTCCTGCTCGGCCACGGGGCGCACGTCGAGGTAGCGGCCGGGGTGCTCGGTCAGGATGCGCACCGCGTCGCGGACATACCGTGCCTGGCTCTCCAGCATGTAGATGATCGAGCCGCCGCCGAGGTTGGTGTTGGGCCCGTAGATGAGGAACATGTTGGGAAAACCCGGCACGGTGATGCCCAGGTGCGCGCGGGCGCCCTCGCTCCAGACGTCGGACAGGACCCGGTCGTCCAGCCCGCTGATCTTCATCGGCGCGAGCAGCTCCAGCGCTGCGAAGCCGGTGCCGTAGATGATCACGTCCACCTCGTGCTCTACGCCGTCGGCCGTGCGCACGCCCCGCGGCGTCACCTCGATCACCTTCTCGGTCACGAGATCCACATTGGACTTGGTCAGCGCGGGGAGGTAGTCGTTGCTGAACAGCACGCGCTTGCAGCCGAGCGCGTAGTCGGGCGTGAGCTTGCGGCGCAGCTCGGGATCGGCGATCTTCTCGCGCAGGTGCTTGGTCGTCTGGCGCTCGAACAGCGGCGTGAAGAACCGCCATTTCGACAGGCACTGCTGTGCGAACTCCGCGTACAGCCAGAAGCTCAGCCGGTCCAGTGTCTGCAGGACCGGCAGGGCCCGGAAGGCCCGGTGGTGCCAGGGTTTGTAGGGGTGGTCGCGTTTGGGCAGGATGTACTGCGCCGAGCGCTGGAACACCGTGAGGTGGGCGGCGGCGGGCTGGATCTCTGGCACGAACTGGATCGCGCTCGCCCCGGTGCCGATCACGGCGATCCGCTTGCCGGCCAGCTCGGCGTCGTGGTCCCACTCGGCTGAGTGGAACGAGGTGCCCTGGAAGTCGTCGATGCCGGGGATCGGCGGGAAGGCGGGACGCGAGAGCTGCCCGGTGGCCGGGACGAACGCCCGTGCGACGTACTCCTCTCCCGGCGCGGTGCGCACGTGCCACTCGCCGGTGCTCCGGTCGAACTCGGCGGAGGTCACCTCCTGGCCGAAGCGGATGTGCTGCAGCACGCCGAACCGGCGCGCGGTGCGCTCGAGGTAGGCGTGGATGTCGGGCTGGGCGGCGTAGCGCCGGGGCCACCGCGGGTTGCGCGCGTAGGAGTAGGAGTACAGCGGCGACGGGACGTCGCAGCCGGAGCCGGGGTAGGTGTTCTCCCGCCAGACCCCGCCCAGGTCCTCGGCCTTCTCCAGTACGACGAAGTCGTGGAACCCGGAGCGGCGCAGCTCGATCGCCGTGGCGACACCGCCGAACCCGGCCCCGACGATCAGCGCGGTCGTGCGGGTGGTGGTCATGCGGGGAAGAGTAGGGCGGGCGTCCGGCCGGCCCCAGCGGAAGCGGGGACAAGTTGTTGATATTTTCGGACACATGATCGGGTGGGACTTCCCGCGCGGGGTGACGAGCGCGGCGCTGCTGGCCGAGTTCGCGGGCGAGCTCGGCGTGCCCCGCGGCGAGGTGCTGCGCGGCACCGGCCTCGACGAGACGATCATCCACGACCCGCTCGCCCAGGTCGAGGCGCACCAGGAGCTGGCGGTGGTGCGCAACCTCATCCGGCGCTGTCCCGGCCGCGACGTCGCGTTGCTCGGCCTTGCCGCGGGGCAGCGCTACCACGCCACGTCGTACGGGATCTGGGGCTACGCCGTCACGAGCAGCCGCACGGTGCGCGACGCGGTGGAGCTCGCCCTGCGCTACATCGAGCTGACCTACGTGTTCTGCGTGCCCGAGCTGCGGGTCGACGGTGAGTCCGCGCATCTGCACTGCCGCGACGACGACGTGCCCGCCGACGTCCGGTCGTTCCTGCTGGCCAGGGACATCGCCGCGATCTTCACCCTCGTGAAGGAACAGGTCGGCGCGCCGTTGCGGGCCCACCGGGTCGCGCTCCGGCTGGCGGAACCGCCCGACGCCGGGCCGTACCGCGCGCTGCTGGGCTTGGAGCCGGAGTTCGGGCACGACCACACGCGTGTGTCGTTCGGCCGGGCGCTGCTCGACCAGCCGATGCCGCAGGCCAACGAGCACACGGCGGCGCTGTGCGAGCGCCAGTGCAGGGAGCTACTCGCCCGCCGCCGCGCGCGCACGGGTGTCGCCCGGCTGGTGCGTGACCGGTTGCTCGCCGTCGACGGACTGCGGGCCGACATGGAGCAGGTGGCCGCCGCGCTCGCGATGACCGTGCGCACGCTGCGGCGCAAACTCGCCGCCGAGGGCACGACGTACCGCGCGCTACTCGACGAGGTGCGCGAGGCCTACGCCGAGGAGCTGCTGGCGACGCAGGTGCTGTCGGTGGAGCAGATCGCCTACCGGCTCGGCTACAGCGAGGCGTCGAGCTTCATCCACGCGTTCACCCGCTGGAAGGGTGTGAGCCCCAGGGAGTTCAGGCGCCGAAACGGATCCGGAAGTCGCCCAGGTGCGCACTCACCAGCGGACGGCGGCCCGCCAGGTAGCCCAGCGGGCCGTTCGGATTGATGTTCCAGCCCGCCGAGGCCGCGTGCGGGCGGCCCTTCGAGCGGACGTCGCTCACGAGCGCCTTGCCGCCGACCTCCTGGGCGATCCCGAAGTTCGCGGGCAGGCGCACGGGAGGGCCCGGCCTCGGCGAGAACGCCGCCGTGGCGATCCAGTCGCCGCCGGTGCTCGCCGACGCGGTGAACCCCCTGCCGTAGGAGAACTCCAGCGTCGCCAGGTCCTTCGGGATGCCCCACAGCTCCCGGCCGCCCCTGAGCGACACCTCGCTGTCGACCCAGATCTCGGTGATGCTGCCCGTGGCCCGCAGTCCGTTGCGAACGGCCACAGTGGACAGCAGCTCGCGATAGGAAAGCTCGCCGGGTGGCTGGTAGTCGATCCACGCGGTGAACACCACGGTCCTGCCCGCGACCGTGATCGGGTCGACCACGCCGGGTACCCGGGGCAGGTCGGCCAGCGGGACCGCCCACACCGAAAGGTAGGCGTTGCCCGCGAGGTTCCACGGCTCGGGCGGGTACTCCGGCATGTCAGTTCTCCTGGCGCCAGGGCAGGAAGTCCGGTTGGTCCGCCCCGGCGCGCAGACGGAACTCCGGTGGCCGTTTCTGCAGGAAGGACAGTACGCCCTCGACGGCGTCGGGGTTACTGGTGATGCTGCCGATGAGCTTGGAGTCGAGCTCGTGCACCGGCAGCGGTGAGTCCATTCCGGACATCCGGTACAGCAGCTGCCGGGTGACCGCGACCGAGACCGGTGCGGTGCTGGCGACGAGCTCGGCCGCGAGCGCGTACGCCGCGTCGAGCAGCTCGCCCGGCTCGTGCAGGCTGTGCACCAGCCCCGCGGTGTGCGCCTCCTCGGCGCCGAACACCCGGCCGCTGACCATCCAGTCGACGGCCCGGCCGAGGCCGACGAGCCGGGGCAGGTACCACGCCGACGCGCCCTCGGGGTAGATGCCCCTGCGGGTGAAGACGAACCCGAAGCGGGCGTCGGTAGCGGCGAGCCGGTAGTCGGCGGAGAGCGTGATGGTGATGCCGCCGCCGATCGCGGCGCCGTGGATCGCCGCGATCACTGGCTTGTCCATCGCGAAGATCCGTTTCGAGCAGCGGCCCGCAGGCTCCTGCCACTCCGGTCCCGGTCCGGTCTCGGCGTCGAAGTCGAAGCCGCCCTGCGACAGGTCGGCGCCGACGCAGAAGTCCTTGCCCTCGCCGGTGAGCACGACGACGCGCACCTCCTCGTCGGCGTCGGCCCGGTCGAGCGCGGCGGCCAGCTCGTCGGCCATGCGCACGGTGTAGCCGTTGCGCGCCTGCGGCCGGTTCAGTGCGACCGTGGCGATCCGGTCGGCGACCCGGTACGTGATCTCGGTGTACTCGCTGTCGTCACCCACGAAGGTCTCCTGGCGTCGTCGTTGAGACGACCGTATTGCACGCCGACCTTACTGGCAACTTGCCAACAAGAAAACAATCACGCGTGCTTGATTTCCGCTCCGGCCGGTGCCACTCTGGCCGCAGACAGCTCGAGGAGGTGCTGCGTGGCGGATCTCGAGGCGATCCTTGCCGACCTGGACGCGGAGAGCCGGGAAGTGGACGGACTCGTCGCCGGGTTGCCGGAGCCGGACTGGGCAAGGCCGACGCCGGCCGAGGGGTGGACGATCGCGCACCAGATCGCCCACCTGCACTGGACGGACCAGCGGGCGTTGCTCGCCGCCCGCGAGCCGGACGACTTCGGCGAGGAGCTGAAGCGGGCGCTCGCGGCAGGTGAAACCTACGTCGACGAGGGTGCCGCGGAGCTCGCCACCACCCCGCCCGGCGAGCTGCTGGAGCGCTGGCGGCGCGGCAGGGCCGAGTTGCACGCGGCGCTCGCCGCCGTGCCACCGGGGGAGAAACTGCCGTGGTACGGCCCGCCCATGAGCGCCCCGTCGATGGCGACCGGGCGGATGATGGAGACCTGGGCGCACGGACAGGACGTCGCCGACGCTCTTGGCGTCGAGCGCGCGCCAACGGCCCGCCTGTGGCACATCGCCAGGTTCGGCGTGCGGACGCGGGACTTCGCGTTCGCGCTGCACTCGCTCGCCGCGCCGACGGAGGAGTTCCGCGTCGAGCTGACCGCGCCGGACGGGAGCCTGTGGACGTTCGGCCCCGAGGACGCCGCGCAGCGCGTCACCGGCAGCGCCCTCGGCTTCTGCTTGATCGTCACCCAGCGGCGACATCCGGCCGACACCGACGTGCGCGCCGAGGGCGAGTCCGCTCAGGAGTGGCTCGGACTGGCGCAGGCGTTCGCGGGCCCGCCGGGGAAAGGCCGGGAACCGGGGCAGTTCGCATGATCCGGATCGGCAACGCGTCGGGCTTCTACGGCGACCGCTTCTCCGCGGTACGCGAGATGCTCACCGGCGGGCCCCTCGACGTGCTCACCGGCGACTACCTCGCCGAGCTGACCATGCTGATCCTCGGGCGCGACCGCCTCAAGGACCCGGCGCGTGGCTACGCCAAGACGTTCCTGCGCCAGCTGGAGGAGAACCTGGGGCTGGCCAAGGACAACGGCGTCAGGATCGTCACCAACGCGGGCGGGCTCAACCCCGCCGGGCTCGCCGACGCGGTGCGGGAGCTGGCCGGGCGGCTCGGCATCGACGTCCGGGTCGCCCATGTCGAGGGTGACGACCTGCTACCGAGGGCGGGGGAACTGGGCTTCGGGGAGCCGTTGACGGCGAACGCCTACCTCGGTGCATGGGGCATCGCCGAATGCCTGAAGGCGGGTGCGGACGTGGTGGTTACGGGCCGGGTCACCGACGCGTCGGTGATCGTCGGCCCCGCCGCGGCGCACCACGGCTGGGCCCGCGACGACTACGACGCCCTCGCGGGGGCCGTCGCGGCCGGGCACGTGATCGAGTGCGGTGCGCAGGCCACCGGCGGCAACTACGCGTTCTTCACCGAGCACTCGGTCGGCGTGCCGGGGTTCCCGATCGCCGAGATCCACGCCGACGGCTCCAGCGTGATCACGAAGCACGAGGGCACGGGCGGCGTGGTCACCACGGGCACGGTCACGGCGCAGCTGCTGTACGAGATCGCCGGTGGCCGCTACGCCGGCCCCGACGTGACCGCGCGGTTCGACTCCCTGGAACTGAGCCAGGAAGGTCCCGGCCGCGTGCGCGTCAGCGGCGTGCGCGGCGAGCCGCCACCGCCGACGCTCAAGGTCTGCCTCAACCGGCTCGGCGGGTTTCGCAACGAGGTGACGTTCGTGCTCACCGGCCTGGACGTCGAGGCCAAGGCGGCGCTCGTGCGCGAGCAGCTGGAGACCGCGCTGAAGGAACGGCCGCCGCGCGAGGTGCGCTGGACGCTGGGCCGCACCGACCACGAGGACGCCGACACCGAGGAGGCGGCGAGCGCGCTGCTGCACTGTGCGGTCAGGGACCCCGATCCGAAGGTCGCCGGGCGGGCGTTCAGCGGCGCCGCCATCGAGCTGGCGCTCGCGAGCTACCCCGGCTTCCACGTCACCGCGCCGCCCGGAGACGCATCGCCCTACGGCGTCTACACCGACGCGTATGTGGACGCGCGCGAGGTGCCGCACGTCGCCGTACTCCCTGACGGCACCAGGGTGGACATCGCCCCGGCGGAGCGGACCCTCGAACTGTCCCCTGTGGACGATCCCGGGCTGCCGGAGCCGTTGCCGGAAGGGCCCGTGCGCCGCGCCCCGCTCGGCCTGGTCGCGGGCGCGCGCAGCGGCGACAAGGGCGGCAACGCGAACGTCGGCGTGTGGGTGCGCTCGGAACGCGAATGGCGCTGGCTGGCCCACACCCTGACCGTCGGGGAGCTGCGGCGGCTGCTGCCCGAGGCCGCCGGCCTGCCGGTGCAGCGCTACCTGCTGCCCAACCTCCACGCCGTGAACTTCGTGATCGAGGGTCTGCTCGGCGAGGGCGTCGCGGCGCAGGCGCGCTTCGACCCGCAGGCCAAGGCGCTCGGCGAGTGGCTGCGGAGCCGCCATGTCGACATCCCGGAGGAGCTGCTGTGACCGACCCCTTCGCGACCCCGGAGCGAGTGGCCCTGCGCAAGACGGTGCGCCGCTTCATGGAGGCCGAGGTGCTGCCCCACCTCGCCGAGTGGGAACGCGCCGGTGAACTGCCGAGGGACCTGCACCGCAAGGCGGGCGAGCTCGGCCTGCTCGGCATCGCCTTCCCGGAGAGCGTGGGCGGCGAGGGCGGCGACTATCTCGACGCCCTCACGGTCACCGAGGAGATCCACTACGCCGGCGGCTCGGGCGGGCTCATCGCCGCGCTGTTCACGTGCGGCATCGCGGTTCCTCACCTCGCGGCGGCAGGGGATCCCGCGCAGATCGACAAGTGGGTCCGGCCGACGCTGAAGGGAGAGCTGATCGGCTCCCTCGCGGTCACCGAGCCGGACGGCGGGTCCGATGTCGCCGGGGTGCGCACCACCGCGTCGCGCGAGGGAGACCACTACGTCGTCAACGGCGCCAAGACGTTCATCACCTCGGGCTGCCGGGCCGACTTCGTCACCACCGTGGTGCGCACGGGCGAGCCGGGCGCGCACGGGCTGTCGCTGCTGGTCGTCGAGCGCGGTACGCCCGGCTTCACGGTGACCCGCAAGCTGGAGAAGATGGGCTGGCACTGCTCCGACACCGCCGAGCTGTCCTACGTGGACGTCAAGGTGCCCGTCGCGAACCTGGTGGGCGCGGAGAACAGCGGTTTCGCGCAGGTCGCCACCCAGTTCGTGACCGAGCGGCTCTCGCTCGCGGTGCAGGCCTACGCCACGGCGCAGCGGGCGCTGGACCTGACGCTGGAGTGGTGCCGGCTGCGGGAGACGTTCGGCAGGCCGCTGATCTCGCGGCAGCTCGTTCAGCACAAGCTCGTCGACATGGCGCGCAAGGTCGACGTCGCGCGCACCTACGTCCGGCACGTGGCTCAGCGGCACGTGGCGGGCGAGGAGGTGATCGCCGAGGCGTGCTTCGCCAAGAACACGGCGGTCGAGACGGGTGAGTGGGTGGTCAACGAGGCGGTGCAGCTGCACGGTGGGCTCGGTTACCTGAGCGAGTCCGAGGTGGAGCGGCACTACCGCGACATGCGGATCCTCGGCATCGGCGGCGGCACCAACGAGATACTGGCCGGGCTCGCGGCGAAGCGATTGGGGTACACGGCGTGACGGCACTGCGGTCCACACTGGACACCTCCGGCGCGGAGTTCGCCGGATACCGCGACGCGATGCTCGCCAAACTGGCCGAGCTGGAGGCCGAGCACGCCAAGGCCATCGAGGGCGGCGGTGAGAAGTACACCGCACGCCACCACAAGCGCGGCAAGCTGCTCGTGCGCGAGCGCATCGAGCTGCTGCTCGACGAGGACTCGCCGTTCCTGGAGCTGTCCCCGCTGGCGGGCTGGGGCAGCGACTTCAAGGTCGGCGCGAGCGTGGTCACCGGCATCGGCGTGGTCGAGGGCGTCGAGTGCGTGATCATCGGCAACGATCCCACGGTGCGGGGTGGCGCGAGCAACCCATGGACCGTGCGCAAGATCTTCCGCGCCTCCGACATCGCGCTGGAGAACCGGCTGCCGGTGATCAACCTCGTGGAGTCGGGTGGCGCCGACCTGCCGACGCAGAAGGAGATCTTCATTCCCGGCGGCAGGCTGTTCCGCGACCTCACTCGGCTTTCGGCCGCCGGGATCCCCACGATCGCGCTCGTCTTCGGCAACTCGACCGCTGGCGGCGCATACGTGCCCGGCATGTCCGACCACGTCGTGATGATCGAGGAACGGTCAAAGGTTTTCCTCGGCGGGCCGCCCCTGGTGAAGATGGCCACCGGCGAGGAGTCGGACGACGAGTCGCTCGGCGGGGCGGCGATGCACGCCCGCAGCTCGGGCCTCGCCGACTACCTCGCCCGCGACGAGCCCGACGCCATCCGTATCGGGCGGCGCATCGTGGCGCGGCTCAACTGGCGCAAGCGCGGCCCGGCACCAGGCCCGGTGACCGCGCCCCGCTACGACGAGGAGGAGCTGCTGGGTGTCGTGCCCGACGGGCTGAAGGTGCCGTTCGACCCGAGGGACGTGCTCGCCCGCGTGGTCGACGGCTCCGAGTTCGACGAGTTCAAACCGTTGTACGGCAACAGTCTCGTCACCGGCTGGGCGCGCGTGCACGGCTACCCGGTGGGCGTGCTCGCCAACGCGCGCGGGATCCTGTTCAGCGAGGAGTCGCAGAAGGCGGCGCAGTTCATCCAGCTCGCCAACCAGACCGACACGCCGCTGCTGTTCCTGCACAACACCACCGGCTACATGGTGGGCAAGGACTACGAGCAGGGCGGAATCATCAAGCACGGCGCGATGATGATCAACGCGGTGTCCAACAGCAAGGTGCCGCACATCTCGCTGCTCATCGGCGCCTCCTACGGCGCGGGGCACTACGGCATGTGCGGGCGGGCCTACGATCCCCGGTTCCTCTTCGCGTGGCCCAGCGCGAAGTCGGCGGTGATGGGCCCGCAGCAGCTCGCCGGTGTGCTCTCCATCGTGGCCAGGGCTGCGAGCGAGGCGCGCGGGCAGGCCTACGACGAGGAGGGCGACGCCGCGATGCGCGCCGCGGTCGAGGCGCAGGTGGAGGCCGAGTCGCTGCCGATGTTCCTCTCCGGCCGCCTCTACGACGACGGCGTGATCGACCCGAGGGACACGCGGACCGTGCTGGGCCTGTGCCTCTCGGCCATCCACAACAACCCCGTCCAGGGTGCCCGGTTCGACGGCACCGGCTTCGGCGTCTTCCGGATGTGAGCTGATGATCGAGAACGTGCTGGTCGCCAACCGGGGCGAGATCGCCCTGCGGATCTTCCGCTCGTGCCGCGACGCCGGGATCGGCACCGTCGCCGTCTACTCCGACGCCGACGCGGCCGCGCCCCACGTCGCCGCCGCCGACGCCGCGATCCGCCTGCCCGGCGACGCGCCCTCGGACACCTACCTGCGCGGTGACCTCGTGGTGAGGGCCGCGCTCGACGCCGGGGCCGACGCCGTGCACCCCGGATACGGTTTCCTGGCCGAGAACGCCGCGTTCGCGCGTGCGGTGACCGAGGCCGGACTGGTGTGGATCGGACCGCCACCGGAGGCCATCGAGACGATGGGCTCCAAAGTGGAGTCCAAGCGGCTCATGGCCGCCGCGGGCGTGCCGGTGCTGGCCGAGCTGCACCCCTCGGAGGTCACCGAAGCCGACCTGCCGGTGCTCGTCAAGGCGTCGGCCGGGGGCGGCGGACGGGGCATGCGTGTGGTGCGAGAGCTCGCCGGCCTCGACGACGCCGTGCGTGGCGCGAGCGCGGAGGCGGCCTCCGCGTTCGGCGACCCGACAGTCTTCTGCGAGCGGTACCTCGAGACCGGGCGGCACATCGAGGTACAGGTCATGGCCGACACGCACGGTACCGTGTGGACGGTCGGCGAGCGCGAGTGCTCGATCCAGCGTCGGCACCAGAAGGTGGTGGAGGAGGCGCCGTCCCCGCTCGTGGACGCCGCGATGCGGGAGCGCCTCTTCGACGCCGCGGCGAAGGCCGCGAAGGCCGTCGGCTACGTCGGCGCGGGAACCGTCGAGTTCCTCGCTCTGCCCAGCGGGACACCCGCACCCGAGCAGGACGACGCGCGATTCTTCTTCCTGGAGATGAACACCCGCCTGCAGGTGGAGCACCCGGTCACCGAGTGCACCACGGGGCTCGACCTGGTGGACCTCCAGCTGCGGATCGCCGAGGGCGCACGACTGGACTCGGAACCTCCACAATGGAACGGACACGCGATCGAGGTCCGGCTCTACGCCGAGGATCCCGCCGCGGACTGGCAGCCGCAGAGTGGAGTGCTGCACGCCTTCGACGTGCCCGGTGTGGTCACCGAGTTCTCCGTCCCCGGCCGCCACGGCATCCGGCTCGACAGCGGTGTCGCCGACGGCTCGGTGGTGGGCGTGCACTACGACCCGATGCTCGCGAAGGTCATCGCCTACGGTCCCGACCGGGCAACGGCCGCCCGCGCCCTCGCGGGTGCGCTGGCGCGGGCGCGGATCCACGGCCTGCGCACCAACCGCGACCTGCTCGTCAACGTGCTGCGGCATCCCGCGTTCCTGGCGGGGGAGACCGACACCGCGTTCTTCGACCGGCACGGGCTGCCCACGCTCGCGGCGCCCCTTGCGGACGGCGAGGCCGTACGGCTTTCGGCGCTGGCGGCGGCGCTCGCCGACGCCGCGGCGAACCGCGAGCGTGCGACGGTGCTGGGCGGACTGCCCAGCGGCTGGCGCAACGTCGGGGGGCTGCCGCAGCGCAAGACCTACACCGTGGCCGGGGAGGAGCACGAGGTGCGCTACACCCTCGGCCGCGACGGCCTGCGCGCCGAGGGCTTCGAGGGTGTGGTGCTCGCCGAGGCCGCGCCGGAGCGCGTGGTGCTCGCCGAGGCCGCGCCGGAGCGCGTGGTGCTGGAGACCGGCGGCGTGCGGCGGGTGTTCAGCGTCGCCCGGTATCCGGGGCTGGTCGCGGTGGACTCGCCGCTGGGCTCGGTGAGCCTCACGCCGGTGCCCCGGTTCACCGACCCGGACGCCGAGGTCGCCGCGGGCTCGCTGCTCGCCCCGATGCCCGGCACGGTCGTGCGGATCGCGGTCGAAAAGGGGGAGACGGTGCGGGCGGGCACGCCGCTGCTGTGGCTGGAGGCCATGAAGATGGAGCACCGCGTCGCCGCGCCCACGGACGGCGTGGTGACGGAACTGCCCGTGGTGGTCGGCCAGCAGGTCGAGCCCGGCACGGTGCTCGCGGTCGTGAACACGGAGGAGTGAGGCATGGAGTTCGTCGAGCCGGTCGAGCGGCAGGAGCTGCGCAAGGCCGTCGCTGACCTGGCGCGCAGCTACGGTCACGAGTACTACGCGGAGAAGGCGCGAGGCGGTGGGCACACCACCGAGCTGTGGGACGAGGCGGGCAGGCTCGGCTACCTCGGCGTGTCCGTGCCCGAGGAGTACGGCGGCGGAGGCGCGGGTATCGGCGACCTCGCCGCCGTGTGTGAGGAGTTCTGCGCCGCCGGTACGCCGATGCTGCTCATGGTGGTGTCGCCCGCGATCTGCGCGACGGTGATCGCCCGCTACGGCACCGACGAGCAGAAGAAGCAGTGGCTGCCCGGCTTCGCGAACGGCAGCGTGCGCATGGCCTTCGGCATCACCGAGCCCGACGCCGGGTCGAACTCGCACCGGATCACCACCACCGCACGGCGCGACGGCTCCGACTGGATCCTCAGTGGACGGAAGGTGTTCATCTCCGGTGTCGACGAGGCCGACGCCGTGCTGATCGTCGGCCGCACGGAGGACGCGAAGACGGGACGGCTCAAGCCCGCGCTCTACATCGTGCCCACCGACACGCCGGGCTTCGAGTACAAGCAGATCCCGATGGACCTCGTCTCGGCCGACAAGCAGTTCGGCCTGTTCCTCGACGACGTGCGGCTGCCCGCCGAGGCGCTGGTCGGCTCCGAGGACGCGGCCATCGCGCAGCTGTTCGCCGGGCTCAATCCCGAGCGCATCATGGGCGCGTCGTTCTCGGTGGGCATCGCAAGGTATGCGCTCGCCAAGGGCGTGGCCTACGCGAAGGAGCGCAGCGTCTTCGGCGTGCCGATCGGCTCACACCAGGGTCTCGCGCACCCGCTCGCGCAGGTGAAGATCGAGCTGGAGCTGGCCAAGCTCATGACGCAGAAGGCCGCGGCGCTCTACGACTCGGGTGACGACTTCGGGGCGGGCGAGGCCGCCAACATGGCCAAGTACGCGGGCGCGGAGGTGGCCATCAGGGCCGTCGACCAGGCCGTGCAGGTGCACGGCGGCAACGGGCTGGCGACCGAGTACGGCCTCGGCACTCTGCTCGGTGCCGTGCGCGTCGGCCGGATCGCCCCGGTGAGCCGCGAGATGGTGCTGAACTTCGTCGCCCAGCACAGCCTCGGCCTGCCCAAGTCCTACTGAAACGGAGACCACAGCCATGACACTGGCGGGAAAGACGCTGATCATGTCCGGCGGCAGCCGCGGCATCGGCGAGGCCATCGCTGTGCGCGCCGCGCGCGACGGCGCGAACGTCGCGCTGATCGCCAAGACCACCGAGCCACACCCGAAGCTGCCCGGCACCATCTACACGGCGGCCAGGGCGATCGAGGAGGCAGGCGGCAAGGCGCTGCCGATCGTCGGTGACGTGCGCGACGAGGACGCCGTCGCATCGGCCGTGGCGAAGACCGCCGAGCAGTTCGGCGGCATCGACATCGTCGTCAACAACGCGAGCGCGATCGACCTGACGCCCTCGGAGCACATCCCGATGAAGCGCTACGACCTGATGCAGGACATCAACGCGCGCGGGTCGTTCGTGCTGTCGCGCACCGCCATCCCGCACCTGCGCCAATCGGCCAACCCGCACATCCTCACCCTCTCGCCGCCCATCCGGCTCGAGGAGAAGTGGTTCCAGGCCGGGCACCTGGCGTACAGCATCGCGAAGTACTCGATGAGCCTCGTGACCGTCGGCCTCGCCGCGGAGCTGAAGGAGGACGGCATCGCGGCGAACTCGCTGTGGCCGAGGACGACGATCGACACGGCCGCGATCCGCAACGTCGTCGGCGCCGAGCTGGCCAACCGGTCGCGGACGGCGGAGATCATGGCGGACGCGGCGTACGCGGTGCTGACCAAGCCGAGCCGGGAGGTCACCGGGCGGTTCCTCATCGACGACGAGGTGCTGGCCGCCGAGGGCGTCACGGACCTGTCGAAGTACCGGATCGGGGAGCGGGAAGAGGATCTCCAGCTCGACTTCTGGGTTGATCCGGCTTGACCCGCGACACTCCTGTCCTGCGGGAGCCGAGGCAGGAGCGCAGCCGGACCACGCGGCGGCGGCTGATCGACGCCGCCGTCGAGTGCCTGGCCGAGCTCGGCTGGCACGGCACCACCATGTCCGTCGTTGCCGAGCGCGCGGGCGTCTCGCGCGGCGCGGCCCAGCACCACTTCCCGACGCGGGAGGACCTGGTGGTCGCCGCGGTCGACTATCTCGCCGACGAGCAGATCGACGAACTGCGCGAGCGCGCGGCGGCGCTGCCTGCGGGCCCGTCGCGCGCGCTGCCCGTGGCGGGGATGCTGCTGGACCTCTACACCGGCGAGAAGTTCCGCGCGGCACTGCACCTCTGGGTCGCCGCGTCCACCGACGAGGCGCTCCGCGCGGTGCTGGTGCCGCTGCAGGCGAAGGTCGGCCGCGAGGCGCACCGGGTGGCCGTGGAGCTGCTGGGCGCGGACGAGTCGCGGGTGGGTGTGCGGGAGACGGTGCAGGCGACGCTGGACCTCGCGCGCGGCCTCGGGCTGGCGAACCTGCTCGCCGACGACACCGCGCGCAGGCGGCAGATCACGCGGCAGTGGGCGAAGATGCTGGAGCCGGTGGCCGGTGCCGGCCGTCCGCAGTGAAGGCCACCATGCCTGCGTTCAACGCAGGCATGGTGGCCTTCACTGCAGGGGGGTCTCGGAGGGCGGCTCGGTGCCGATGTCCTCGAACCACAGGTCGGGGCGGCGCTCGATGAACCGGGTCATCATCGCGACGCACTCGGGGTCCTCGAGCAGGGTGATGCCGACGCCGTGCTCGGCGAGCCAGTCGTGCCCGCCGGAGAACGTCTTCGCCTCGCCGATCACGACGTGGGAGATGCCGAACTGGCGCACGAGGCCGCTGCAGTACCAGCAGGGCGACAGCGTCGTGACCATGACCGTGTCGCGGTAGTGGGGGCGGCGCCCTGCCGCGCGGAAGGCGCTGGTCTCCGCGTGCATCGAGGGGTCGTCGTCCTGGACGCGCCGGTTGTGTCCCCGCCCGAGCAGCTCGCCGGTGACGGTGAACAGGGCGGCGCCGATGGGCACCCCGCCCTCGGCCTCGCCCGTGCGGGCCTCCTCCCGTGCCACGGCGAGCAGGGCGGCGGGGTCGAACGCGGTCATGATCTCCACTCTCGGGCAGCGCGCCTGCCGTCGGCAAGCATTCTCGGGTTCGCAGCGGGCGGTGGCGGGACAGGTGAGCGAGCGCTTAGTATGTCGCCGTGGCCGACGTAGTCCTGGTGAC
Organism: Prauserella sp. PE36; assembly: GCF_003311655.1. NCBI lineage: Bacteria > Bacillati > Actinomycetota > Actinomycetes > Pseudonocardiales > Pseudonocardiaceae > Prauserella > Prauserella sp. PE36. The sequence continues at coordinate 6,138 of NZ_QEQT01000072.1, read as the reverse complement.
GCGGTCAGCTCCGCGCGGCACCGAGCATGCGCAACGCGAGCTGGCCGTACTCCTTGCCGAGCACCTCCGGCGTCTTGCGCGAACGGTCGGAGTACCAGCGCGCCACGTCGATGCCGAGCGACAGCAGGGCGCGCGCCGCCGTGCCGGGATCGGCGACCGTGAAGGCCCCCTCCTCGACGCCCCTGGCCACGAGGTCGCGCACGATGCGCTCGATGTCGCGGCGCAGGTTCGCCACGATCTCGTACTCCCGCTCGGGCAGGGCGCCCAGTTCGTACTGCACGACCCTGGCCACCGTGTGCCGCCGCGCGTGCCACGCCACGAACCGCTCGACGATCTCGCGCATGGCCTCCACCGGCGAGTCGGTGCTCTCGGCGGCCTCCTGCACCACGGCGAGCGCCTGCTCGTGCCCGCTGCGGCTGATCGCGAAGAGCAGCGCGGCCTTGGAGGGAAAGTGCACGTACAGCGCGGCGGGGCTCATGCCCGCGCTGCCCGCGATGTCGCGCGTGGTGGTGGCGTGGTAGCCGCGCTGGGCGAACGACTCGACGCCGGCCAGCATCAGCCTGCGTGCTGTTTCCGGTTGGACATCCGGCCACAACTCGGCCGACAACGACATCGTCATGCAGGGATTGTAAGCGAGCGCTTAGCGCGGATTGGAGAACGGCACCGGTGAACTCGCTGAAGGATCGCGTCGCCATTGTGACAGGGGCGAGCAGGGGCATCGGCCTCGGCATCGCCAAGGAGCTGGTCGAGCGCGGTGCGAAGGTGTGCATCACGGCACGCAATCCCGATCCGCTCGCCGAGGCGGTGGAGGAGCTGGGCGGCGCCGCCGTCGCCATCGGCGTGCCCGGCAAGGCCGACGACCCGGCGCACCAGGACGACGCCATCGCCAGGACGATCGAGACGTTCGGCGGCCTCGACTTCCTCGTCAACAACACCGGCATCAACCCGATCTACGGGCCGATCCTCGACGTCGACACCGACGCCGCGGCCAAGCTGTTCGGCGTCAACGTGCTCTCGCCGCTGGCCTGGACCCGCAAGGCCCGTGACGCGTGGATGGGCGAGCACGGCGGGTCGGTCGTCAACGTCGCCTCGATCGCCGGGCTGCGCACCTCACCCGGCATCGGCATGTACGGCGTCACCAAGGCCGCGCTCATCCGGCTCACCATGGAGCTCGCGGGCGAGCTGGCGCCCCGCATCAGGGTCAACGCCGTCGCGCCCGCGATCGTGAAGACCAAGTTCGCCACCGCCCTGTACGAGAACCGCGAGGAGGAGGTGGCCTCGGCCTACCCGATGAAGCGGCTCGGGGTGCCCGCCGACATCGCGGGCGCCGTCGGCTTCCTGCTCTCGGACCAGGCGAGCTGGCTGACCGGCCAGACGCTCGTGCTCGACGGCGGCGTGACGCTGGGCGGCGGCCTGTGAGCGTGGAACTCGACGGCGCCGGGGTGGTGATCACCGGCGGTGGCGGCGGCATCGGCGCCGCGCTCGCCAGGAAGCTGGCGGGGCAGGGCTCCCGGCTCGTACTCGCCGACCTCGACGGCGACGCCGTGCGCGCGGTGGCGGAGGAGGTCGGCGGCACGGCCGTGGTGGGCGACGCGGCGAGCGAGGAGGGCGTGCGGCGGCTCGTGGCCGAGGCGCGCGCCGCGCTCGGCGAGGTGGACCTCTTCTGCGCCAACGCTGGCGTGGCCGTGCACGGCGGGCCGGAGACCACCGAGGACGGCTGGGCGCTGTCGTGGGAGGTCAACGTGATGGCGCACGTGCGCGCCGCGCGGGAGCTGCTGCCGGGATGGCTGGAGCGGGGACGAGGGCACTTCCTCGCGACCGTCTCGGCGGCCGGGCTGCTCACCAGCCTCGGCTCGGCGCCGTACTCGGTCACCAAGCACGGCGCGCTCGCGTTCGCCGAGTGGCTGTCGGTGACCTACCGGCACCGCGGCATCACGGTGCAGGCGATCTGCCCGCAGGGAGTGCGCACGAAGATGCTCGCCGACACCGGCAAGGAGGGCGAGTTCATCATGGGCGCGTCCGCGATCGAGCCGGAGGACGTGGCCGACACCTGCCTGGAGGGCCTTCGCGACGGGCGGTTCCTGATCCTGCCGCACCCCGAGATCGCCGACTACTACGCCGCGCGAGCCACCCAGAACGAACGCTGGCTCGGCGGTATGAACAAGCTGCAGCGCAAGGTGGAGCAGGCGGTCCAGCCCTGATCCCGGGTGGAGCCCTAGGGTGTCGGCATGGCTACCGAGCACGTCATCGTCGCGACCACCACGGACTCCGAGGACGCCGCGCACGCGCTCGCGGCGGCGGCCGTCGAGACGAGGACCGGCGCGTGCGCGCAGATCGTCGGGCCCATCACGAGCGTCTACCGCTGGGAGGGCGCCGTGGAGACCGCCAGTGAGTGGCGGGTCGAGGTGAAGACGGCCGCCGACCGCGCCGGCGCACTCGTCGAGGAGCTGAAGGCGCGGCACACCTACGACGTGCCCGAGGTGATCGTTACCCCGATCACCGGCGGGCACACCGGCTACCTCGACTGGCTGGTCACGGAGACCCGCGCCTGACCACCCGCGCCTAGCCACCCGCAGTGAAGGCCACCTTGCCTGCGTTCAACGCAGGCAAGGTGGCCTTCACTGCGGTCGGGTCTAGCCGGGGAGGTCCACCAGGGTCGCCAGGGTGGAGCGGTGCCTGCCCGCGGTGCCCAGGGCGATCTGGTCGGCCTTGGCGCGCTTGAGGTACAGGTGTGCGGGGTGCTCCCACGTCATGCCGATGCCGCCGTGCAGCTGCACGCACTCCTCGGCCGCGTGCACCGCGACCGTCGAGCAGTACGACTGGGCGACCGCCACGGCCACGCCGGTGTCGTCGCTGCCGGAGGCGAGCGCGTCGGCCGCGTAGCGCGCCGCCGCCCGCGCGGCCACCAGCTCCAGCCACACGTCCGCGAGCCGGTGCTTGAGAGCCTGGAACGAGCCGACCGGGCGGCCGAACTGGTACCGGCCCCCGACGTAGGCGACGGTCGTCTCCAGGCACCACTCCGCGACGCCGAGCTGCTCGGACGCGAGCAAACCCGCGCCGGTCAGCAGCGCGCGCTCCAGCGCGGCGGGAGCTCCGTTCGCTCCGGCGAGCAACGTCGCCTCCGCGTCCGTGAGCGTCACGTCGGCGATCCGGCGCGTGAGGTCCAGCGGCACCGGTTCGGTCACGGAAGCCGCCGCGGCCGCCACCGCGTAGAGCCCCGGCCCGTCCGGTCCGCTCGCCGGTACCACGAACACGTCGGCCGCGGAGCCGTCGGCCACCGACCGCACGGTGCCCGTCAGCCGTCCGTCGGCGTCGGCGGCGACGGCCGAAGGGAACGCGGTGCCCGGCGCGGTGGAGAGTGGCACCGCCAGCGCACCCGTGGCCTCGCCGGAGGCCAGCCTGCGCAGCAGCGCCGCGACCGGCTCGTGAGTGGTGTCGGCGCCCAGCAGCGCGGCCGTGGCGAGCACGGCGCTGCCGAGGAACGGCACCGGCGCGACGCTGCGACCCAGCTCCTCCAGCACCAGCGCGGTCTCCCGCGCCGACGCGCCCTGGCCGCCGAGTTCCTCCGGCACCGGCAGCCCGGCCAGGCCCAGCTCCACGGACAGCGTGCGCCACAGCTTCGCGTCGTAGGGTTCCGCGCTCTCGACCCTGGCCAGCAGCGCGGAAGGCTCGCAGCGGTCGGTGAGCAGGTCGCGCACGCTCGCGCGCAGGTCGGTCTCGACGTCGGAGTACAGCAGGTCCGGGTTGCTCATCGGGGCAGGTCCTTCCAGGCGACGTCCTTGTCGGCGCGAGGTTCCGACGGCAGTCCGAGCACCCGCTCGGCGATGATGTTGCGCAGGATCTCCGAGGTGCCGCCCTCGATGGAGTTGCCCTTCGCGCGCAGGTAGCGGTACCCGGCTTCGCGGCCGGTGAAGTCGACGAGCTCGGGCCTGCGCATCGTCCAGTCGTCGTAGCGCAGCCCCTCGTCGCCGAGCAGCTCCACCTCCAGCCCGGACAGCGCCTGAGACAGCCGCGCGAACGCGAGCTTCATCCCGGAGCCCTCCGGGCCCGGCGAGCCGACCGCGAGCTGCTGGCGCAGCCGCGTCCCGGCGAGCCGGAACGCCTCCGTCTCCACCCACAGCGTCAGCAGCCGGTCGTGCAGCTCCGCAGTGCGCAGCTCGGGCCGCTCCCGCCACGTCGCCGCGACCTTGCCGAGCATCCCGCCCTCGCGTGGCATCGCGTTGCCGCCGATGGCCACCCGCTCGTTCATCAGCGTCGTCTGCGCCACCCGCCAGCCCTCGCCGACGGCGCCGAGCCGGTGCGCGTCGGGGATCCGCACGTCGGTGAGGAACACCTCGTTGAACTCGGCCTCGCCGGTGATCTGGCGCAGCGGGCGCACCTCCACGCCCGGATGCGTCATATCGCACACGAAGTAGGTCATGCCCGCGTGCTTGGGGACATCGGGATCGGTGCGGGTCACCAGGATCGCCCACCGCGCGGTGTGGGCGCTGGAGGTCCACACCTTCTGCCCGTTCACCACCCACTCGTCACCATCGCGCACGGCGCGCGTGCCGAGCGCGGCGAGGTCCGATCCGGCACCCGGTTCGGAGAAGAGCTGGCACCACACCTCCTCGCCGGTCCACAGTGGACGCAGGAAGCGGCGCTTCAGCTCGTCGGAGCCGTAGCTCAGCACCGTGGGCGCGGCCATGCCGAGCCCGATGCCGATGCGGCGCGGGTTGTTGTCCGGCGCGCCCGCCGCGGCCAGCTCGGCGTCCACGACGGACTGCAGTTCGCGGGGCGCGTTGAGCCCGCCGAGTCCCTCGGGGTAGTGCACCCACGCCAGTCCGGCGTCGAACCGGGCGCGCAGGAACTCCAGCCGGTCCGTGGTCGCGGGGTCGTGTGCGGCGAGCAGCGCGGCGACGCGCTCCCGGAGTTCCTTGGCGTCTACAGCGGACTCACTCATCACAGGTACCTCTTCAGTTCGCGGCGGGCGAGTGAGCGTTTGTGGACTTCGTCGGGTCCGTCGGCCAGGCGGAGCATGCGGGCGGCTGCCCAGAGTTCGGCGAGGGGGAAGTCCTGTGAGACGCCGCCGGCGCCGTGGGTTTGGATGGCTTTGTCGAGGATCCATTCGACGGAGGTGGGGGTGGCGATCTTGATGGTCTGGATCTCGGTGTGGGCGCCTTTGTTGCCCTGGGTGTCCATGAGCCAGGCGGTCTTGAGCACGAGCAGTCGTAGCTGTTCCACGCGTACGCGTGCCTCGGCGATCCATTCCTGGATCACGCCTTGCTGGGCGAGGGTTTTGCCGAAGGCTTCGCGGGCGGTGGCTCTGCGGCACATCAGTTCGATGGCGCGTTCGGCCATGCCGATCAGGCGCATGCAGTGGTGGATGCGGCCGGGGCCGAGGCGGGCCTGGGCGATGGCGAAGCCGCTGCCTTCTTCGGCGATCAGGTTGTCGGCGGGTACGCGGGCGTTGTCGAAGACGACCTCGGCGTGGCCGCCGTGGTCGCCGTCGGTGTAGCCGAACACGTGCATGCCGCGTTTGATGTGCACGCCGGGGGTGTCCCTGGGCACCAGGATCATGCTCTGCTGCCGATGTGGTTCGGCGTCGGGGTCGGTTTTGCCCATCACGATGAAGATCCGGCAGTTCGGGTTCATCGCGCCGGAGATGTACCATTTGCGCCCGTTGATCACGTAGTCGGTGCCGTCGCGGCGGATGCGGGTGGCGATGTTGCGCGCGTCGGAGGAGGCGACGTCGGGTTCGGTCATCGCGAACGCCGAGCGGATCTCCCCGTCCAGCAACGGTTGCAGCCACTGTTCGCGCTGCTTTTCGTTGCCGAACATGGCGAGCACTTCCATGTTGCCGGTGTCCGGGGCGGCGCAGTTGAGCGCGGTCGGGGCGAGCGAGGGGCTGCGGCCGGTGATCTCGGCCAGCGGCGCGTACTGCAGGTTGGTCAGCCCCGCGCCGTGTTCCCCGGGCAGGAAGAAGTTCCACAGCCCGCGCTTGCGTGCCTCGGCCTTGAGCTCCTCGACCACCGGCACGCTGGTCCACGGGTTCTCGCGTTCGGCGAGCTGCTCGTGGAACACCGGCTCGGCGGGGTAGACGTGCTCGTCCATGAACGCCAGCAGCTTCTCCCGCAGCTCTTCCGTCGTGGCGTCGAA